>CAMAVQ010000020.1 GCA_945861755.1 Gemmatimonas phototrophica
CTTGGGTTAGCTGCTGCACCGTAGCTACAGTATATTCTTCCATGAGCGTATCCTTTCGCCCTCGCCAAAGGGCAGTGAGTGATGGTGACATACTCAGGATACGCTCTTTTTTTGTCCCCGGCCATCCACAACTTTTGAATATATCTCCAAAGACCAGCGCGGCCCGGGGCGACCATTCGCCCTTGCCGATGCGGTTGTGGTCGTCGTAGCGCAGGGCCAGCACCAGGTCGGCCTGGTGGTGCAGGGCCGTTTCGCTCTGCAGATACCCGCCGAGCTCATTGGTGTTGTCGTCGGTTTCGTTCTGGCCGGTGATGGTGCCGTCGGTATCGGGCCGGGTCAGCAGCGCGTCGATACCGTAGACAAAACGCTGCCGGCTGCCCAGGGCCGCCGTGTGCTGCACCTGGAAGGCAGTCAGGCTGGACTTGTCCACAATATCTGCGCCGCTGCGCAGCAGATAGGTGTCGCCCGCGTCGCTCCAGTTGCGGAAAACCTGGGCGAACCAGTTGCGGTAGAGCAGGCGCAACTGTCCGTAGTTGTACGCCCAGTTCTTGGCCTGGGCCGCGCCCAGCCCGGTCATCTCGATGTAACTGCCGAGGTTGTGGCCGAAAGCGGCGATGGTGGTCAGCTCAGCCTTCGGCCGGTAATCGAGGCGCACCTCGACGCTCTGCCGCTCTAGGTCGTAGTCGCGGGACTTGAGCGCGGGATTGGCCGTTCTGGCCTCTTCCTCCACCGGGTCCTGGTACTTCCAGTCGGTGCCGGCGTAGTACTGGGCCGAGACCTTGTAGCCCAGCTTGGCGTTCACCAGCCCGGCGTGCCGCACGGCGATCTGGCGCAGGCTATGCTCCCCGCCGCCCAAACGCACCGAGGTCCCCTGGGAAGAAAGGGGCGAGCGGGTGATGATGTGCATCACCCCATTGGCGCTGTTGGGGCCGTAGAGGGCTGAGCCGGGGCCCAGCACCACCTCGATGCGCTCGATGTCGTCGTTGACTACCGGGATAAAATTGTACGCATTGAGGCGCAGCGAAGGCACGTGGGCCAGGCGGTTGTCGGTAAGCACCATCAGCGCCCCAGAGAACGCGTTGTTGAAACCCCGGACCACCGCGCTGCTCTGCACCAGGCCGGTGCGCGCAAAATCCACCCCCGGCACGTTCTTGATGTGTTCGGCTACCGAAAGCACGGGCCGGCTGCGGATCTCGGAGCCCTCGATCACGGCCACCGAGGCCGGTGCCTCCAGGACCTTTTCCTGGCTGCGGGAGGCGGAGACCACGCTCTGTTCTAGCAGGATGGTGGTGGCCTTAAGCACAAAGTCGAGCCGCACCGGGGGCCCGGCCTTCACCTCTAATTGCTGGATGATCCCCTGGTGGCCCACATAGGAAGCCGTGGCTTCGTAGGTTCCCGGGGCCAACTCCAGTATCTGGTACTGCCCTTTCCCGTCGGTGCTCACCCCTCTGCCCCCGGGGATTGCCTTGCTCTTGACCGCCACGTTGGCCCCCACCAGGGGCTGGCCGGTGTCGTCTTCCACCTTCCCCGCCACACTCCCCTGTTGTGCCAACAGCGTCCCGGTCCACGCTAACCCCACCACCACTGCAAGCCACTTGGTCATTATCTCATCCCTCCGTAAGGATAGGCCCCTAATCTATCCATTTCGACTATTCCTCCACAATCAATTGATGCAGTTGCCTCCCTCCCCTTCGCGTTGTATTTTCTGCCTGTTTGCCCCCAACCCAGGAGCCTAGTATCATGTCCGATACCCTCAGACTCGCCCTGCTCGGCTGCGGCGCTATCGCCCGCTACCACCTCGATGGCATCAAAGAACGCGTCCCCCGCATCCAGGTCACCGCTGCCATCGACACCGACCGCACCAAGGCCGAGAAATTCGCCGCCGAAACCGGCGCCAAGGTCTTCACCTCGCTGGACGAGGCGCTCGCCCAGGGCGAGTTCGACGCCGTGGACATCATGCTTCCCCACGACTTACACGAGCGCTGCGCCCTCAAGGCCTTTGCCGCCGGCAAACACGTGCTACTGGAAAAACCCATGGCCCCCACCCTCGAGGGCTGCGCCCGCATCCTGGCGGCCGCCAAACAGGCCGGCACCGTCTTCATGATGGCCGAAAACGCCCAGTACTGGCCCGAAGTCGTCAAGGCCCAGGAGGTGATCCAGAGCGGCGACCTCGGTGAAGTCATCACTGCCCGCGCCGCCTTTGTCTGCGAGTTCGACGAGTACTGGTTCAAGGAGAAAAAGCCCTGGCGCTACGAGCAGTCGCGCGCCGGCGGGGGCATCACCATCGACGGGGGCTCCCACTGGATGCGGCCCCTGCGCATGTGGCTGGGCGAGATCGACGAACTGGTCGCCGTCACCGGCCACCCCCTCAAACAAATGGAGGGCGAGTCCCTGGTGCGGGCCCTCTTCCGCTTTCAATCGGGCACCGTGGCCGGCTTCGACGCCCTGATGGTGGCCACCGCCATGGGCCCCGAACCCTGGTGGCGCATCACCGGCACCAAGGGGGAACTGGTGATCGACGGCTCCTTTGGCGGGGGCATGCGCCTCTACGACGCCCAGCATCGCCAGGGCCGAATCCTCATGGAACCCCAAGGATACGCCAAGTCTTTTGGTCCGGAACTGGAGGATTTCGCCCGCGCCGTGCTCGACGGCAAGGCCCTGGATGCCGGCCCCGAACAGGCCCTTGGCGAGCTGCGTATCGCCCTGGCTATCTACCGCTCGGCGGCCAGCCGGCAGTGGGAAAAAGTATGGGCGTGAAGTCTCTTGCATCGGCCAGTTCCTTTCAATATATTACCCCCTCAACGAGGCCGATTTCCCCCAAAACTGTCCAGCACTGCTTCTCCGGCCACCTGCCGGTGCATCCTCTCTCTTTGCATTCATCATAGAAAGTGTCCGCTCCCATGGCGCAGAAATACATCTATCTATTTGGTACCCCCAAAACCGCCGGTGACGCCTCGATGCGCAACCTGTTGGGCGGCAAGGGGGCCAACCTGGCCGAGATGTCCCTCCTGGGCTTGCCCGTTCCCGCCGGTTTCACCATCACCACCGAAGTCTGCACCTACTACTATCAGCACGGCAAGAGTTATCCGGCTGAACTGAAGAAACAGGCCGAAAGCGCCCTCCGGGACGTGGAACAGACCATGGGCGCTCGTTTCGGCGATTCCAAGAACCCCCTGCTGCTCTCGGTGCGCTCCGGGGCCCGGGCCTCCATGCCCGGCATGATGGAGACCGTGCTCAACCTGGGTCTCAACGACCAGATCATCCAGGGCCTCATCGCCCGTTCGGGCAACGAGCGCTTCTGCTACGACGTGTACCGCCGCTTTGTGCAGATGTACGGGGACGTGGTCATGGGCCTGCGCCCCGAGGGCAAGGAAACCGACCCCTTCGAGGCCCTGATCGAACACAAGAAACACGCCCGCAAGGTCCGGCTGGATACCGAGTTGAGCGCCGCTGACCTCAAGGAGTTGGTCGCCGAATTCAAGGCCGAGATCCAGCGCCGCCTGGGCAAACCCTTCCCCGAGAACCCGGTCGAGCAGTTGTGGGGCTCCATCGGCGCGGTTTTCAGCTCCTGGAACGGGGCGCGGGCGATCAAGTACCGCGAATTAGAGGGCATCCCCCACAACTGGGGCACCGCGGTCAATGTCCAATCCATGGTCTACGGCAACATGGGCGACGACTGCGCCACCGGGGTGGCCTTCACCCGCAATCCCTCCACCGGCGAAAAGAAGCTCTACGGCGAATACCTGATCAACGCCCAGGGCGAGGATGTGGTGGCCGGCATCCGCACCCCCGAGCCGGTAACCAAGCTCAACGACCAGCTGCCCACCGCCTACAAGCAATTCCGCCAGGTCTGCGCCACCCTGGAACGCCACTACAAGGACATGCAGGACCTGGAGTTCACCATCCAGCAAGGCCGCCTGTGGATGCTCCAGGCGCGCAGCGGCAAACGCACCACCGCCGCCGCCGTCAGGATCGCCGTCGAGATGGCCAAAGAAGGGCTCATCACCCAGGCCCAGGCCCTCATGCGCGTCAAACCCAGGGACCTGGACAAGCTGCTTCACCCCGGCTTTGTCGAGGCGGCCAAGACCGAAGTGATCGGCCAGGGCTTGCCCGCCTCTCCGGGGGCGGCCACCGGCCGGGTGGTTTTCCAGGCCGAGGAGGCCGAAGCCTGGGCCGCCCGGGGGGAAAAGGTCATCCTGGTGCGCCAGGAAACCTCACCCGAGGACATCGGCGGCATGCACGCGGCCCAGGGCATCCTCACCGCCCGTGGCGGCATGACCTCCCATGCGGCAGTGGTGGCCCGCGGCATGGGCAAATGCTGCGTGGCCGGCTGCGGCGAACTGTCCATCGACTATCAGAACGGTTTGTTCACCGCCGGCGGCAAAACCATCCGCGAGGGCGACTGGCTCTCCATCGACGGCTCCACCGGCCAGGTGATGCTGGGCCAGGTGCCCACCCAGGCAGCCACCTTCTCCAAGGACTTCGCAATCTTAATGAAGTGGGCCGACCAGACCCGCCGGCTCAAGGTGCGCACCAATGCCGACACCCCCCACGACGCCCAGGTGGCCCGCAATTTCGGCGCCGAGGGCATCGGTCTGTGCCGCACCGAGCATATGTTCTTCGAGGGCGACCGCATCAGCGCCGTGCGCGAGATGATCCTGGCCGGCAGTGAGGCGGGCAGGCGTCAGGCCCTGGCCAAGCTGAAACCCATGCAGCAGGGAGATTTTGAGGGCATCTTCAAGGCCATGAAGGGCCTGCCGGTCACCATCCGCCTGCTCGACCCACCCCTGCACGAATTCCTCCCGCACGAGCCGGCCCAGCAGGAAGAGATGGCCCGCCAGTTGGGCATCACTGTCGAGCAGATCCGCGAAAAGGTGGCTTTTCTCCACGAGTTCAACCCCATGCTGGGGCACCGCGGCTGCCGCCTGGGCATCACCTTCCCCGAGATTTACGAGATGCAGGTGGAAGCCATCTTCGAGGCGGCCGTCGCCGTGAAGAAGAAAGGCATCAAAGCCTTCCCCGAGGTGATGATCCCCCTGGTGGGCACCCTGCGCGAATTCACCGATCTCAAGGAGATGACCGACCGGGTGGCCGCCCAGGTGGGCAAGGCCCACCGCACGGTGCTCAGTTATCTGGTGGGGACCATGATCGAGGTGCCCCGCGCCGCGCTGGTGGCCGACCAGATCGCCAGCCAGGCAGAGTTTTTCAGCTTTGGCACCAACGACCTGACCCAGCTCACCTTTGGCTACAGCCGCGACGATGCCGGCAAATTCCTGCCGGTCTACGTCGAAAAAGGCATCCTCGAAGCCGATCCCTTCCAGACCCTCGACCAGGAGGGCACCGGTGCACTGATCCGCATGGGCACCGAGCGGGGCCGCCAGGTTCGCAAGGGCCTCAAGGTGGGTATTTGCGGCGAACACGGCGGCGATCCGGCCTCGGTGGGCTTCTGCCACCGTATAGGTATGGACTACGTGTCCTGCTCACCCTATCGCGTGCCCATCGCCCGTCTGGCCGCCGCCCAGGCCACCGTGCAGGAACAGGAAGCAACGGCCAAGGCCAAAGCGCAGGCCACCGCCAAAGCCAAACCCAAGGCCAAGCCCAAAGCCAAACCCAAAGCCGCCACCGAAGCCAAACCCAAGGCCTTTGCCAAAGCCGTGAAAGTCGTCGCCAAGCCCAAATCCACCGCCGTGGCGCGGCGGCGCAAGTAGCCGGCAAAGTGGGGGCCATGGGCAAAATCATCGCCATAGCAAATCAGAAAGGCGGCGTCGGGAAGACCACTACCGCGGTCAATCTGGCCGCCTGTCTGGCCGTGGCCGAACAGCCCACCCTGCTGATCGACATGGACCCCCAGGCCAACGCCACCAGCGGCTGCGGCATCCCGGCCCCCGAGGTCGAGGAGTCCAATATCTACCACGTGCTGCTGGGCCATCAGTCCATCAGTGCGGCGATCCGCCAGACCAAGATCCCCTATCTGTCGCTGGTCCCCTCGCATATCAACCTGACCGGTGCCGAGATCGAAATGGTCACCATGATTGCCCGCGAGGGGAAACTGGAGGGCATCCTCAAAGAGGTGGTCGACAAGTACACGTACATCATCGTCGACTGCCCTCCCTCCCTGGGCCTGCTGACCGTCAACGCCCTCACCGCCGCCGACCAGGTGCTGATCCCCATCCAGTGCGAGTACTACGCCCTAGAAGGCCTGGGCAAGTTGCTCAACACCATCCGCCTCATCCAGCGCCACCTCAACCCCAAGCTGCAGATCGCCGGGGTACTGCTCACCATGTTCGACCACCGCCTCAATCTCTCGCGCCAGGTCGCCGCCGAGGTCAAGTCCTACTTTGGCACCAAGGTCTACAAGACCGCCATCACCCGCAACGTGCGCCTGGCCGAGGCCCCTAGCCACGGCCAACCCATCGTGCTCTACGATATCCTCTCTCCCGGCGCCCAGAACTACATGAGCCTGGCAGGAGAAGTCATCAACCATGGGTAAGAAGCCGGTCCTGGGCAAAGGCATCAACGCCCTGATCCCCGAGTACAGCGATACCCACGCCAACGGCGACCAGACCCGCCAGGTGATGCAGCTCAAGGTCGACGAGATCGAGCCCAACCCCCATCAGGCCCGCACCCGCTTCGACGAGGAGCGCCTCGAGGACCTGATGCGCTCCATCAAGGAGAAGGGCATCATCCAGCCCATCACCGTAAATCGGGTGGGCCAGAGCTACCAGATCATCACCGGTGAACGCCGCTGGCGGGCCACCAAAAAAGCCGGCATCGAGACCATCCCGGCCATCATCTACGAGATCGAGTCGCCGCAAGAGTTGATGGAGATCTCGCTGATCGAGAACATCCAGCGGGAAAACCTCAGCCCCATCGAGGAGGCAGAAGGGTACCGGGCCCTGATGAACACCTGCTTCCTCACCCAGGAAGACGTAGCCCAAAAGGTGGGCAAGGACCGCTCCACCATCGCCAACGCCCTGCGCCTGCTCAAGCTCCCCCTCGAAATTCAGGACCACCTGCGCCAGGGCGTCCTGCAAATGGGCCACGCCCGCACCCTGCTGGGCCTGGAGGAGGAGGAGGACCAGATGGAACTGGCTCGCCGCTGCCTCTCCGAGCAGATGACCGTGCGCGACCTGGAGCGGGCAGTGCGGGCCCGCCGCACTGGCCGCGATAAACGCACCCGGGCCAACGGCAACACCAATGGCCGGGAAAAGCGCGACCCGCAGTTGACCCTCTTCCAGGAAAAACTGCAACACCGCTACGGCACGGGGGTGGCTATCCACCGCAGCGCCAAAAAAGGCCACATCGCCATCGAGTTTTACGACGACAACGATCTAGAACGGGTCCTCGAACTCCTCCTCGGCGAACAGGGGTGAGCGGAAACGCGACAAGACTGGAACGGGGCGCTCCCCGGCGCGTCGGCTTTTCCAGGTGGCCAAAATGACTTTGATCCTGCTCCTCCCCGCGTTGCTCGCCCTTTTCACTTCCTGCAGCCTGATCAATCAGGACCTGCCCAACGAACCGCCCAAAGTCCAGCTCAGCCAGGCCGACACCACCCAGGTGCGCCGCGGCGGCACCGTAACGCTCAAAATCCGGGCCACCGACGAGGACGACGATCCCCTCTCCTACAACTGGACCTCCTTTGGCGAGGGCAGCTTCAGGGACTCGACCAGCGCCAACACCGAATGGATCGCCCCCGACCAGATCAACGGCACCTCAGAATTCTTCCTGCTCACCCTCACCATCAGCGACCACCAGCCCGAGACCGAGGATCCCGCCCAGACCTTTCTCATCGAGGTGATCCAGCGCCCCCCCACTGTGGCCCTCACCGCCGACACCACCGTCTCCTTCAGCGCCCCTTTTGCCGAGCTGGAGGCCCTGGGTGCCGATCCGGAAAATGACCTCCTCGAGTACCATTGGGAGCAGCTAGAGGGCCCCAAGTCCGAGCCCCACGACGAACGCCTCGACAACCAGCACTCCCGCATGCGCTTTATCCCCATCTTGCCCGGCGACTACCGCTTTGCCGCACGCGTGGGCGACGGCGCCGATACCACCAGCGCCCAGGTCGTGGTGCATGTGCCCACGCCTCCCGAGCTGCCGCTTATCGCCACCATTCCCCGCGAGCTGACCCGGCCGGACGGCACCCGACACGCCTATCAGATCGACGCGTACGAGTATCCCAACCAGCGCGATCTGCGGCCCACTCTGGCGAATTCCTTTTTTTCCGCGGTGGAGTTCTGTGCGTCGCAGGGGAAAAGGCTGTGCCTGGCCGAAGAGTGGCGCGGGGCCTGCCAGGGGACGGAGCTGCGGCGTTATTCCTCCAGCGATGACCCGGCGGCACAGAGCCCGTTATTTGGCCTGCGCTTCTGCAACACCGTCGGCTCGCAGGTAGCCGGAGACGCCCCCGACGCCGACTTTATCTTTGACTATCTGGCGCGCGCCGGCACCTTTGCCAATTGCGGCACCGAAGGGGTCTACGATCTGACCGGGAATGCGGCGGAATGGGTATGGGTGGATTCGACGCAGACCGCGGCCACCCACACCCAGAGCAGCGTGGTGAGCCTGCGCGAATGCGGCGAGTTTGCCGAGCCGCTGCCGGCCTTGCCGGCCGGCTTCGACTTCAGCGGCCAGGCCGTCAACAACTTGGGCCCGGACTACGAGGGGTACTTCCAGGACGACTGGGGATTCCGCTGCTGCCGGCAATAAGCTCAGCGGGCCTGCGCCTGAACCAGCCGCTCTTCGACCAAGCTGCGGCGCACCTGGGCCCGCTGGTGCTGCTGCTGCACCCGCATCCGGGCCTTGCGCACCACCAGTTGTTCCTGGCGCAGGGCCTGCAACTGGGACAGCAGCGAGCGCACCTCGCGGTCCTTGGCCTTGAGTACTTCCAGCAGCTGGCGCAGCTGGAAGGCGAGCAGGTATTTGACGAAGATGGGCACCGCCAGCAGCAGCGCCGCAATCAGGGTGATCTGGGTCGACATGGGCAGAAGCTCTCCGGCACGCCGGGATCTATCCCCGGTTCAACTTAGGACAAAGCAACGCCCGTGCCACTTCCTCCTGCCCCTGAGTCCCGGCTCATCCGCATGCTGAAGCCCAGCAGTTTTTTCCACCACCCGGCCTCTCCTTCCCCTGGTTGACAGCCCCCGCGCTCTTGTTTTATTTCCTTTCCCTATGGATAGACGCAGCGTCGAACACTTACTCCGCCAGGTAGCCGCCGGCGAAGTCTCCGCCGAAGAGGCCGCCCACCAGCTTCAAAGCCTGCCCTTCGAGGACCTCGGTTTCGCCCGCATCGACCACCACCGCGCCCTGCGCCGGGGGTATCCCGAGACCATCTTCTGCCAGGGCAAAACCACCGCCCAGATCCTGGCCATCGCCCAGCGGCTGGCCGCCCACGGCTCCCTGGTGCTGGCCACCCGGCTCAACCCGGAGGCTGCCCAGGCCCTGGTGCAGCATTTTCCCCGCGCCGAATACGACGAATTGGCCCGCGTGGTCCTCATCCCTCCGGACGATATGCCGCTGGCCGAACAAGGCCTAGTGGTGGTGGCCTGCGCCGGCACCGCCGACCTGCCGGTGGCCCGCGAGGCCATGATCACCGCCCGGGCCATGGGTGCCAAGGTGGAGGGCATCTTCGACGTGGGGGTGGCCGGCATCCACCGCCTGCTGGCCTACACCGACAGGCTGCGGGCGGCGCGGGTGGTGGTGGTGGTGGCCGGCATGGAAGGGGCCCTGGCCAGCGTGGTAGGCGGGCTGGTCGATTCTCCGGTGGTCGCCGTGCCCACCAGTGTGGGCTACGGGGCCAGCTTCAACGGCCTTTCCGCCCTGCTGACCATGCTCAACTCCTGCGCTTCGGGGGTGGTGGTGGTCAACATCGACAACGGCTTCGGCGCCGGATACGCCGCTGCCCTGATCAACAACCGCACCCGCACCCCCGAGGAATAATCGATGAGCAAGGCTTCCAGGCAGCGCGCCGTCCACCAGCCCATCCACTCGTCGGCTCCCGGCTATTTCATTTCGCCGCTCAAACTCTTCGGGGGCGGCCTGCTCTTGGTGGTGCTCAGTTTCAGCGCCGGGGTTCTGGTCCAGGGCGAGCTGGCCGGGGCGCCAAAGCCGGCCAGCCCTGCGGTCGCGCCTCCCCCCATCTCGCTGGCCGCCCCGCAGGGAGGGCCGGACCGGATGGCACTCATGCAGACCATCCAGCAACTCAGGGAGCACCTGGACCACGCCTCCGAAGACCTCGAGACCCGCCTCCAGTTGGCCAACGCCCTCTTCGACAGCGAGAACTTCGAGGAGGCCGCAGTCCACTACCGGATAATCCTCGAAAAACGCCCCCAAGACCCCGACGTGCGCACCGACCTGGGCACCGCCCTGCACCGCAGCGGGCACCACCAGGAAGCCGTGGCCGAATTCAAAAAAGCCCTCCAGTACGTCCCCAATCACCTCAACGCCAATTACAACCTGGGCGTGGTCCTGGCCAACGAGTTACACGACCAGGCCGGCGCTGCCCAGGCCTGGAAACGCGTGCTGGAGCTGGCACCCAACTCGCCCCAGGCCGCCCAGGTGCGCATCTCCATGCCCCAGTTGCAGGCCACCCGCTAGTATCCATCACCGTGATGTTGAGGTGTCGTCGTGGAGTGACCCACGCCGCGCGGTCACACCCGTCAAAGCCAACGTGACGGAGCGCTAGGGTGATCCCCTTTTCGGCGGCGATCCTGGCCGGCGGCCAGAGCCGGCGCATGGGCCGCGACAAGGCCCTGCTTCAACTGGGCGGCCAGTCCCTCATCGAACGGGTGCTGGCTGCGGTGCGCCCCCTAGCCTGCCCCAGCTTCATCGTCGCCCGCCAGGCCACTGATCACACCCACCTGGGCCTGCCCGTCTTCCCCGACCAGTATCCCGACACCGGCCCGCTGGGCGGCCTGTGTACCGCCCTCCACCACGCCTCCACTCCAACCCTGCTGCTTTTGGCCTGCGACCTGCCCTTCCTCACCCCCGAATTCCTGCGTTTCCTCGTCGAGCGCCTGGGCCAACACCAGGCCGCAGTGCCGCAAAGCCCCGAGGGGCTGCATCCCCTGTGTGCCGCCTATGCGACTTCCTGCCTGCCTGCGGTTGAGCGCCTGCTCGACCAGCAGGAAGGCCGCATGCACACCCTGTGCCGCCAGCTCGACCTGCGTGTGCTGACGCCAGAAGAATGGCAGCCCTTCGACCCCCACGGTCTGCTCCTCTCCAACCTCAACACCCCCGAAGAGTACCAGCGCGCCGAGGCGTCGCTGTCCGGGCGCGCCTGAGCCGACCCTTTGCTGTTGACAGAGCATGGCCCTTTGCGGACCCTAGACAGGACCTTCAAAGGAGCTCTTCCATGATCCAGCCCCACCTCCGCCTCACTGGTATCCTCACCCTGCTCCTCCTCACCCTGGGGTCCTGGCATCCAGGCCGCAGCCTGGTCGCCGTGGACGCCGTCTCAGCGGCCACCAAACCGGGGCAGTCGGTGGTGGGCATCGTCCGTTCAGATTACGAGAAGCTAAAGCAGCCCACCCCGCCGGATGCCGAGCTGAGCGAGACCCAGATCGAGGAGGTCACCCGCTGGGCCGTGGCCATGGGCGGCGGCCTGCAGAGCGTCGTCGACGCCCGTGCCGAATGGGTCGCCATCAAAGTGAACATCGTCGAGCTGAAGAAACCCGGCTCCGGAGTAGTCACCGATGCGCGGGTGGTCAAGGCCGTGGTGAAGCTGGCCCACGAGGCCGCTCCTGAGGCGCGTATCTCCATTGTCGAGGGCTCCGGGGAATGGATCGCCCCCGACGTGCCCGGCGCCGACACCACCGGCGCCCAGGTGGAGGACGGCTGGGCCGAGGCCGGGTACCGGGCTCTGCTCACCGATCCCGAGCTGCACGGCATTCACCTCGATCTCATCGATCTCAACATCGACGAGGCGGTGCTGACTACCGTGCCCGACAAATGGCATGCCCGCGAGCAGTTCTGGGTGCCACGGACCCTGCTCGATTGCGACGCCCTCATCGACGTGCCGGTGATGAAGATCACCCAGGACGTGGGCATGACCTGCGCCATGAAAAACTTTATCGGCATCGCTCCTGGGCTCAAATACGGCTGGCCCAAGATGCGCGGGCGGCCGGGCGTGGGGCCGGGCATCCCCCATACCCCCCAGATCCTCGACGAGACCATCGTCGATCTCACCGTTCTGGCCAATCCGGTGTTTACCGTGGTCGACGCCATCGTCGCCATGGAGAAGGATAAGACCGACCGCCGTGGGGGCGTCCCGGTGCGTATGAACACCGTTATCGCCGGTTCCGACATCGTCGCCGTTGACGCCACCTGCGCCCGCCTGATGGGCCTCAACCCAGACGATCTCGAATTCATCACCCTGGCCGCTCACGAGGGCATGGGCCGGATGGACGAAGACCAGATCACCGTCAACGGCCAGTCCGTGGCCCTGGTCGCCCGGCGTTTCGTGCGGCCCCCCTCGGGCGACGGGGCCTGGAGCGAGATGGGCCACTACGGGCAGGGCAACCGGACCTGGCTGCTCAAACGCCTGGCCGACGGCGAGACTGCCGATGCGCAAGCCAAGCCGCATCCAGGCAAAGAGAGCTGGTCCGAGCCGGCCTACTTCTCCGACGACCGCATCGACCTGGCTAAATTTTTCGAGGGGTTCAAAGAGGGTAGGGTGTCGGGGTTCGCCGAGTTCTACCTGCCCCAGGCCACCCAGGCCGAGCTGTGGCTGGGCTCAGACGAGGATCTGGTGGTCTGGATCGACGGGCAGGAAGTCTACCGCTACGCCGGCACCCGCCGCCACCATCTGCCCAACGACCGGGTGCCGGTGACCATCGAGGCCGGCAGCCATCAGCTACTCATCGAGATGAGGCAGACCGGGGGGCGCTGCGAATTCAGTCTCAACATCTGCGAGAGCGAAAAAGACCCCCGCTACGAGGGCAATCGGGTGAAGGGGCTGAAATTCGGCACCCCCACTCAGAGCAAGGGCAGCTGAGGTCGGTGCAGACTCCGGAAGAGGGTCGGGAGAAAGGCTGTAGTGGGTCGCTCTCCGACGCCTACGCCAACCAGTGATCGTCTAACAACTTGCGCGACCCCGTGTAATAGAGCGCCGAGGAAGCCGGCGGCAACTCCACCGCAAAAGAGTTGGTATCGCCGGCCAACTCCCGGTCGTGATACAAATCGTACACCACCTCCACCCGCTCTGGCAGCGCCAAGGTGCGCCCCCCGCCGGCCACGGTGTGGATGCCCAGCAACTGCCGCGTGGCGTGCAACACGTCCCCGGCCTCGCTGTACAGATGCACCCCCGCATGGCGGGCGATGCCGCGCAGCACCGGTGCCGGGATATTGGGCGCGGCCACGTACACAGAGCGCCAGTCCCCGAACTCCTTGACCCCCATGCCCGGCTTGCAGCGCCCCAGCGAATAGGTCACCTGCCCCAGACAGGTGGCCTCAGGATCTTCGAGATGGAAGAGTGGCCCCAGGGCCGTGTGGGTGCCCCAGAACAAATCTTGTGGCACCTGGCGGGTGATGGGATGGGAGAAGTCGGTGAGGTGCATCTGCACCCCCCAGGCACTGTCGCCCTTGCCAAAACGGAAGCCGGTCAGCGCGGCCATGTGCTCCAACCCCGGCGCCTCCCCCAGGTACCCAGCTCCATAAATCCACAGGGCGGTACGCCCCTCGCGCCGCACCACCTCGGCGATGGCCTCGCGGCGCTGCTGGTCCACTTTCCAGGCGTTCAGGAAGATATAGAGCTTGTAGGGCGGCAGCCGGCCTTCGGTCAGATCCTGCAGGAGATACACGTCGTGCGGGGCGCCGAAACGGGCCAGGCCCTGCACCCGCTGGTAGAAGATACCGGGCAGGTTGAAACTGTTGCGCAGGGTCTCGTGTATAAAACTCTCGTCGTCCACCAGCACCGCCACCTCGGCCTGGGGTTCGCGCTCCAGGTGCAGCGAGAACTCGCCCAGCCGCTGGAAACGCCGCAGCCAGGGATTGAAGGGGCTGGGCTCGGTGGCCGGGTGGCTCAGATAGGTGCCAGCCGGATAATCGGCGAACCACCAGATGGCCATCGCATGGGTGAGGGCGTAATCCATGCCGCGCTGGTGGATGGCCACCGCGTGTCCAAAAGCGTAGTTGCGCCCATCCGGGTCCATCAGGTTGTGGAGGCGCGAGTCCTCCTCGTAGATGTAGAGCTTGCCGTGTAAGCGCACCGACTCACTGGGCGGCATGGCCAGGCCATCCCCGCCCAGGCCCCTAAAAGCGTACCCGTACGGACTGACGATGAAGTCCACCTCCGGGGCTTCCAGCACCCGGCGCAGCCCCAGGTGGCCGCTGCGCTGGATGGTCGAATACCCCCCGTCGATGGGCGCGCCAAAGTAGCAGTCGTTCCAGGCCTGGTCCATCAGGTAGCCAAAAAAAGCCCCGGCCAGGGCCCGGCCCTCGGTGAGGGTCTTCACCGTGCGGCAGAAGCCGATCAGCCGCTCGGCCGTCAGCTCGGCCAGGGCCCGGTAGTAATCGATGACCGGCCTTTCCCTGGCGGCGTCGCGGAAATGCAGTTGGGTGGTGACGTGCTGGGCCGCAAAGCTGGGCACCTCGGCGCTGGCGAAACTTGCGCCCGGATCATCCCAGGCCGCCCGCAGCGCCCCTTCGTCCTCTCCGTACTGCCGGCGCAGCCAGGCGCGGAAATAGCGGCGCATCGGCTCGCTGTAGTCGCCGGTGAGCACACTCATGGAGGTGGTGTTCTTGACCCACTCGCCGCAGATGCCGGGGCAGAGCTGGTAGGCGACCACCCTGTCCTCCAGGCCCCAATGTCGCAGGTGGGTCACGTAACCCTGTAGCAGATCCTCTACCTGGACCCGCCACACCTCGGAGGCATAGGACATATTGAGCCGCCGGCCCTCCGAGTCAATCTCGCACTCTTCGGGGTACCGCTCGTTCCACCAGGGGGCGGTTTCGAGGTAGATGCGCAGATGGAAAAGCGCCTGCGGGTCAGCGCGCAGGATGCCGCGCAGGTAGGGCTCCAAAAGGGAGAAATCGAAGTGGGCCGCCTGTCCCGGCCCTGGGCCGCACCACTCGCCTCCCAAACCCAGGGCGCAGAGATGGACCCCGGCCTCGCCAAAGGCGCGGATCGCCCCTTCGTTGGGCAGCGTGCCGTCGGGTGCCATCGGGGCCGACAGCCACTGCATGCTGGCAAAGGTGGGCACCCCGTCGAGGAAGAGGGTCGGGGCGCCCCGGTGCTGCCTGACCTCGGCCTTCACGGCTAGGACTTGCGGTTGGGGGTGCGCTCCAGCAGTTGCAGGGGTTGGACGATCTTGCGGCGCTCGGGGGTGAGCCGGGCCAGGAGTTCGGGGGAAGGCTGGTACCCCAGGCGGAAATTGCCCCAGGAAGGGCCATAGCGGTACACCACCACCCGCCTTTCGCCCTGGTTGCGGCGCCGGGCTGAGCCGTGGGAGATGCCGTCGACAAAGATCACCGAGTCGCCGGCCTTGAGGTGGACCTCTACCGATCCAGCAGCCCCTTCCACCGTAGCCCCTTCGGGCTTCATACGGTGGGCCGCCAGGTGGGGGTGGGGGAAGTTGGCCTTGTGGCTGCCGGGGATAAGCATGGTGCCCCCGTCGCCGGGTCCCACGTCGGTGAGCGCGGTGAGCACGTTCACCTGGCCGCACATGAAGCGGCCATTGTGGTAGCGGAACTGGTTGCGCATGATGGGCGGGGTGCCGCCCGAATGCAGGCCGATGGCTTCGCCGGGGCCGCGAAAATTGGCGAAGTTCTCGTCGATAAAGAGCGGGCCGTGGTGGTAGTCGAAGGTGCCGGCCCCGCCGACAAAATATTTAATCTTCTCGATCCAGGAGGGATGATCGATGAGCCGCTCGAAGGGTTCACCCGCTTCGTAGGCCTGCTGGTAGTTGAGCCCGTCCTTGGTGCCGTAGGTATGGGCGTGGACGTAGCCGTACCACTCGCCCGGTGCCAGCCGGGGAATGGCGTCGAGGCAGGTGTTGAGGTCGGCGACCTCACCAGCGCTGAGCGCCTGTGGTAGGACGACAAAACCCTGGAGGTCGAAGAGGTAGGTTTCCAGATCGGTAGGTGTGGACATGGTGGCTGGGGTTGGGTGAGGTGTGGACCTAGTCCCGGCGGTGGCGGTTGGGGCTTGGTGAGTTGTGGACATGGTGGTTGGGTTGGGGTGTGGACCTAGTCCCGGCGGTGGCAGTTGGGGTAGGGCGGAGTGTGGACATGATCCCCTCGTTTTCTCAGAAGCCCGTGTCCACCGCGCAGAGCAGGAAGAGCAGGGGCAGGTAGACCACCGAGGCCTTGAGCAGACGGCGGGCATCCAGTTCGGAACGCGTCAGGGTCAGCGAGATGCCGGCCCCCAGCAGGCCCAGGCCCATGAGTATGGCCCCATAGAGATAGACCTTGCCGGTCAGACCCAGGATCGCCGGCAACGCCGAGGCCCCGATCAGCAGCACCGAGAAGGCGATGATGTGCCGGCAGGTGCGCCTGCCCTCCGGCTCGACCACCGGCAGCATCTTGAAGCCCCCCCGCTGGTAGTCTTCCCGGAAGATCCAGGCGATGGCGTAGAAATGGGGGTGCTGCCAGGCGAAGAGGATGAGGAAGAGGGCCCAGGCCCCCAGGTCCAACTCGCCAGTGGCCGCCGTCCAGCCCCCCATCGGGGGCAGGGCCCCGGGAATAGCGCCAAACGAGGTGTTGAGCCAGGTCAGGCGCTTCATCGGGGTGTATACCACCACATAGAGAAACGCCGAGAGCAGGGCCAGGAAGGCGGTGAGCAGATTGGCGGCGAAGAGCAGGATGGCCACCCCGCTCAGCACCAGGGATAACCCGTAGGACAGGGCTGTCGAGGGTTTAACCGTGCCCGTGGGCAGGGGCCGGTTGCGGGTGCGGTGCATGGTGCGGTCCACATCGCGCTCAAGGTAATGATTGAGCACTGCCGACCCGCCAGCCACGCAGGCCGTGCCCAGCAGGGTATAAATAAGGAGGGGCAGCGAATGAATCCCGTGGCCGCCCAGGAAAAAGCCCAGGGCGGTGGTGACCAGCACCAGGGTCAGGATACGAGGCTTGGTCAATTCGAGGTACGCGGCAAAGGGAAAGCCGGCCACCGCGTCTCGGATCTGTTTTCTCAGCATAGTTTCTTCCGGAAAAAATGAAAATATAAACAAATCCCCCGATTCTGCCAGTCACTGTTGTATTGACATGGTTTCCTCACCCTTTTATACTTGCCGCATGTCCAAAAAAATAGCCGCCGAGATGGCCGCCCTGGCGGCCCAGCTAGAAGAACACAACCACCGCTACCATGTGCTGGCCGCCCCCCTGATTACCGATGGGGAATACGACCGGCTGCTGGCCAGGCTCCAGGAATTGGAGCAGGCCCACCCCGAGCTAGAGCGCCCCGACTCCCCCACCCTGCGGGTGGGCGGCACCCCCACCAGCCAGTTCCCCTCCCATCGCCACGAAGTGCCCATGCTCAGCCTGGACAACAGCTATTCGCGCCAGGATCTGCTAGACTTCGACCGGCGGGTGCGCGAGGCCCTGCCCGGCGAGCTGGTCGAGTACGTCGCCGAACTCAAGGTAGATGGGGTAGCCCTCAACCTGAGCTACGAGGACAGCCTGCTGGTGCGGGCCGTCACCCGCGGCGACGGGGTCTCTGGCGACGAGGTCACCGCCAATGCCCGCACCATCCGCTCCATCCCTTTGCGCCTGCGCGAGCCGGACATCCGGGCCGAGGTGCGCGGCGAGGTGTACCTGGCCGCCGAGGATTTCGCCGCCCTCAACCGCGGCCGCGAGCAGGAGGGCGAAGCCCTCTTCGCCAACCCGCGCAACGCCACGGCCGGCTCCCTCAAACTACTAGACCCCCGCCTGGTGGCCGGCCGCCGGCTGCGTTTCTTCGCCTACTGGCTGCACCAACCCCAGGGCAACACCCTCACCCAGCACGAACAGTTGGAAACCCTGACCCACTGGGGCCTGCCGGTCAATACCGACAGGGCCCGCTGCGCCGGCATCGACGAGGTCTTTACCTTCTACGACGAGTGCGAGATCCGCCGCGACCGCCTGCCCTATGACATCGACGGGATCGTGGTCAAGGTCGACAGCCTCGACCAGCAGCGCCGCCTGGGGCACACCGCCAAAAGCCCGCGCAGCGCCATCGCCTACAAGTTCCGCGCCAGCCAGGCCCGCACCCGCCTGCTCAATATCTCGCTGCAGGTGGGCCGCACCGGCACGGTCACGCCGGTGGCCCTGCTGGAGCCGGTGCTCTTGGCCGGCAGCACGGTGCAGCGGGCCACCCTCCACAACGAAGACGAGATCCGCCGCCGCGACCTGCGCAAAGGTGACTTGGTGATCCTCGAAAAGGGAGGGGACGTGATCCCCAAGGTGGTGGGCGTGGTCCTCGAAGAGCGCCCCGCCTGGGCAGTGCCCTTCCAATTCCCCGAGGACTGTCCGGCCTGCCAGTCCTCCCTGGTGCGCGACCCGGAGGAAGCCGCCACCCGCTGCGAGAACCCCGCCTGCCCGGCCCAACTCAAGCGCCGGCTGGAACACTTTGCCGCCCGCACCGCCCTCGACATCGAAGGCCTGGGGCCGGCAGTGGTCGACCAGCTGGTCGACCGCCTGCTGGTGCGCGACGTGGGCGACCTCTATGATCTCGACCTCGAAACCCTGTCCGGTCTGGAACGCCTGGCCAAAAAATCAGCCCAGAACCTGCTCGACGGTCTGGACCGCAGCTTGCAACGCCCCTTTGACCGGGTGCTCTTCGGCCTGGGTATCCGCCACGTCGGGGCCACCGTGGCCCTGGCCCTGGCCCGCCACTTCCGCGACCTCGACGCCCTCTCCCGCGCCAGCGCCGAGGAACTGGAAGCTGTGCCCGAGATCGGCCCCACCATCGCCCGCAGTGTCTCGGCCTTCTTCGCCAATCCCCAGAACCAGCCGCTGCTGGCCAAACTGCGCCGGGCTGGCCTGCAACTGGCCCTGCCAGAGGAAGAGGTCGCTGCCCTTCCCAATTTCTTTACCGGCAAAACCGCGGTGCTCACCGGCACCCTGATGCACTACACCCGCGAACAGGCCGCCGCCTATATCCAACAGCTGGGCGGTCGGGTGGCTGCCAGCGTCAGCAAAAAGACCGGGCTGGTGGTCGCCGGCGAGAGCTCCGGTTCCAAACTGGACAAAGCGCGCGAATTGGGGGTGTTGGTGCTCAGCGAGGAAGAGTTCACCGCCCGTCTCAACGAAGCGGGACTGGTGGTGGTGCCGGACCCACTCTAACTGAATCAGCTGTAGCCGAATTCCTCCAGGTCATCCTCCCGGTCCCGCCAGTCAGCCCGCACCTTCACCCACAATTCCAGAAACACCGGCTGCTCCAGAAATTCCTCCAACTGTTTGCGGGCTTCCTGGCCGATGCTGCGCAGCCGGCTCCCCCCCTTGCCGATGAGAATGCCCTTCTGGCTGTCGCGCTCCACATAGATCGTGGCGGCGATATAGGTCTTGGGCAGGCGCTCGGCAAACTCCTCGATCACCACATTGATGGCGTAGGGCAATTCGTCGCTGAGCTGGTTGAAGGCGGCCTCGCGGATGAACTCGGCGGCGAAGAAACGCTCCGGCTGCTCGGCCACCATGTCTTCTGGGTAGAGAAAAGGGCCGAGGGGCAGGAAGGCGGTCAGGCGCTCCAGCAGGGCTTCGAGGTTGTCGCCCCGCAGCGCCGAGATAGGCAGCAACTCTTCCAGGCCCAGCTCGCGCTTCAGGGCAGGGGCCAGATCCCTCAGGGCGTGAGGGGCGAGCAGGTC
The DNA here is from genome assembly GCA_945861755.1 of Gemmatimonas phototrophica. Lineage (GTDB taxonomy): Bacteria > Latescibacterota > UBA2968 > UBA8231 > UBA8231 > SICG01. The sequence goes on from CAMAVQ010000020.1 coordinate 19,773, forward strand.
CACCTTGTTGAGCACTGCCACCAGCGGTTTCCGGTTGTGGGCCACAAAGGCCTGCACCAGTTCGCGCCGGTCATAGGGGCTGGTGCCGTCCAGGAGCAGCAACACCGCGTCGGCCTCGCGCACCGCGATCTCGATCTGGCGGGACATGAGCTGGTGCAGCCGGTACTGCGGCTCGAGCAGGCCGGGGGTATCGAGGAAGATCATCTGGGCGCCGGGGCGGCTCAGGATGCCCAGCACCCGCCCCCGGGTAGTCTGCGGCTTGGCGGTGACGATGGACAGGCGCTGCCCCAGACAGCTGTTAAACAAGGTCGACTTCCCGGCGTTGGGCCGGCCGATCAGGGCGATGTACCCGCAGCGGGAATTAGAGTCTGAAACCGGCAGAGAAGCGGTAGGTGGGGTCGAGTCCATCGTGCTCCAGGTAGGCCATGTCCAGGGTCAGGCGCCGGTGGGGCTGTAATCCCAGGCCAAAGGCTTTGCGCTCTTCCTCCAGGCCCGCCCGCAGGGCGATGTTCTTGTACCAGTATTCGAAGCCGGCGTTCAACGGAGCGGCGCCCGACTCGTCTTCGGCCGCACCGCCGCCGCGCCCGGCCAGGACCGCCGTAGCCCGACCGCCGGCCAGGGGCCGGGTCCAGGCCATGCCCAGCTGCAGCGAGGGCTGGATGTGGTCGGTGGTCTCGGTGTTCCAGAAGAGGGGCGTGGTGGTCAGATCGCGCAGATTGGCGGCCAGGGCCAGGCCCCAGCCCAGGCGCAGGCGCAGACCCGCGTCGAGGCCAAAGCCGTAGGCGTGATAGGTGCTCACGCTGCTGTAGAGCAGCTTGAGACTGGCGCCCAGTTCGACTCGGCGGTGGACGCGGCGCCCCCCCGACAGGTACAGGGCGTAGTCGGCACTGGTCTCTGCCGAAAGCAGCACCGGACGGTTGTCCGGACCAATGGGCAACGAGGGGTCCTGCAAGGTAGTGAAGGGGATATCGGGCACGCCCACCCGCAACAAACTGAAAGCCAGATTGCCCAGGCGGGTGCGCGGCAGGGCCAGGGCCACGAAATCCCCGTCCACCAGGCCAAAGCGCTCGTCGTGGGTGAGGTGGAGCTGGCGCCCGTCCAGGGCTGCCAGTCCCGCTGGATTCCAGTACCCCGCCGTGGCCCCCTCGGCCAGGGCCACGTAGGCACTGCCCAGAGCCAGGGCCCGCGCATCGGCACCCAGCGCCAGCCGCTCCCCGGCGTACGCCGAAGCCGCGCCGGCGGGATCGGACAGGGCAAAGAGGCCGAGACAGGAAAGAAGCAGGAGGGTTTTCATCGGGTGTTCAATTGTAACAGAACAAGCCGAGGGATGTCAAGAGATCAGCAGCAGGCGCAGGTCCATGACATTGGTGCCGGTGGGCCCGGTGTGCAACAGATCTCCCAGCGCCGCGAAGAAGGGGTAGGCGTCGTTTTCCCGCAGACTAACCGCCGCCGAGAGCCCCTGCTGGCGGGCCCGTTCCAGGGTGCTGCCGTCGACCAGGGCGCCGGCCGCGTCGGTGGGGCCATCGGTGCCGTCGGTGCCCCCGCTCAGGCAGGTGACCCGCTCCCACCCGTCCAGCTGCAGGGCGGCAGCCAGGGCGAATTCCTGGTTGCGCCCGCCTTTGCCCTTGCCGCGCAGGGTGACGGTGGTCTCGCCGCCGCTGATGATGCAGGCCGGCGGTGCCAGGGGCCGGCCCGTAGCGCAGACCTCCTGGGCAATGGCCGCATGTACGCCGGCCACCTCGCGGGTCTCCCCGGCGATACGGGAGGAGAGCACCAGGGTCTGGTAGCCCAGAGCGCGGGCTTCCGCTTCGGCCGCCTCGATAGCCAGCACATTGCTGCCCACCACCTCGGTGCGGGTGCGGGCAAAACAGGGGTCCCCAGCCTTGGGGGTTTCTGGCAGTATACCGGCAGCGCCGGCCTCTAGGTGGCGGCAGACGGCGGCCGGCAACTGGGCGGCCAGCTGGTACCGCTCGACCAGGGCCAGACACTGGGCAAAGGTGGTGGCATCGGGATGGGTAGGGCCAGAGGCGATGGTGTCGAGGCGGTCGCCGATCACGTCGGAGATCAGCAGCGAGACCACCCGCGCCGGGCTGGCCTGCCTGGCCAACTGCCCGCCCTTGACCTTGGACAGATGTTTGCGAAAGGTGTTGATCTCCTCGATGGGCGCCCCGCAGGCCAAAAGCGCCTGGGTGGTGGCCTGCTTGTCGGCCAGGGTGAGCCCAGCGGCCGGGGCCGGCATCAGCGCTGAGCCGCCGCCCGAGAAGAGGCAGAGCACCAGATCATCGGGACCCAAGCCCTCCAGCAGGCTCAGCATATGTCCGGTGCCGGCGACGCCGGCCTGGTCGGGCAGGGGATGGCCGCACTCAGTGGTGGTGATGCGGGTGAGGGGCAGGGCGTGGCCGTACTTGGTGTTGATGGCCCCGGCGCTGAGGCGCTCGCCCAGGACTTCCTCGGCGGCGGCGGCCATCGCCGGGGTGGCTTTGCCCGCCCCGAGGACCACCAAGCGAGCGTGGTCTTTCAGCGGACAGGCCTGCCCGAGAATGGACAGTTGCCCACCCTCGACCGATAGGGCGCGGCGCACCGCGCGTCCCGGGTCAGCGGCCCGGAGGGCGGCGCGGAAGATCTGCAGGGCGTGGGTGCGCCGCTGCCGGGAATCGGGGATCATGCGGCTCAGAAGCGCCGCATCAGGCCCACCACCTTGCCGGCGATGCGGAAATTGACGGCCTCGGGAGAGACCACAATCGGAGCGAAGGCCTCGTTTTCGGGCAGGAGCCTCACCCCTTCAGGAGAAGGGTGATAGCGTTTCACCGTGGCTTCTTCGTCGAGCAGGGCCACGACGATATCGCCGCGCTCGGCCTGCTCCTGATGCCTGGCCAGGACGATATCGCCGTTGAGGATACCGGCGTTCTTCATACTGTCCCCGTGGACCCGCAGCGCGAAGAGTTCGCCCGAGGCGGGCAGCAGGGTCTTGTCGACCTGGAGCATGCTCTCGATGTTCTGGGTGGCCAGGATGGGCTGCCCCGCCGCCACCCGCCCGATGAGCGGCACCTCGCGGATGTCGGCAGAAAGGGGCGTCTGTTCGAGAAAATCGGCCAGCTCGATGCCCCGGGAGAGCCGGGCGTGCCGGCGTATATGCCCTTTTTTCTCCAGGGCCGCTAGGGTGGTGCGCACCCCGTTGGTGGAGTTGATCTGGAACACCTCCATGATCTCCCGGATGGTGGGAGGTGCCCCCCGGGTGCGGATGGTCTGGGCGATGAAGTCATAGATGCTTTGCTGGCGGGTCGTCAGTTTTTTGCGCATGTCCTGCTCCAATCATTTCCCGGGGAAAAGGCAGCGTACTACTGCTATAATAAATACTGCCCAAAAGTTCATTTGTCAAGTCGCTGCCACTTTCCCTTAGCAAAACGCCTACTTTTTCATATAATTGACAAGCAGGTGGTTATTCGAGAGGGAGATATGTATACTCGCCGCGCTTCATGGGTTTTGGTGGTTGCGCTATGGCTGGCCGTCCCGGAACAATACGCCTGGGCCGCCGGTAACGGGATTCTGCAACCGTCCACCCCGATCCCGGCCGGCTGGTCCGCCGAGGTGCAGGCCAGCGACAAAAAACCATGGTTTAGTTGGAGAGATGTCTTTAGCAGACACACGGCCCTGGGGCTCACCCTGATGGGAGGCGGAGTATTCTTCATCGAGAAAGGTTTCGACTTTCATCGCGAGGCAGACGCACTTTACGATCGCTACCTGGATGCCCTCGACCCCACGGAGATTTCCCTCCTCTACCAGCGCACCACCCAGCGGGACCTGAAAAGCCGGCTCAGTTGGACCCTGGGCACCGCTTTGGCCGCCGGCGGCATCCACATGCTCTTCGGCCGCCAACTGGCCACCCTTCATCTCGAACTGGCACCGCTCTTTTCCGGCAATCTCTACGGTACTCAAGTGCAACTTTCCAAGGACTTCTGAAGGCCTTTCCCGGCAACCCATGCGCTCGCCTGCCCTACACCTCAAAACCAAAACAACCCCGAGAGGTCTGCGATCTGCCCGGGTGCTGGTATGGCTTGCGCTGCTGCTGGCGCTGAACTGCGGCCGCGAGCGGCGCAACCCCCTGGACCCGGAGACCAGTTTGGTCACGGAACGGCTGTCGCCGCCTGCGAGTATGGTGGCCACCCCCGGCAAGGGCCTGGTGCGCCTGCAATGGACCCCGGTCTCCAGCCGGCTGCTGGCGGGTTATGCGCTGTACCGGGCCGAACAGGTGAACGGCAACTATGCCTGGGTCCAGGGCGACGGGGACACCTCGCTGAACATCACCACCAGCAAGACCGTTTTTGTGGATTCCGCCGGACTCTCGGTGAAAACCTATTACTACCAGATCGCCGCCGTCGATACCAACGGCCTGCTCAGCCGGCACTCGCCCTTTGTGGTGGTAACCGTTCAGGACGACAATGCCCCGCCGGCAGCACCCCAGAATCTGTCAGTGGTGGCAGACAAGAGTGCAAAAGGCAGCCTGCTGCTGCGGTGGACCGCACCCATGCTCGATGCAGACGGCGGCGAACTCACTGGGCTGGCGGGGTATTTGATTCTGCGTTCAGAGGGAAACGGCGCGTCCCTGGCCCCGGTGGACACGGTGGATGCCCAGACCCGGGAGTACATCGATGCGGGGTTGAAGGGGGTCACTCAGTACATCTATGCGGTGCAGGCTTTTGACCAAGCCGGCAACTACGGCCCGCTCTCTTTGCCCGGCCAGGCAACCACCCGGGGCGTCCTGCCCGCCTCCGGGCTCAACGCCACGGCAGGTATAGAACGGATCGAGTTGCGCTGGAACCGCAGCCTGGACGCAGTTCTGGCCGGGTACAACCTGTACCGCGCCAATCGCTCGGATGGAGAATACCTGCGACTGAGCGGCAGCGAAGGCCCCTCCTTCACTACCGGCCGCACGGCCTATCTCGACTCGAATCTGGAGGGGGGGCAGATCTATTACTACCGGGTGAGCGCCGTCACCGCCACCGAGGAAAGCGCGCTGTCGGAGTTTGCCGGCGCCGCCGCCCTACCCGATACCCTCTGAAATCCTAGCTCATTCCTTCTCCTGCGCCATCTGCCACTTCAGGACTGCATCGAGAATTTCGTCGATGTTTTTCGGGCGCGGCGAGGAATTTTCTTCCAGCGGGAGAGAAAAATGGTCCTGCAGTTGGCGCATGCTGCCGGCAATAGTGTCGATGGCCAGAGACAAGTGCTGACGGTCGTCAGCCGAGATGCCGAGCTGTTCGCTCCGTTCCAACTCGTTCTGCAGGAGCGAATAGACTTCTAGCATCCGTGCCGTCTGGATCTTGATGCGGTCGATGCGTTGCTTATTGGGTAAAGCAGCCATGGTTTTTCCCTTTCAGTGGGCACGGCACAGGGAGCAGGGAGTGACCTCTGATCAAGCAATACTCGTTCCAGCTTGGGGGGTACCCTCGCCCCACCGCCATGCTGCCCCCTGAATTACGCGCCCTGGTGGGCGCTTTCCTGCGCGAGGTGGCCAAGGTCCGGACCGGGGAGCGACTGCTGCTGGCCCTTTCCGGGGGCCTCGACTCGGTGGTCCTGCTCGACCTGCTCGACCGGCTCAGGCACGAACTGGACCTCGGTCTTCATGTGGCCCATTTCGATCACCAGCTGCGCCCCGACTCCGGGGGCGACAGCCGCTTTGCCGCCGAACTGGCTGCCGCGCGCGGTCTGCCCTGCACTTGTGGCAGCGGGGACGTGGCCGGGCACGCCCGCCGGCACCGACTCTCCCTAGAAGCCGCTGCCCGCGAATTGCGTTATGCCTTCCTCGACGAGGTGGCCCTGGCCACCGGCTGCCAGTACCTCGCCCTGGCCCACCACGCCGACGACCAGGCCGAGACCCTGCTGCTGCGGCTGTTGCGCGGCAGCGGCACCACCGGCCTGGGGGCCATGCGCCCGGTGCGCCAGGGGCGGTACCTGCGCCCCCTGCTAGCGGTCGAACGCAACGTGCTGGCCACCTATGCGCAAACCGAGGGTCTGGAATTCCGCGAGGATCCCTCCAACCGCGACCTGCGTTTCGTGCGCAACCGGGTGCGCCGCGAACTGATCCCCCAGCTCCAGGCCCAGTACAACCCCGCGCTGGTCCAAGTACTGGGGCGGACCGCCCAGATCTTACAAGCGGAGGACAGCCTGCTGGATGAGTTGGCGCAACAAGCTTTGCAGACAGTCGTTTGCGCGCGATCTCCTCTCAAGATTGTCCTTGCTGCCCCCTCGCTGGTAAATTATCATATAGCGGTACAGCGGCGGATCGTGAGGACGCTCTTCGAGGCCCAGGGTCAAGGGCCTTTTGATTTTGCCCAGCTAGAGGCCGTGCTGGAATTGGCCCGTCGGGCCGGCTCCGGCCTCCTGCCCCTGCGCGCCGGCTGGCGTATGCAGCGGGCCGGCGACCTCCTGATCCTGCGCCGCGGTCAACTATCGCCCGCAGAAGAAAAGGTCCAGAGCCCCGGCAGGACTCCCGTCCCCACCCGGAACTGCACCCTGGTAGCTCAGGTACTGCCGGCCGACTCTTTCTCTGGGCTCAAGGAACGCCTGGGTGCCTGGTGTGCGGCCCTCGACGCCGACCAACTGGCCGAAACGCTGACTCTGCGCAGCCCGCGCCCCGGAGACCGCTTTCAGCCCCTGGGCCTGCAAGGCCGCAAGAAGCTTAGCGACTTCCTCATCGACCGCAAATGGCCGCGCATCCTCCGGGATGAGTTGTTGTTGCTGACCTGCGGCGACCAGATCGCCTGGGTGGCCGGTCTGGCAATCGGCCACCCCTTCAGGGTCCGGCAGGACACCCGCCGGTTGCTGTTGCTGGAGATGCAACACGAAAGTTGAGAAACGAGACCCATGAATAAGAGAGAAGATCCGCCGCGGGAAGGCCCTGAAACGCGCCAGCGCCCCGGCCAGGACGACCGCTCCCGGTCGCGCTGGCGCCGGCCCATGCGCACCCGCGCTTTCTGGATTTTCTTCTTCCTGGTGTTGGTCTTCGCCTACAAGTTCTTCGGCAGCATGCCCTCCGATGCGCGGGTCATCTCCTACAACCAGTACCGGGAGCACCTGCGCAACGGCTACATCGAACGGGCCGAGATTGTCGGCGACGCCGAATTCCACGGCACCCTGCGCAACGGCCAGCGTTTTGTGGTCAATCTGGGCCCCATCGACGCAGCCACCAAGCAGGAGTGGGAGGCGATGGGCGTCAACTTTGTCTTCAAGGACAAACCCTTTCAGTGGTACAGCGTGCTGATCACCGTGCTGCCCTGGCTGCTTTTCATCGGCATCTGGATCTTCATGATGCGCCAGATGCAGGGCGGGCCGCGCGGCCTCTTCTCCTTTGGCAAGAGCCGCGCCAAACTGCTGACGGAAGACAAAAAAAAGACCACCTTTCAGGATGTGGCCGGCGTCGACGAAGCCAAGCAGGAGTTGGAGGAGATCATCGAGTTCCTGAAAGATCCCAAGAAATTCCAACGCCTGGGTGGACGCACGCCCAAAGGGGTGCTGCTCATCGGGCCGCCGGGCACCGGCAAAACCCACCTGGCCCGCGCGGTGGCCGGCGAGGCGGGGGTACCCTTCTTCAGCATCAGCGGCTCTGATTTCGTCGAGATGTTCGTCGGCGTGGGCGCCTCGCGGGTGCGCGACCTCTTTGAACAGGCCAAGGCCAACGCCCCCTGTATCATCTTCATCGACGAGATCGACGCAGTGGGTCGCCACCGGGGGGCCGGCATCGGCGGGGGCCACGACGAGCGCGAGCAGACCCTCAACCAACTCCTGGTGGAGATGGACGGTTTCGTGTCCAACGACGGGGTGATCCTCATCGCCGCCACCAACCGGCCCGACGTGCTGGACCCAGCCCTCCTGCGCCCCGGCCGCTTCGACCGCCGCGTGGTGGTGGGCCTGCCCGACGTGCGGGGCCGTGAGGGCATCCTCAGGGTGCATACGCGCAACACCCCGCTGGCCCCCGACGTGGATCTGAAACATCTGGCCCAGAGCACCCCCGGCCTGGCCGGGGCCGACCTGGAAAACGTGATCAACGAGGCGGCGCTGCTGGCCTCACGCCGCAACCGCGACAGCGTGACCATGCTGGACCTGGAAGAAGCCAAGGACAAGGTGATGCTGGGGGCCGAACGCAAGAGTTTGGTGATGTCCCAGGAAGACCGATCCCTGGCCGCCTACCACGAGGCAGGCCACGCCCTGGTGGCCAAGCTGGTGCCCGGCGCTCCGCCCATCAACAAGGCGGTGATCGTGCCGCGCGGCCAGACCATGGGCATGGTCTCCTTTCTCTCCGACGAACGCCACTCCATCTCCGAGAGTCGCCTCAAGGCCCACCTGGTCACCTCGCTGGGGGGCTGTTGCGCCGAGTTGCTGGTCTTTGGCGAGCGCACCACCGGCGCCCAGGGGGACTACAAACAGGCCACCTCCCTGGCCCGCTCCATGGTCTGCGAGTGGGGCATGAACAAAACCCTGGGACCTCTGTCCTTTGGCAACGACGACGACCACGTCTTCCTGGGCAAAGAACTCTCGCGCATCCGCAACTTCAGCGAGCAGACCGCCCGCTCCATCGACCAGGAAATCCGCGACCTGATCGTGGAGGCCGAGACCCAGGCCACCGAGTTGCTCAAGGCCAACGAGGCCCACTTGCACGAACTGGCCAAGGCCCTGCTCGAGTACGAGGTGCTGGACAGCCGCGAGATCGACCGCATCCTGGCCGGGCTGCCGGCCAAAACCGGCGAAATGCCGCTGCCCCAGGCCCCGGAAGCCGGCCAGATATGATCTGGGAGCTGGGCGACCGGACCCTGGATTTCCGCGAACGCCTCCAGATCATGGGCATCCTCAACACCACCCCCGACTCCTTCTTCGACGGGGGCTGCTACCTGGACCCCGAACGCGCGGTGGAACGCGGCCTAGAACTGGTGGAGGAAGGGGCCGATCTCATCGACATCGGCGGCGAGTCCACCCGCCCGCCCCTCTATGGGAAGAACGCGCCGGTGAGCGCCAAAGAGGAATGCCGGCGGGTGTTGCCGGTGATCGAGGGCCTGCGCCGCCACTCCCGCATCCCTCTTTCCATCGACACCACCAAGGCCGAGGTAGCCCGTCGCGCCCTGGAAGCCGGGGCCGACATCGTCAACGACATCAGCGCTCTGCGCGCCGACCCCCAGTTGGCCTCGGTGGCCGCCGCCCACCGGGCCCCGGTGATCCTCATGCACCGCCCCCCTCCCGCACCCGACCCGGCCGATCCGGTTGCCACCGTCAGGGATTTCCTAGCCCAGCGCCTGGAAGTGGCACGGCAGGCAGGCATCGAGTCCCTGGCCGTGGACCCGGGCCTGGGGTTTGGGAAGTCGGTGCAGGGCAATTTCGCCCTGCTGCGCCACCTCGAAGTTTTTGCCGGATTGGGCTGCCCGGTGCTCGTGGGCGCCTCGCGCAAATCCTTCATCTGGAAAACGCTGGACCTGAGCCCGGCCCAGAGCCTGGAGGGCAGCCTGGCGGTGGCGGCCCTGTGCGCCGCCCAGGGGGTACAAATCCTGAGAGTACACGACGTCAAAGAAACGGTGCGGGCCGTGCGCGTGGCCCAGGCCGTGGCCCGGGCCTGAAGGGGGGACGTACTGGTGCTCAAGGAAAAGCTGGTCCTCTTCCACCTCTTCGGTTTCCTGCCGGTCTCGCTGATCTCCATCCTCGATATCGCCATCGTCAGCTTTATCTTCTACCGGCTGATGCGCCTGATCCGCGGCACCCGGGCCTCGCAAATGCTGCTGGGTTTCTTCCTCTTGGTCAGCGTGGCCCTGGCCGCCCCCCTGCTGCAGATGGAAGCCTTCGCCTGGCTACTGGACCAGGTGCGCTCGATCTTGTTGATCATGTTGGTCATTCTCTTTCAGGCCGAGCTGCGGCGGATGTTGGTTTCCCTGGGCCAGAGCCAGGTGATGAGCTGGTTCTACAAAAAGGAATCCAACCAGGTTATCGACGCGGTGGTGGCCGGGGCCGTGCAGCTGAGCGAACGCGGGTACGGGGCGCTGATCGTGCTGGTGCGCGAGGTGGGCTTAGGCTCCATCATCGAGTCGGGCGTGCCGATCAACGCCGAGGTCTCCGCAGATCTTTTGACCACCATCTTCACCCCCCGCTCCCCCCTGCACGACCAGGCGGTCGTCATCCAGAGCGATACCTTGGTGGCCGCCCGCTGCACCCTGCCCCTGGCCGAGGAGGTGGAGGACGAGCGCCTGGGCACCCGCCATCGGGCCGCACTGGGCCTCTCGCAGGAATCGGACGCCCTGTGTGTGGTGGTCTCGGAGGAGAGCCGGGCCATCTCCCTGGCCATGGCCGGCGAGCTGATCCGCGGCCTGAGTGGCCCCCAGCTCAAGCAGCGCCTGACCGAGCTGATGACCCGCAAGGGACCAGCCGCCCAAAAGCAGTAAATTGCCGCTTGACACTGCCGATCAGCCCGTCTATATTATTCAAATAATTATTTCATTTTTTGAATAAATATTGACTATGAAAGACAAAGAACTCCGCCAGGCCAGGATTCGCGAACTCCTACAGGATGCCGATCTGGAAACCCACGAGATGCTGGCGGCGGCCCTGCGCCGGCGCGGTATCGAGGTCAGCCAGTCTACCCTCTCCAAGGACCTGCGCGAGCTGGGGGTGGTGCGTATGCCCCGCGCCGAGGGTGGCTTCCGCTACGCCGTGCCCGAGGCCGGCACCACCCCACGCGACCTGCACCTGCTCGAACGCGAGCTGTGCGACTACCAGGTACGGGCGGTACGGGCCCAGAACCTAGTGGTGGTCAAAACCCTGGCTGGCCACGCCCAGAGTCTGTGCGCCGCCATCGACCGCATGGCCTGGAGCGAGATTGTGGGCACCCTGGGCGGGGAGGACACCATTCTCATCATCGCCCCGACCAACCAGGACGCTGAGACGCTGCTCCAGCGCCTCAGGCAGCTTACCGGAGATCAGGCGCCATGACCGATTTGCAGCTCTATATCGACAAGGCCGCCACGCTCATCGAGGCCATGCCCTACATCCAGGATTTCCGGGGCAAGACGGTGGTGATCAAGTACGGCGGCAGCACCATGATGGGCAAAGGTGAAATCGACCCCGTGATCCAGGACATCGTCTTTATGGAGAGCGTGGGCATGAAGCCGGTCATCATCCACGGCGGCGGGCCGGCCATCGACCAGCGCCTGCACGAACTGAAGATTGAGAGCAAACGCATCAACGGCCTGCGGGTGACCGACAAGGCCACCATGAAGGTGGTCGAGGAGGTGCTCTTCGGGGTGATCAACGCCGGCATCGTCGACACCATACACCAGTTGGGGGCCCGGGTGGTGGGGGTCTCGGCCAAGGAGTCCGGGGTCATGCACGTGCGCAAACACTTCGCCCAGACCCCCGAGGGCCCGGTGGACCTGGGCTTTGTCGGCGAGGTGACCCGCATCGACGCCTACCCACTGCTGGAGCTAATCCAGGAAGGGACCATCCCGGTGGTGGCCCCCATCGGCCGCGGGGTGCGCGGGGGCAGCTACAATGTCAACGCCGACACCGCCGCCGGCGCTATCGCTGCGGCCTTGCACGCCGAGAAGCTGGTCTTCCTGACCGACGTCAAAGGTATTATGCGCGATCCTGCCGACGAAACCTCGCTGCTCTCCACCATCCATGTGCGGGAGGTCGACGAGTTGATCGCCACCGACATCATCAAGGGCGGGATGATCCCCAAGGTGGGCGCCTGCGTCCAGGCGGTGAAAGCCGGGGTGCGCAAGACCCACATCATCGACGGCCGCATCCAGCATTCCATGTTGCTCGAGTTCTTCACCAACGAAGGCATCGGCACCCAGATCGTCCAGTAAACCCGTAGGGAGAAAACCCATGCGCACCGCCGACATCATCGCCCTGGAAAAGCAATACATCCTCCAGACCTACAGCCGGCCCGAACTGGTCATCGAGCGGGGCAACGGCGTCTACCTTTTTGACATGGACGGCAACCGCTACCTCGATTTTGTCAGCGGGCTGGCGGTCAACGCCCTCGGTTATGGCGACTACGACGTGCTCAAGGCCGTCGAGGCCCAGGCGGCCAAGCTGATGCACGTCTCCAACCTCTACCACACCATCCCCTCGGCGCGGCTGGCTCAGAAACTGGTCGAACACTCCTTCGCCGACCGGGTTTTCTTCTGCAACAGCGGCACCGAGGCCTGGGAGGCCTCGCTCAAATTCTGCCGCAAATGGGGGAATACCACCTTCGAGAAGAAACCCAAGTACCGCTTCATCTCTATGCACAACTCCTTTCACGGGCGGACCTATGGCTCTATCTCCACCACCGGCCAGCCCAAGTACCACAAAGGCTTTGAGCCGCTGCTGCCGGGCATCGACTTCGCCGAGTTCAACAACCTGGCCTCAGTGGAGAAACTGGTCAGCGACGAGACCTGCGCCGTGTTGGTCGAACCGGTGCAGGCCGAAGGCGGGGTGTACCCGGCCACCGGGGAATTCCTCGCTGGGTTGCGGCGCTTGTGCGACGAGCGGGGTATGCTGCTGGTCTTCGACGAGGTCCAGGTGGGCCTGGGCCGCACCGGTTCGCTGTGGGCCTACCAGCAGTACGGCGTGGAGCCCGACATCATGACCCTGGCCAAGGCCCTGGGCGGCGGCCTGCCCATCGGCGTCGCCCTGCTGCGCCAGCAAGTAGCCGATTGTATCAAACCGGGCGACCACGCCGCCACCTTTGGGGCCAACCCGGTCTCCTGCGCGGTGGCCCTGACCGTCTTCGACAAACTCACCGCTCCTGGGTTCATGGAGGGGGTCAAGGAGCGCAGCGAACACTTCCACGCCCGGCTGCACCAGCTGGTGCAACGCTGGCCGCAGCAGCTCAAGGAGGTGCGGGGCCGGGGCCTGATCGTGGGGGTGGTGACCGAAAAGCCGGCTGCCGAGTACATCGCTGCCTTCCGCCAACGCCAGATCCTGGTGGCCTCGGCCGGCCCCGATGTGGTGCGTTTCCTGCCTCCCCTGGTCACCGACCAGGGCCACCTCGACGAGGTGGTCGACGCCTTCGACGAGATCCTGCACCAGGCATGAGCGGCAACGAAAAAGCCTGGGGTGGGCGTTTTGCGGGCGCCACCGCCGAGCTGATGGAGCGCTTCAACGCCTCCATCGGCTTCGACCGCAAACTGCTGGAGGTGGATATCGCCGGCAGCCTGGTGCACGCCCGCGCCCTGGAGCGGGCCGGGGTGCTGACTGCCGAGGAAGTAGCGCAGATCCACGCCGGCCTGGAGCAGGTGCGCGCCGAGTTGTCGGCCCCGGGCCACCTCTTCAGCGCCGGCCTCGAAGATATTCACATGGCCGTGGAACGCCGCCTCACCGAATTGATCGGGCCCCTGGGCGGCAAGTTGCACACCGGCCGCAGCCGCAACGACCAGGTCAATCTCGACGAGCGCCTGTACCTGCGCGAGGCCATCGCCGGCATCCGCCTGCGCCTGCGCCACCTGCAGCAAGTGCTGGCCGACTCGGCCGAAACGCACCTGGAGGTGATCCTGCCTGGGTACACCCACCTACAGCAGGCCCAGCCCATCCTCTTTGGCCACTACGCCCTGGCCCTCTTCTGGATGCTGGAGCGGGATCAGGGCCGGCTGGAGGACGCCTGGAAACGCGCCGACTTCCTGCCCCTGGGGGCCGGGGCCCTGGCCGGCAGCGCCTACCCCCTCGACCGCCAGTTCATGGCCCGCGAATTGGGTTTCAGTGGGGTCACCCCCAACAGCCTCGACACCGTCAGCGACCGCGACTTTTTGCTGGAGGCGATGGCGGCCCTGGCCATCCTGATGATGCACCTGAGCCGCTTCTGCGAGGACCTGATTATCTGGTCGACCCGCGAGTTCGGCTTTGTCGAATTGGCCGACGCCTTTTCCACCGGCTCCAGCATGATGCCCCAAAAGAAAAACCCCGACTCCCTGGAGCTGGTGCGCGGCAAGACCGGCAGGGTGTACGGGGATCTCTTCTCCCTGCTGACCACCATGAAGGGCATCCCCCTCACCTACGCCAAGGACATGCAGGAGGACAAGGAGCCGCTCTTCGACGCCTTTGGGAGTGTCGCCGATTGTCTGGAGGTCTTTGCCGGCGCCTGGCAGACCATGCAGCTGCGGCCCGCGCGTATGGAGGCGGCAGTGGACGACGCGGCCCTGGCCACGGACCTGGCCGACTACCTGGCCCGCCAGGGGGTGCCCTTCCGCGAGGCGCACCACCTAGTGGGCCGGTTGGTGCGTTTTGCCCTCGACGCCGGCCTTGGGCTGCGCGGCCTGACCCTGGAAGAACTGAAATCCCACTCTCCCACCTTTGGGGAGGACGCCCTGGCCCTGCTCGATCTGCGCCACAGCCTGGACCTGCGCAATATCGAGGGCGGCACCGGCCCCCAGGCCGTGCGGTCTCAGCTGGCCCGGGCGCGGGCCATACTGAACCCCTGAACCGAAACCACAACGCCTACAGATGAGCAAAACATACCGCGTGGCTGTAGTCGGGGGCGCCGGCACCTGGGGCCGCCACTACCTGCGCACCTACGCCCAGCATCCCCGCTGCCAGGTAATCGCCCTGGTGGACCGCGCCAGAGACCGACGCCAGACTTTTGCCGACCGCTACGGCGTCCCCGCGGTCTTCGACGACGTGGAGGAGGTGCTGGCCCGCGAGGTGCCCGACATCGTCTCCGTCATCCTGCCGGTGGCCTACACCGCCGGGGTGGTGTTAAAATGCGCCGAGGCCGGAGTGAAGGTGGTCTCCTGCGAGAAACCCATCGCCGCCCAACTCTCCCAGGCCGACGAGCTGATAGACCGCTGCCGCGAACTGGGTACCATTCTGGGCTGTGGCACCGCCCGCTGGGGGCCCTACGTGCCCCAGATCATCGACTGGATCAGGGCCGGCAATATCGGGCCGCTCGCCGGGGCGGCCATGCCCAATGGCCTGGAGCGCGAGGTTTCGGGCGGGGCCTGCCACGACCTGGTGCTGATGCGGCTGCTGGCCGGCAGGGAGGTGGAATGGGTAGAGGGCTGGACCCAACCCCCCCTGCCGACCTTTGCCAACCCGGAGGCAGCCGACGACACCGAGATCGACTGCCCCGCCTACGGCCGTCTGGGCCTGAGCGGCGGCATCGTCTGCGAAGTCCCCCCATCCAATCCCGACCGGCGCGTGCCCTGCCAGGTCTCCCTCACCGGTGAGCAGGGGCAGGTGTGGATCAGTCCTCCCCGGCCGGTGCTGGTCCAGGGCAAGGGCGCCCTGGCTTCCCCGGTCTTCCCCAGCTTTTTAGACGAGCCCCAGCCCGTCGACTTCTTCGTCCCCCTGGTCGAGGATCTGATGCGGGCCTTCGACACCGGCGAGGATTCCCGCTGCAGCGGCCACGACTACCGCCAGGTCCTAGAGATCGCCATCGCCCTCAAACAGTCGGCTGCCCGCAACCACCAGCGCCTCGCCCTGCCGCTAACCGACCGCTCGCTGCGCCTCTTCCCCCATCCCTATCGCCTGCGCGGGGGGGACATCGCCGGCTGGGAAAGCATCGGCTACACCGGCCCGCCGCAGGTGCTCTGAAGCCCCAGGGGGAGAGGTACAGGCAGGCACGATAAAAAGTTAGACCAGATCGCGTAATTCAATTATTTTTGTCTGTTCCTTTTTAGCCAAGCTCTTCTGTCTGCTTTTCTGTCACTAGCCAAGGCGTTCTCAACACGCTACTCTCTACAGGAGGAATCCAACCATGTCCCACGAGTTGTACTCACCCCGGCGCGTGTTGCCGGCGCTCCTGATCGCGATCCTGGGAGCAAGTCTCTTCCTTTTTTCCGCGTCCGCTGCTTTCGCGGAGACCGGCGCGGCATCGGGGCACCGCCCCGGCGGGGAAGTAAACATCAAATTGCCCGACCTCAACGGGGGTGACTTCCTCGGCTTCACCGGGAGCCAGATCCTGCTCTCCGGCCTGCTGGTCTGCGCCCTGGGCATGCTCTTCGGCCTGTTGAACTACAAGAAACTCAAGGACATGCCGGTACACCGGTCCATGGCCGAGATCTCGGACCTCATCTACGAGACCTGCAAGGTCTATCTCCTGCAGCAGGGCAAATTCTTATTGATTCTCTTTGCCTTCATCGGCGCCATCATCGTGGTCTATTTCGCCCTCACTGGGCTGACAGCGCCCAAGATCGCCACCATTCTCTTCTTCAGCCTGGTGGGCATGGGCGGCAGCTACGGGGTGGCCTGGTTCGGCATCCGTATCAACACCCTGGCCAATTCGCGCACCGCCTTCGCCAGCCTGGCCGGCAAGGCCCTGCCGGTCATGGCCATTCCCCTGCGGGCGGGCATGAGCGTGGGCATGATGCTCATCTCGGTCGAGTTGCTCTTCATGCTGGCCATCCTGCTCTTCATCCCCTCCGAAGTGGCCGGCGCCTGCTTCCTGGGCTTCGCCATCGGCGAGTCGCTGGGCGCGGCCACCCTCAGAATTGCCGGCGGTATCTTCACCAAGATCGCCGATATCGGTGCGGATCTGATGAAGGTCGTCTTCAAGATCAAGGAGGACGACGCGCGCAACCCCGGCGTAATTGCCGACTGCACCGGCGACAATGCCGGCGATTCAGTGGGCCCCACCGCCGACGGCTTCGAGACCTACGGGGTCACTGGCGTGGCGCTGATCTCCTTCATCGCGCTGGCCGTCACCGAACCAACGGTGCAGGCCAAACTGCTGGTCTGGATTTTCCTGATGCGCATCGTGATGGTGCTCGCCTCCGGCGCCTCGTACCTCATCAACGAAGCGATCAGCAAGGGCCGCTACGCCGGGCTCGAGAAGTTCAATTTCGAGGCCCCGCTCCACCAGTTGGTCTGGCTCACCTCGATCGTGTCGGTGGTGCTCACCTTCATCATCTCCAGCATGTTTGTCCCCGAACTGGGCGGCAACACCGATCTTTGGTGGCAGCTTTCGGTGGTGATCTCCTGCGGCACCCTGGCCGGCGCCATCATTCCCGAGCTGGTGACGGTCTTCACCTCCACCAAGTCCGGGCACGTGCGCGAAGTGCTGGCCTCCTCGCGCGAAGGCGGTGCCTCCCTCAACATCCTGTCCGGCTTCGTGGCCGGCAACTTCTCCGCCTACTGGATCGGCATGGCGATCATGGGTCTGATGGCCATCGCCTTCTGGATCAGCACCATGGGCCTGGGCGCGCTGATGGCTGCCCCGGCGATTTTCGCCTTCGGCCTGGTGGCCTTCGGCTTCCTGAGCATGGGTCCGGTGACCATCGCCGTGGACTCCTACGGCCCGGTGGCCGATAACGCCCAATCGGTGTACGAGCTGTCGATGATCGAGTCGGTGCCCAACGTCAAGGCCGAACTCAAACGCGACTTCGGTTTCGACGTCAACTTCGAGGTGGCCAAAGATCTTCTGGAGGAGAACGACGGGGCGGGCAATACCTTCAAGGCCACCGCCAAGCCGGTGCTCATCGGCACCGCCGTGGTGGGGGCCACCACCATGATCTTCTCGATCATCATGGCCCTCACCCACAAACTCACCCACGGCATCGAGAATCTCTCCATCCTCCACCCCCCCTTCCTGCTGGGCCTGATGGCCGGCGGGGCGGTGATCTACTGGTTCACCGGCGCTTCCACCCAGGCGGTGACCACCGGCGCCTACCGCGCGGTGGAGTTCATCAAACGAAACATCAATCTAGAAAGCGCCACCAAAGCCTCGGTGGAGGACAGCCGCAAGGTGGTGGAGATCTGCACCCAGTACGCGCAGAAGGGGATGTTCAATATTTTCCTGGGCGTCTTCTTCTCCACCCTCGCCTTCGCCTTCGTGGAGCCCTTCTTCTTTATCGGTTACCTGATCTCCATCGCCCTCTTCGGGCTCTTCCAGGCCATCTTCATGGCCAATGCCGGCGGGGCCTGGGACAACGCCAAGAAGATCGTCGAGACCGAACTGAAGATGAAAGGCACCGAGTTACACGACGCTTCGGTGGTGGGCGACACCGTGGGCGATCCCTTCAAGGACACCTCGTCGGTGGCCATGAACCCGGTCATCAAGTTCACCACCCTCTTCGGCCTGCTGGCCGTCGAGTTGGGTGTCTACCTGGTGGGAGAGGGACAGGGAGATTTGAGCCGTGTCCTGGCCGCAATCTTCTTCGTCGCCTCAATGGTGTTCGTGTGGCGCTCGTTCTACGCCATGCGCATTCAGAGCGGCGCCACCGCAGCCGCCTGAGCCTCGGTTTCAGCTGATATGCAGAAGGGGGATGCGGCCTGGGCCGTGTCCCCCTTGCTGTTTCCGGCTGCCCTGCCTCCTTGCCGCGCCCTGTCCCCCCGCCTATGTTTGAGCCCAAAACCCCGGTGATCGCTGTGGCCAAAGCAACCGATATCCGCGTCCGCTCCGCCGCCCTCTACTTCCTCCCCGTCCGCACCCGCATGCCGCTCAAGTTCGGCAGCGAGACCCTGACCCAGGTCACCTGCGCCCGCGTGAAAGTGCGAGTGGAGGACCGCCAGGGCCACAGTGCCGAGGGCTGGGGCGAGACCCCGCTGAGTGTGCAGTGGGTCTGGCCTTCTTCCCTGCCTTACGAAGAGCGCCACCAGGCCCTGCAGCAGTTCTGCCTGGAGCTTGTCCAAGCCTGGGCCGGTTTTTCCGTCCGGGGCCATGCCCTGGAGGTGGGCCACGCCTTTCTGGAGGAAGCCCTCCCCGAATTACAAGAGCTCTTCAACGAGGGCCGGCCCCAACCCCTGCCCTATCTGGCGGCCCTGGTCTGCAACGCCGCCTTCGACCTGGCCCTGCACGACGCCTATGGCATCCTGCACCAGTTCCCGGTGTACAATACTTATAACGCCGGCTTCCTGAATGCCGACCTGGCCCATTTCATCGAGCCCGCGCCGGGCAGCGCCCTTTCCTTTGCCGGCAAGTACCCCGCCGACTTCCTCGTCCGCCCTCGCCCCAATCACCTGCCGGCCTGGCATCTGGTGGGCGGCAAGGACCCGGTAGATACGGCCGATCTGGAGGGCACGGAACCCCAGGACGGGTACCCGGTGCTGCTGGCCGACTGGATCGAGCGCGACGGGCTCAAATGCCTC
>CAMAVQ010000021.1 GCA_945861755.1 Gemmatimonas phototrophica
TCCCGAACGCTTTGTCCGCGGCAAGCCTGCCGTCCAGCAACTGCCTGCGGCGGTCTGGATCAACAAACCTGATCGCGACCGTCCCAGCGCAACCGATGCTACACTAAATGCAACACCCGAGTTGTCTCAAAGTCCTTGACACATACCGACCGTCTCAAACGACAAGGAGATCTACATGGCTACAATTCAAGCAGCAGTGATGACGGAACCGGGACACATCGAACTGCGCGAGTTTCCCAAACCGCAGATCGGCCCCGAGGAAGTGTTGATCAAGGTGGAGCGCACCGGGATCTGCGGCAGCGACAAACACATGTACGCCGGCCACATGGCCCTCAAATTTCCGGTGATCCCCGGTCATGAGCTGGTGGGCACCATCGCCGAGATGGGCTCCAAGGCCGCCGAGAAGCTGGCCATTGTCGGCGGGCCGGTGAAGGAGGGGGACCGGGTGACGACCACGCCTAGTTCGCTGGCTTGCGGCCGCTGTTATTACTGCCTGCACATGCCCCATCGGCCCACGCTGTGTACCAACCGTTTCGTGTACGGTTTTGTCTCTTCTGGCATCGCCCCGACCCCGCGCGGGGGGTTCTCGGAGTATTTGCACCTGACGGCCAATTCCTGGCTCTTCAAGATCCCCGATGACCTGCCCAGCGAATACGCGGTGCTCACCGAGCCGGCGGCGGTGGCCACCCGCGCGGTGGAACGCGCCTTGGGTCCGGGTATCCCCCATATCGGCGAGGGGTTGGGCATGGACAAGTCGGTGCTGGTCCTGGGCGCCGGCCCTATCGGGCAACTGGTGATAGCAACCCTTGCCCATATAGGGGTGGATCAGATCATCGCCGCCGACATTAGCCCCAAACGCCTGGAACTGGCCAAGGCTATGGGCGCCGGCCAGACAGTGCAGGTGGACAAACGCCCGCTGGCCGAGCGGCTGGAGGAAGTCAAGGCTCTGACCAGCGGGGTGGGTCCGGACATCGTCATCGAGACCGCTGGGGTGCCCATTGTCTTCAAAGAGTCCCTGGACTTTGTGCGGCGGGGGGGGATCGTCATTGAAGTGGGTCACTTCACCGATCCGGGCGGGGTGGAGATCCGGCCCAATATCATCTGCTTCAAGGATCTGGACATCCGCGGCATGTGGGCGTACCCGGGCATGCAGTTCAAGACCGCCCTCTCCTTCCTCAAGAACACCCGCGCACCTCTGGACCGCTTCATCACCCACCGCCTGCCCCTGGCCAGGATCGCCGAGGGGCTGGATATCACCGGCGGCGAGACCGCGATGAAGGTAGTCATCGAACCCTAAATACCTGGGGAAAGCGTCGGGGAATGACCCACTCCGGCCTTTCCCGAGTCCCGGGCCTGCCGCCGACGCCCCGCTCAGCCCCCAGGCCCTTCCCGGCACCTCTCCCCCAGTAAAGGCCTCTGGGGTCATCTCCCCGCCGCTCAGGCATGTATGCCTAGCTTGCGTTCCACGTAGTCCACCAGGGACTGGACGGTGGCGAAGAGTTCCACCCGCAACTCCTCGTCCTCCACCTCGATGCCGAATTCGGTTTCGAGGGCGAAGACCACTTCCAGGGTGGCCTCCGAGTCAGCGCCTAGGCCGCTGCCGAAGAGCACCTCGTCATCGGCCAGTTCCTCGGGGGCGATCTCCAGATCCAGCGAGCGGATTATAGTCCGCTTCACCCTATGGATGGTGGTCTGCTCGGCGCGATCGGTGACGGTGTTCATATGGCCTCCTCGGCGAAGTGGTGCAGGACAACATCCACCATCCGCTCCTGCCCGGTGGGGGAGAGGATGGAGATGGCCGGCAGGCCGAAGCAGTCTTCGAGGCGGCGCAGGTGCCCGTCGATCTGGGACGGATCCATTTGGCGCTGGCCGATCCAGCCGCGGCCCCAGGTCTGGCGCCACTGCTTCTCCTGGTCGCTCATGGCCAGCAGGATGGCCGGCGCCCTACCCACCACCCGCAGGGCGTCGATGGTGTCGCCGATGTATTCCTCGGGGTCGATGCTGTTGACCACCAGCACGCAGGCATCTGGCCGGGTGCCGCACAGAAAGGCCAGCGAGGCCGGGGAGCAGGTATTCAGCTCCTCGGGTTCGTAGGGGATGGTCCCCGATTGGGCGCCCACTACGATAAGATCGGGTTGCTTGAGCTGGCACAGTTCGCGCAGCTTGGCATCGAGGTACGGGGCGTAATCTTGTAAACGCAGGACCAGGGGGGAATCGTAGCCCGAGGGAAAGACCAGGTCCATGCCGAAGAGTTCGGCATGGGGTTCGGTGCCCAGCTGGCCCACCTTGTAACCACGCTCCAGCAGCTTGCGCCGCAAGATCAGCTGCACGGTGAACTTCCCCTGGGAGGAACTGGTGCCAAAGACTCCCAACACCGGCACCTCGACACGCGGTGCGGCCGGTGCCCGGGCCAGAGTCTGTTCCACCTCTTCGACGGGGACATCGGGATAGCGCAGGTGCAAACCATGGGCCTGCGCTTTTTCGTGCAGGTCTCCGTAGTTTGTCTTGGGGACAGGGCCAAAACTGAACACGTGCATCCTCCTTTCCAGTGCCAGTGCTATACTCTCGCGCAGCAGGTCGCGCCGCTGCAGCCGTCCCAGTTGGTCCACATGCCCAAGGATCAGGGTGTCGGCATTCCGGCAGACCGTTTCCAGGCGGGGGGCGATGCGCAGGCCGCAGGCGGTGGAACCCAGGGTTTCTCCGGCATCCTTGCCGGCCAGGCCTCGGCCAGCTGGATCGGCGATGCCGGCGATGCGGAAGGGCAAGAGGTCGGCGAAGCGCACCAGGGCGTGCATCTCCTTGCCGAAGGGGTAGAGGACGGCGCGGCGGAGCCAGTTAAAGGGGTTTTCCCTCTGAGGTAGGGGCGGCGGGTGGAGGTGTTGGTTTTGCTCGGGCAGGGCATTGGCCTTGAGCGCGCGCCGCACGGTGTCCAAATTCGTGCCGGGGAAAGCCTGGCGGATCAGGGCCACCAGGCCGCTCAATTGGGCAGCGGCAAAGCTGTTGCCGCCCATCAGTACCTCCCGGCCTCCCAGCCAGCACAGGCGCTGGGTCTCGCCACGGGCCACACATTCACTCGATTCACCATCCCGGTAGTAATAGCCGTGGAGTTGGGAGAAGGTGCCGCCCCGCACGCCGATCACCTCGGGGAAAGCAGCCGGGTAACTGGTCAGGCCTTCTTCGTGAGCTGCGGCCACCAGGATGAGGCCGGCGGCCACGGCTTGGCGGCAGGCAGCCTGCAAGTCGGCGATCCCCTCGGGTTGGATGGTGCCCAGGCTCAGGTTGAGCAGATCCAGATCTTGGCTGGCGGCCCAGCGGATGGCGGCGGTCAGCAGGCGCAGGTCGGCGCGCTGGGAGGTATCGAGGATACGCAGGCTGTAGAGGGCGGCGGTAGGGGCTTTGCGGCGGATGAGGCCGGCGCAGGCGGTGCCGTGGCCGCTCAGGTCACCGGTGGCCGCGCGGCAGACGATTTCTCCCTGGGGATCGAAGGCGAACTCGACGCTGCCGGCCAGGGGGCCCACTTTGGGGTGGCTGGGGTCGATGCCGCTGTCGACGACGCCGACTTTTACGCCGTGGCCGGTGAGGGCAGTGAAGTTGAGGTGGTAGTCTGGTTCCATGATTGAAAGCTCCAACTGAGGTGAAATTGCTGCTGCTGCGTCGGGGAGTGAGCCGCTGATGGTAGCCACACGATGTTGGCACGTTGGGGAGTGACCCACTTCGGCCTTTCCCGATGCCCGGGCCTGCCGCCGACGCCCAACCCTGCCCGCAGGCCCTTTCCCGGCACCTCTCCCCCAGTAAAGGCCTTCGGGGTCATCTCCCCGCCGCGCTTGCATGATTGGAAAACGCAAAGCCGGCAGGGGCCGGCTTTGCGGGCAGAGAGTCCGGGGCATTCGGGTGGAAGGTGTCTGTCGCGGTGCTACTTCTTCTGGTGGCAGTTCACGCAGTTCGTTCCGATGGACTCAGCGCCTTTTGTAACGGTCCCGATGATACCTCCCCTGATAGCTCCTGCTGTCCCTCCCACCGAACCCGCTATTGCACAAGCCGCTCCGCCTTTGAGTGCGTCGATGGCGATCTGAGTGGCTGCATTGACGTGGGCCTGGTTGGTCTTGGAACTATCCGAAGGCGTGTACGTTACCCCTGCGCTTTCCCCTAGGTAACCGCGCACACCCATGCTGGTCGGGTGGATGTAGGAACGCATCCTTCTCTTGATCAGTTTTTGCATAACACTGCTCCTCTCTTTGGAAAGTTAAGGCCCCGGAACTTCTGCCTTAAGAAGCGTAGTAGGTCAGGCTTTCAGTAATTACCGAAGCTGCATTAAAGGCGACATGGAATACAGCACTTGAGGTAAGGGAGCGAGAGCGTTCTAGTAGACAAGCGGAGACAACTGATAGCAAAAAAAGAACCATCAAATAGAATGGTTGCTGGAGGTACTGAATGTGGGCAAGGGCAAAGACTAGGCTAGAAATCAACACGGAGTTGGATGTGGAACAGCGAAAGCGAAGAGCCCTGTAGAGCAGACCGCGAAAGAGGAATTCCTCTGCTATGGGTACCATGTAGGCGATTGTCAGAAGATCGAAGGCGAGAAGCAGGCGCCAATCCCAATTTGACAGTGGTGTAGGTGGGATTTCAAGGTGAGACATCCTGGCGATGAAGGTGGCAGTAGCCATGAAGAAGATCCCGGCCAGTATTGCCAACCCGAGATGGCTTCTCTTCACGAAAAATGGCCCCCATATATCGCTCATGGAAAAGCCCTTGCGCTTCACAAGCAGGAAGACAAGGAAGAAGACAAAGGGGCCATATACAACCTCTATGAGAACTGTAGCAGCCTGCACTAGGTCGGGGCCGACTCCCACATCGAGCCAGATACCTGCTGCTGTAACTAGTGCACCAACTATCCCTCCTACTGGAATCGACAGGAACACCCCCACCGCGATCCAGAACACGATCCTGCCCACCGACCACGGCGGAAATACCCGTTCAACAGGGGGCTGGGGCACGGTGGTCTCTGGTGTTTCGCTCATCGCGCATCTCCTGGTTCTGAGAGGAGTTGCAAAGGGACCTCGGTGCCTGAGAGCTGGGTGTAGAGGGAGGCGTAAAGCCCTCCCTGCAGCACCAGCAGATCGTGGGGGCCTCGCTCGGCGATGCGGCCGCCGTCGAGCACGGCGATTTCGTCGGCGCTGCGGATGGCGGCCAGGGAGTGGGCGATGATCAGGGTGGTGCGGCCCGGGCGAGCCTCCCGCAGTGCGGCGAAAATCTGGTTTTCGGTTTCGGCATCCAGAGCGGCGGTGGCCTCGTCGAGGATCAACACCGGCGGGTCCAGCAGCAGGGCCCGCGCCAGCGCCAGGCGTTGTTTCTGGCCTTCGGAGAGTCCCATTCCTCCTTCGCCCACGGCCGTATCATAACCTTTGGGCAGCGAGGTCACAAATGCGTGCAGACCGGCGATCTGCGCCGCCTTTTCCACCTGGTCCATGGAGCAGGGACGGCCTAGTTTCAGATTTTCCAGCACGCTGCCCCGGAAGAGGCAGCTGCCCTGCATGACGATGCCCACCTGCCGGCGCAGGGAGCTGAGGCAACACTGGCGCAGATCCCTGCCGTCGAGGGTCACCCGGCCCTGGTCCGGGTCGTAGAACCTAGGCACCAACCGGGCCAGGGTGGACTTCCCGGCCCCGCTGCGGCCCACCAGGGCCAGGGAGGTGCCAGCTTGGATTTCTAGATCTAGGTCGTTCAGGATGGGGGCACCCTGGTAGCCGAAACACACGCCGCAGAAGCCGATGGCACCCTGCACGCGGCCCAGTTTGGACAGGGCCGCTTCTTCGCGGATTTGCGGCTGATGCTCGTAGACCTCAAAGAAGCGGCGGGCGTGCACCAGGGTGGCCTGGAGCTGCGGCCATAAGCCGATGAGCTGGTCTAGGGGGCTGTACAGATAGGCGGTGTATCCCGAGAAGGCCAGATAGGTGCCCAGTGAGAGCTGGCCTTGAAGCACCTGGGTCCAACCGTACCAGCCGTAGAGCAGCATGCCCCCAATCTTGAGCAACACCGCCAGGAAGCCGGCCCAGTGCTGCAGCCGGGCGCTGCCGCACTGCAGTTCGCCTAGACGTTGGAAAAGACCGTGCTGGCCGGCGGCAAAGTGGCCCTCCACCCCCAGGCTCTGGACGGTGCGGATGGCGGCCAGGGATTCGTAGGTCCTGGCCGAGAGCGCGGCGCCCTCTTCGGCTAGGCGCTGGGCATAGCGGCGGTAGGGCCGGCCTGTGAGCCAGGCCAGCAGGGCGTCGAGGGGCAGGATGGCCACGCTGAGCAGGGCCAACTGCCAGTGGAGATAGAAGAGCACGGCGGGAAAGATCAGCAACTGCAGACCGTTGAGCAGCGCCGAATTGACCGCGCTGATGGCCCCATCGACGGCGGCCTGCATGTCCCCGAAGCGGGAGAGGATCTCGCCGGTGTCGCGCTGGTCGAAGAAACCGAAATCGAGGTTCTGGAGGTGGCGGTACAGCCGCCCCTGGAAATCGAAGTGCATGGCCGTGCCCACCTGCTGGGCGAAGTAGCCGTGTATGCTGCCGGTCAGACCCAGGAAGAGGGAAAGGGCCGCGCCTAGAGCCAAGACAAAATAGAGCAACCCGAAGTCGGTGTGGGGGTGGACCTGGTCGATGAGGATCTTAGTCAGGTACGGGCCGGGCAGACTGAGCAAGGTGACCATCACCCCCACCAGCAGGGATTGGGCCAGGAAACCCCAGTAGGGCCGCAACAGGCACGCGATCTGCCATAACGGGCGCATGGCTCAGCCTCCTGCTTCCGGCAGGTAGAAGGCCGGACCTGGACACCGGCCCAGTTGCTGCAGCAGCCGGTGCCAGAGCAGGGAGGCGATGCGCCCCCGCTCGACCAGGATCAGGGCCCGGGCGCTCATGCCGCAGGCCAGGGGATAGTCCTCCGGGGCGAGCAGCACCTTGACCTCGTAGCCACCTCCCTGGACGATCGGGACAGCGGCGATGCTGTATACCTGGCCGGGGAAGATCCGGTGCTCCAGGTGGGGAAAGGCGCGCAGGTAGAGCCGTACCTGCTGGCCCGGATGCACCTTGGGCAGTTCCTCTTCCCGCACCAGGACTCTGGCCTGCCAGTGGTGGTCCTGAGCCAGCTCCAGCAGGGATTCGCCGGCCTGGAGGTAGTCGCCCGGACGGCGCTCCAGGTCGGCGGTGAGCACGGTGCCGGCCACCGGGGCGCGGATGAGGGTCTGGTCCAGGCGCCGGATCAGCAGGGCGCGATCTTGGACTAATTTTTCGCGGGTCCGGTCCAGGGTTTCCAACTCGCGGCGACCTATGTCGAGTCCATCCAGGCGCTGCCTTGCCATGGAGAGTTCGAGCTGGCGCTGGGCCAGCTCGGTGCGGGCGTAGCGCACGGACCAGCGTTCGGCGGCGGGCCGGTGCAGGGAGGCGAGGCCCAGGATCGCCTCGGTGTCCAGCCGCTCCTCGGTGCGGGCTTGTTCCAGTTGCAGCTGGGCTCGGTCGCCAGCCAGCTGGGCGCGCGCCACTTCGGCCAGCCCCAATGCCTGCTCCTGGCCCAGGCGTTCCTCCACCTCGCGGCGGTGGGTGCGGGTAATTTCCAGGTCTTTGTCTATCTTGAGGAGCTCGCCCTGCCACTCCCGGTCCTCCAGGGCCGCCAGCAGGGCGCCGGCCTCCACCTTCTGGCCCTGGCGCACGACTAGCTGGTGTAACAGTCCTCCCAGGCTGGTCTTGACCAGGTGGCGCTGTTGGGGTTCGATAAACCCCTGGGCTTCCACACTCACCTCCATGCCCAGCCGCCAGCTCAGCCAGCCGGCGGTCAGTGCCAGGGCAGCGGCGCCGGCCAACAGGGCGAGTAGGAAGCGGCGGGTGAAACGCAGGCGATCCGGCTCTAGGGCCGGCGGGTTTTCGAGGGTCAGCGACATGATGCTCCTCCAGTGTGGCAGGCAGGGGAGCAAGGGGCGTGCCGGCGGTGGTCCGCAGCGATAGATGCCGGGCTAAGTGGCTGGAGGTTGGGGAGATGGACAACGGGAGGATAGGATTAAGTGGCAAGAGCTGGGAGGCTGGTTGACCCCCTCAGACCACAGCTGTGTTTCTGATTGGCTACAGTTGACTTGCAAAGACCTTGTCCCTTCATTTCTGGGGTCTATACTGGAAGATTACCGGGAGCAGATATGCCCTATAAGCCAGCGGCTGAAGAGCGACCTGACCGCTACAAGTTGTCGGTCGCCGAGTACGTCTCATATCAATCTCAGGGATTTCTAGTGGTGCCTGGCTTGGTGTCGGCCGGGGAGGTCGAGTCCCTGACCCAGCATGGAATGGACATCTTACACGGCAAGGTCCAGGTACCCGGGGTGGAACCACCGCCGCCCGGTGCTACTCTGGATCAGTTGCTCAAGCGTTTCACCCGCGTACACATGCTCCACCTCCACGACCAGACCAGCGAGCGTTTCCTGCTCCACCCCCGCGTCCTCGACGTGCTCGAAGCCCTCATCGGCCCCGATGTGTTGAGCCTGCAGACCATGCTCTTCTACAACTCGCCCTCCCTGGGCGGCCAGGGCTGGCACCAGGACGCCTTTTATATCACCACCTATCCCGAGACCCTGATCGGGGCCTGGTTGGCCCTGGACCGGGCCGACGAGGAGAACGGCTGCTTGTGGGTGGTGCCCGGTTCCCACCACGAGCCCATCTACCCCGACGCCGGGCGCGGCAGCCTCATCCACACCGAGGGGGCTTTTGCCGATCTGCAGATTGTCGAGCAGACCAGCAACATGGATGACCAACTCAACACCCTCGCCAAGGTGGTGGCCAAGTACCCGCCCCCGGTACCGGTGGTGGTGGAGCCGGGCGACGTGGTCTTCTTCCACTCGCACTTGCTGCACCGCTCCCATGCCAACCGCAGCGAAGGGCGCTGGCGGCGGGCTTTTGTGAGCCATTACTGCAATGCCCGCTCCTGGGTCCCCTGGAACCACGGCCATCCGTACGAGGGCGAAGCCGCCAATTACCAGCACATCCTGGCGCGCGGCGCCACCCACCTGCCTTTTGCCCAACCCCGTTTCGGCACGCCCTGTGCAGCGCTCAAACACGAGGGCAAGACCCCGGACCAGGCGAAGAAGATCGAGAACCGCTGAGAGAGGAAATATGGCGACAAAAAAAGTACTGATCACCGGAGCGGCTGGCAGCATCGGGACCGAGATGCGCGCCCGGCTCAAGGAGCGCTACACCCTGCGCCTGCTGGACCGCCGGCCCGTCCCAGAACCCGAGGGCGAGGCCCTGGTCTGCGACCTGGGCGATCTTGCCGGATTGGAGGCGGCCTGCGCCGGCATGGATGCGGTGGTCCATCTGGCCGGCGATCCCAGTGGTGG
The DNA here is from genome assembly GCA_945861755.1 of Gemmatimonas phototrophica. Classification (GTDB taxonomy): domain Bacteria; phylum Latescibacterota; class UBA2968; order UBA8231; family UBA8231; genus SICG01. The sequence continues at coordinate 9,356 of CAMAVQ010000021.1, forward strand.
GGCGGGGTGGGAATCGCTGCTGGAGGACAATATCAAGGGGACCTACCACCTCTTTGAAGCGGCGCGCCGGCAGGGGGTGAAGCGGATCATCTTCGCCAGCACCAATCACGTCACCGGGTATTACGAGTACGAGCATATCTACACCACCCCCGAGATGTTGGCGCGCCCGGACAGTCTCTATGGAGTGAGCAAGGCTTTTGGTGAGGATCTGGGCCGTTTCTATGTGGACGAACACGGGATGGGGGTGATCTGCCTGCGCATCGGCTCCTTCCAGCCCGAGGAGGCGGTGGGGAAACGCGGCGGGGACCGCATCCTCTCCACCTGGTTGAGCCCCCGCGATTGCGCCCAATTGGTGTGGCGGGGCATCGAGGCCGAGGCGGTGAAGTTCGGGATCTTCTACGGGATTTCGGGGAACAAGCGGGCGTACTGGGATACCGAAAACGCCCGCCGCTTGCTGGGCTACGCCCCCGAAGACGACGCCGAGCGTTTTGTCTGAGTGGCTCTGCCTGCCAGTGGGAGTTGCCTGCCGGGGAGCTAGCGCTTAAGTTCGGCAACCATATCCGCATAAGAAAACCATGAAGATTACCCAGATCGAAGTACACGAGATCCATCCCCCCTTCGCGTCCTTTAACGGCGAGGAGGTGCGGCTCTACCTGGGGTCGGCGTACGATACCCGCACCATTATCGTGATGCGCACCGACAACGGGCTGGAGGGACTAGGGGAGATGACCAGCCCCCTCACCGAGCCAGTGAAGGCTTGGCTGGAGCGGCTGAAGGGCACCAACCCGGCGGCTTGGCTGGCTCACTCGGAACTGCCCATCTGGCTGGCGCCGGCCATCTACGATCTGGTGGGGAAGTACAACGAAGTGCCGGCCTACCAGCTCTTTGGCCCGCCGGTGCGCTCCTGGGTGCCAATGGGCTACTGGACGGTGTCGCGCACCCCGGCCAAGATGGCCGAGGAGGTGAAACACGCCGCGTCCCTGGGCTATACCTGGCTCAAGTACCACACCGACTGGTGCCACAACGCCATCGAGCAGACCCGCGCCATGCAGGAGGTGGCCCCGCCCGGTTTCAAGATTCATTATGATTTGAACTTCGACAACACCGTGGAGCATGTGCTGAGCCTGGCCGCTCAACTGGTGCGCTTTCCGGTGGCCGGCCTGATCGAAGATCCACTCCGAACCTTCGACATCGAGGGGCACAAGCTGCTGCGGCAGAAATGTCCGCTGCCCATCGTCTTCCACCATCTGCCCCTGGGCGGCCGTGAGGCGCTGCTGGGCTTGGCCGATGGATACATGCTGGGCCACGCGCCCGTGGGCCAGGTGGTCCGGCGAGCCGGGGTCTTTGAGGCGGCCAACGTGCCCTTCATGCTGCAGAACGTGGGGGGCAACATCACCCGCGCCCTGGTGTTGCACATGGCGGCCGCCTTTGAAATGGCCACCCTGCACCACGTCACCGACACCTTCCAGTGGGCCGAGGATGTGGTGAGCCCGCAGTTCAAGGCGGTGGCCGGCACCATCCAGGTGCCCCAGGAACCGGGGCTGGGGGTCCACCTGAACCGCGAGGCCCTGGAGCGACTCAAACGCGCCGAACAGCCGCCCCTGCCCAAGGCGCTGATACGGGTTGAGGTCAGCGGCGGTCCCACCATCTACGGCCAGCCGCCCCGCAGCCGGCGCGATGCGCTGCGCCTCCACGAGAAATTCCTGCCCGGCCTGGGCGAGGGGTACGACCATCTCGCCGATCTGGACTTCTGCTACGACGACGGCTCCGCCGATTTTGCACGGCGGTGGGAGCAATCGCAGCAGGGGCCGGTGATAGAATAACCGGTGATAGAATAAGAGGAGATTCTACATGAGCAAGGCCTACCGGGTCCGAGCGGCCCATTGCGATCACCGTGTCACCAGCGAAGAAGTGTACCAGACCCTGAAGCGGATCACCGAGCCGTTGGAGCGCTCGTGGGCGCGCCTGGAAAAGGCCCGCAAGATCGTGCTCAAGTTCAACATGATGTACCAGCAGGAGGTGGCCTATTTCGCAGGCCGGCGCCGTGAACTAGTGGATGACGCGGTGTGCCAGGCTGTGCTGCGCCTCCTGCGCGAACGCACCACGGCCAAGCTGGTGGCCACCGACACCTTTGCCTACGACCAGGAAGGCAACCCCACCGGGCAGTTCAACTACTTCCAGCCCCACCTCGACGAGTTCGGGGTGGAGTTCGTGGACTCGAACCGCCCGCCCTTCGCCACCTACGAGGTGCCCGGCGGTGGGCGGATGTTCGGCCGCTACACCCTCAGTTCCTGTTTTGCCGACGCCGACGAGGTGATCTCGGTGGCCAAGATGAAGAACCATCACTTCATGGGCGTCACCCTGTGTATGAAGAACCTCTTTGGCCTCACCCCGCCGATCCCGCCCCTGGGCCGGGTGCGCACCTATTTCCACCACGCCATTCGCCTCTCCTACGTCTTGCCAGATCTGGCGATGATCACCAATCCCTGCCTCAATATCATCGATGCGATGGTGGGGCAGTGGGGCTGCGAGTGGGGAGGAGAGGGCCGCATCGGCAACGCGCTGATTGCCGGCGACCAGACCACCGCCACCGATGCCTGCGCTGCCCACCTGATGGGCCACGACCCGGCCTCGGACTGGCCCACCCCGCCTTTCCGCCGCGACCGCAACCACCTGCTGCTGGCGGCCCAGGGCGGCTTTGGCACCGTGGACCTCAACGAGATCGACTTCGAGAGCGAGGTGCAGGGGCCGCTGGCCGAGTTCGACTCCGTGGAGTACGACCCGCCCGAGGTGATGGCCACCTGTAGGCAGACGGCTTGCGAGCAGGGGTTGTTCTACCGCGACCGGCAGCGGGCGATGGTCGACCGCTATCGGGGCGACTTTGTCTACATGCAGGACGGCGAGGTGGTCTGGCACGGACCCGATCCCTCCCATATCCAGAGCCACCGGCAGTTCAGTGGCAAGAAACCGGGCAGCGCCCTGTGGCTCAAGTATGTGGACCCGGAAGAGCGGGAACAGGAACGCTTCGCCGCCTACGAAGAGTGCCTGGCCCGTATGAGTGCCTGAGAGGAGGAGTTCCCATGCAGACAAAGATGAAAATGATCTATTGGAAGTCGGATAAGTTCTGGCTGGGCAAACTCCTCGAACACCCGGAGATCATGACCCAGGGTAGGACACTCAAGGAATTGGAGGAAAACCTGAAGGACGCCTTTCTCCTGATGGCAATGGAGGAGGTCCCGGAAGGGCACCGGATGAAAGAGATCACCTTGTGAAGCGGAGAGAGTTCGTCCGTCGGTTGGTGCGTGACGGATGTATACTCTTGCGCCACGGGGCAAGACACGACATCTACTTCAACCCTGCCACTGGAAAAAAACAGCCAGTCCCGCGCCACACAGAAATCGACGAGGCGCTCGGCAGGCATATCAGGAAATTCCTGGGACTCACGTAGCAGAGAGAGGTCACACTATGTTCAAAGTCACCAAAGACCTGGCAGCCCAGTTTGCCCAGGATGGGTTTATTATGGTCAGGACCCTCTTCGACGCCGAGGAGATGGACCTGTTGCTCAAGATCGGCAAGGCCGACCAGGAAAAGGCCGAACTGGTCCACGCTGCCATCGACGGCGAGGGGCGGGAGAGCAAGATCTGGCTCACCTCCGAAACCGAGCGCCAGGACATCTACAATGGCTTCTGCCATGGCCGGCGCATCGTCGATGCCATGGAGAAACTCATGGGCGACGAGGTCTACCTCTACCACTACAAGATGATGGTCAAGGAGCCACGGGTGGGCGGGGCTTGGGAATGGCATCAGGACTACGGGTACTGGTACAACAACAACTGTCTGTATCCCGACATGGCCAGCTGTTATATCGCCGTGGACCGCGCCTATCAGGGCAATGGTTGTTTGCAGGTGCTGCGCTGCTCGCACCGGCTTGGCCGCATCGAACACGGAAAGTTCGGCACCCAGGTGGGGGCCAACCCCGAACGGGTGGCCCTGGCCGCCAAACACCTGGACCTGGTCTACTGCGAGATGGAGCCCGGAGACGCCCTTTTCTTCCACGCCAACCTGCTCCACCGCTCCGATCCCAACGAGAGCGAAGACCCGCGCTGGAGTCTGATCTGCTGCTACAACACCCGTCATAACCCCTGTGACGACAAGGCCGGTCATCCCTCCTACAAGCCCCTGGAAAAGTGGCCGGACAGCCGCATCAAGAAACTGGGCCGCAAGCAGTGGACTGCCATCGCCGCCGGCTGAGGTAAAAAATGGGCATCGATCTGGGCATCTGCGGCGCTGGAGCTTTCGCCGATTGTTTTATCCCCCTCTTCAAGGCCCACCCGTTGGTGGACCGGGTGGTGCTCTGCGACTTGGACGCCGCCAAGCTCAAGGCCAAGGCGGAGCTGTTCGGGGTCAAACACACCTGCCCTTCCCTCGACCAGTTGTGCCAGTCCCAGGTCGACGCGGTGGCCATCATCACCCAGCACCATTTACACGGGCCCCAGGCAGTCCAGGCGCTGAAGAGCGGCAAACACGTGTATTCGGCGGTGCCTTCGGCCATCTCCATCGAGGAGCTGAACGCCCTGGTCTGCGCCGTGGAGGAAAGCGGCCGCATGTACATGCTGGGGGAGACCAGCTATTACTACCCCTGCACGCTCTATTGCCGCGAGCGCTTCCGCCGGGGCGATTTCGGCCATGTGGTCTATGCCGAGGCCGAGTACTACCACGACTACACCCACGGCATGTACGCGGTGGCCCAGTGGCGGCACGGGGCCGAATGGGAGCAGTACTTCGGCATGCCGCCCTTCTTCTATCCTACCCACTCGACCAGCATGGTGGTGTCGGTAACCGGGGCGCGCGCTACCCACGTTTGCGGCATGGGTTTTGTGGATCGCCATCCCGACAATCTCTATGCCCGTCCCGACAACGTGTGGCAGAACCCCTTCAGCAACGAGACCATGCTCTGCAAGATGTCGGACGGCAGCATGGCGCGTATCAGCGAGTTCCGCCGCGTCGGCCACCCAGGCACGGTGGGCATGCGCCTGTATGGCACCGAAGCCTCGTACGAGGAGCAGGTGGGTGCGCAGGCCTGGGTGACCAAGGACCGGGCCACCTGCGTGGACCTGCGCGATGAATTGTCCTGCGCCGGCCAGCCGGCCACTGAGGGGCAGATGGCCGTGGTCACTGGCAGCGACGGCACGCACCGGTCGGTCTCCAAGGTCCACCCGGTGGAGCGGCTACCGGCCGAGTTTATCGGCCTGCCCAATGGGCACAACGGGGCGCACCAGTTCCTGGTCGATGACTTTGTCCGGGCTTGTGCTTTGGGCGAATTGCCGCCCAACAATGTGTGGCAGGCGGCCCGGTACCTCTTGCCCGGATTGGTGGGCCACCAGTCGGCGCTCCAGGGCGGGGTGCTGATGGAGGTGCCTGACTTCGGCGATGGGCCGGGAGGTGCAGCGTGATCCACTGGGAAAAAGTGGTAGGCGAGGCGCCCTGGTGTCGGCGCGATTCCATGGGCGAGGTGGTCCACGACGGGAAGATGTGGATCTTTGGGGGCTACACCCCCACGCGCATCAACGATGTGTGGTCGTCGGCGGACGGGATCAAGTGGGAGCTGGTCACGCCCCAGGCACCCTGGGGCGGCCGCAACCTGCCCTGCGCCCTGGTCCACGAGGGGCGCATGTGGATCATGGGCGGCTTTGCCCCCAAGGATGAGGTCACCAATCGTTTCCCGGCGTACAACGACGTGTGGAGTTCGGCGAATGGGGCGGATTGGACCTCGATGGGCCAGGCGCCCTGGAGCACGCGGGGAGCCGCCGGGGCCGTGGTCTTCGACGGCAGGATGTGGGTGACGGGCGGCTTCGACGGCCGCGACTTCAGCCACAGCGACGAGGTGTGGAGTTCGACCAACGGGGTGGATTGGCAGCTGGTCTGCCGCGCGCCCTGGGGAGCGCGGGCCATGCACGCCTGCCTGGTGTACAGCAAGTGGATGTGGGTGCTGGGTGGAGGCGTGTACGACGACCGCCATCCTTTCAACACCATCGCCGATTACAGCGATGTGTGGCGCTCGGCAGACGGGGTGAACTGGGAACAGGTGACGCCGGATGCTGGCTGGACAGCGCGGCGCTTCCACTGCGCGGCGGTCTTTGCCGACGGCGGGTATCACAAGATGTGGGTGCTGGGCGGGTATCATCAGGGCAACCGCAACGACGTGTGGTCCTCGCGCGACGGGCGCACCTGGACCGAAGAAGAGACGTCCTGGCCGGTGCGCCACGAGCCAGGGTGCCTGGTCTTCGGGGAGCGGCTGTGGATCATCGGCGGCTTCGGGGACACCCTCTATAACGACGTGTGGGCTGGGAGCGGCGTATGATCCACTACAGCTTTATGGTCATCGAGGCGCTCAATTCCCTGGGGGATGAGACCGAGGTGCGCCGACTGCTCAGCTTCATCAAAGAGTGCGGGTACGAAGGCATCGAGCTGAACCTCGATTTGCCGCCGGCAGTGCCCCTCGGCCAATTGGAGCGCTGGGTGGGAGAGGCCGGTCTGGTGATCCCCTCCTTCCTGACCGGCGGGGCGTATAGTCGGGGTCTGTGCCTCAGCTCGCCCGACGCGAGCGTGCGCCAGCGCACGGCCGAACACCTGATCCGCTGTCTGGAGGTGGCCGAGCGCTTCCACTCCATCCTGGTGGTGGGGCTGCTGCAGGGATTCCGCAAGGACGAACCCGACCCCGCTATGGCCAACGAACGCATCGCCGGCTGCCTGCGCCAGGTGATGGACCGGGCCGAGGCCCAGGGTACCGATATCGTCATCGAGCCGGTCAACCACCTGCAGGTGGGTTTCAACAATTCCGTGGGCGAGGTGCGCCAGCTGATCGCCAAGGTGGGCTCGGCGGGTCTGCGGCCGATGGTGGACACCGTACACATGAACATCGAGGAGCGCTCCCTCACCCAGCCCATCATAGACTGTGGGCCTCAGCTGCGGCACGTACACCTGTGCGAGAGCAATGGGAGTCTCTTGGGAAGTGGGCATCTGGATTTCGGGTCCGTGCTGCGGGCTCTGGGACAGATCAACTACGAGGGCTTCGCCTCGGTAAAGGTCTACCGCAACGCGGAGATTCATGACGCAGCGCGGCTGAGCATGGAATATCTGCGCAACGTCACCCATTAATCCAATCCAAAGAGGTCAGATATGGCAGCCAAGTCAGCCAAAGGAAAGAAGAAATACCGCGTCGGCGTCATCGCCAGCGGGCGTATCGCCCGTGAACACGGGCGGGGCTGGAGCGAGTGCGAGCACACCCAGATCGTCGCCCTCGGCGACTCGCACCCCGAGTCCCTGCGCACCTATGGCGAGGACTTCAAAGTGCCCGCTGCCAAACGCTACCTCGACTACCGCGAGATGCTCGACAAAGAAAACCTAGACATCGTCAGCGTCTGCTCCTGGGACCCCCAGCACGCCGAGATGGCCATCGCCGCCTGTGCCCGCAAACCCCTATTGGTGCTCAGCGAAAAACCCATGGCCGCTTCCCTGGGCGAGGCCGAGCAGATGATCATCGCCGCGCAGCGCAACAATGTGAAACTGGCCATCGGCCACCAGCGCCGCTTCTACTCGGCCTGGCAGGAGGCCCGCCGCCTGCTGCTCGACGGAGCCATCGGCCAGCCCAAGAGGCTCTGGTCGGCAGTCACCGGGGGCATGATGAACACCGGCACCCACTGCGTCGACTTCCAGCTCTTCGTGCAGGGCGATCCCCAAGCCGAGTGGGTGATGGGGTCGGTGGAGCGCAAGACCGACCACTATATCTTTGGCCATCGGGTAGAGGACCGCTGCGCCGGCATCATCGGCTACCCCAACGGGGTGGAGGGGGTGATCGAAAACGAGATGAACCGCCTCTACCAACTGGGCGCCACCATCTACGGCAGCGAGGGCATGATGGAGACCCAGGACAACAGCCTGCGCTTCATGACCAACAAGAAAGCCGGCTGGCAGGAGTTCAAACCCAGCGAGCAGAACACCAAGGGCTATGGCGACGCCTTTGTGCGCCAGGCCTACGCGGTCTGCGAGTGGATCGAGGGCAAGATCGAGGTGTACCCGGGCGAGGCCCAGCGCGGCAAGGCGGCATTGGAGATCATGATGGGAGTGTACGAATCGGCGCGGATGCGCGAGCGGGTGAAGCTGCCCTTGCAGACGCGGGCCAACCCGCTGGACGTGGCAGTGGAATCCGGGTTGTGGCCGGTGGAAAGGCCGGGCCGCTGGGATGAGCGGGCTTTCCTGGTGCGCGGCGAAGATATGACCTGGATAAAATGAGCTGGGTCAAGTGAGCCATGGCTGAGGAAGCGCCTGAGTTATCCTTTGCCATTCCCAATGAGGGTTTCCGCGGGGTGCGCTGGGGCACCCGGCAGCGGGACATCCCCTGGCAGTGGTCTGATCAGGGTTTTCCCGCCCCCTGTTTTGTCCGCCGGGACGAGCAGTGGGAGGTCTTTGGCCTCCGCGCCACCCACCTGACCTATACCTTCCGCAACTCCCTGCTCTACGGGGTGCGCATCGATTTTACCGGCCGCCAGCAGGGGCAGCGGGCCCTGGCCGCCCTGCGCCAGGTTTATCCTCCTACAGAAAAGTTTCCCACCACCCGCTCCGACCGCGCCTGGCGTACCCGCGAGACAGCGGTGTGGGTGCGCTGCCCCACCACCAGGGAAGGGGCCGGCACCCTCTATCTGTGGGGCCGGCACCGCACCTTTGGCGGTGACGCGCCGGCTCCCACCTATCTGGCCCGGCCGCCGGCCCTCAACAGCGTTCCGGGCCCCTTTGTGCCCAGACACTACGTGTGTTACCGCGCCTCGGGCCCCATCACCATCGACGGCCACCTCAACGAGAAAGCCTGGCAGGACGCCGAGTGGTCCCAACCCTTCCAGGACCACCAGGCTCCCTACGCCCCGGCGCCCTGGAAGACCACCCGCTTCAAGATGCTCTACGACGATACCAATCTCTACTTCGCCGCCCAGCTCCAGGAGGAGAACGTCTGGGGCACACTGCACAAACGCGACTGCGTCATATACTACGACAACGATTTCGAGATCTTCCTCGACGCCACCGCAGATGGGGTGGGGTACTATGAGTTCGAGGTCAATCCGCTCAACACCGCCTGGGACATGTTCCACGAGACCGACTACCACCGGGCCTCGGCCCTGCACAGCGACTACGACGTGACCGGCCTGCGCCACGCCGTGCAGGTGCAGGGCACCCTCAACTATCATTATGATGAAGACGAGGGCTGGACCGTGGAGGTGCAATGGCCCCTGGCTTCGCTGCGCGAACGCAACAGCCGGGTAAGCCTGCCGGTGCGCCGGGGGGATCTGTGGCGGTTAAATTTCAGCCGCGTGCAGTACCTGCATATCTACGACCATCTCTTCCCGGCCATGGTGCCCAAGAGCCCCTGCGAGGACTGGATCTGGCAGTCCACCGACACCGGCGATTTGCACAACCCCGAGATGTGGGGAAAAGTCATCTTCTCGGACCAGGTGGCCGGCCCGGTTAAGGACGAGGCGTTGGAGCGCGGCTTTCCGGTGCGCCGACTGCCCCGGCCCCCAAAGGCGCGGGCACCGGAGATGATCTGGCTGCCGGCCTGCACCTTCACCCTGGGTCCCGACCCCACCGACGCGCGGCGCAGCCTCGCTCACTCGGTGGAAGTGGGCGGCTTTTGGATGGACCCCTATCCGGTGAGGGTGGCCGAGTTCGCCGCCTTCCTCAACGCCGGGGACCACCACCAACACTACAATACCTGGATGCGGATTCCGGAGCGCTGCGGCATCGTCCGAGAAGGGGACCGCTACCAGGTGATCCAGGGTCGCGAGGAATATCCGGTGGTTTATGTCAGTTACGAGGCTGCCCTCGCGTACGCGGCCTTCTATGGCAAGGCCCTGCCCAGCGAGGCGCAATGGGAACGGGCGGCCCGTGGCCCGGAGGGGCGGACCTACCCGTGGGGAGACCAGCCCCTCAGCCCGCAGCGGGCCAACTACGACTTCCACTACGGCGGCACCACCCCGGTGGGCAGCTTTCCCAGTGGGGCCACGCCCGAGGGCATCTTCGATCTGGTGGGCAATGTGAAAGAGTACACCACCTCCCTCTTTGAGGCTTATCCAGGGGGAGAGCCGATGATCTACTTAGGCATGCGCGAGCCCTTCATGCATGCCTATACCGTGCCGCGCGTGGTGCGGGGCGGGGCTTGGACCAAGCAGCCGGGATGTCTGGCCGCCGCGTACCGCGACGCCCACGGCAGCCTCAATCTCGGCTTTCGCTGCATCCGGCTCTTGTGACCAGAGAATAAATAGGAGGTCTAGATCATGACCGCATTACATCCGCTCCAACTGAGCTCGGAAGAGCTGGGCCAGTTCGAGGAACAGGGCTTCGTGCGGCTGGGCCGGGTGGTCCCTGTCGCGGAAATCGAGGCCCTGGGCCAGCGCATCGACGAGATCATGCTGGGCCGGGCAGCCATCGATTACGACCAGATCATGATGCAACTGGACCGGGTGGCCGGCGACGACTCGGGGCCGGGCCCCCAGAGCAAGGGGCACAAGGGGGCCACTCTGGCGTACCGCAAGATTCAGGAGCTGGAGCTGGACCCGTTCTTTCTGGCCTATCTGCAGCACCCCCTCTTCGGCGACATCTGCGCCAAAATCCACGGGTCAGAGCGGCCGATGGCCTGCTTCCGGGCGATGTTCATGAACAAGCCGGCCGGCAAGGGCACCCATTTGGTCTGGCACCAGGACCGCTGGAGCGACCTGGACCGCGACCCGCTGATCACCGTCTGGACCGCGCTCGATCCGGCCACGCTGGCCAACGGCTGCGTGCAGATAGTCCCCGGTTCCCATCGGGCCCTGGTCAATCCCGACCACCCCTCGGGGTTCCTCTCAGCCGAACAGGCCGCCGAGTTGCTGGCCAAGACTCAGCCGGTGCCGCTGGAGTTGGAGGCCGGGGAAGTGGTGCTCTTGCACAACTGGCTGTTGCACAGCTCAGATGTCAATCACACCGGCACCCCGCGCCGCGCTTTCAGTGTGTGCTACATGGATGCGGCGACCGTGTCGAGCCGTGGGGCGATTTATCCGGTGGTCTTCGGTGAAGGGGCGATCAGCCCTTCTTCTGGATCAGTACCTTGAAAGCACTGCCCATCAAGCCGGGATGGATGAGCTGGTGAATGGCCTGGCGTTCGCGGCTGAACTGGCCGGCGGTGCGCTCGGAAATCTCGCGGAAGAGTTCCTGTCCGATGCCCACTAGGTAGCGGCCCTGGTCGGTGAAAAGCACCGGCTTCAGGCCGGCGCTGCGGCCGGCCTCGATCAGCGCGGTGAAGTCCACGTGGGCCGTCAGGTCCTGTTCGCCTGGGCGGGCGTAGTACTGGTCGTTGAGGGTGTGGCGGTAGTAGCAGCGCAGGGTGCCCCGGGGGCGTTGGGGGGAGAAGTATTCGGCCCGCTCAAAGCCGTAGTCGATGCTCAGCACAAACCCCCGCTCCAGGGACCGACCCAGCCGCCCCATCCACTCCTGAGCCTGGAGGTTGACGGTCGTCTCGTACCCCTCCATCCAGGCCACCGGCAATTCGCGCAGGTACTCCTCCAGCCGAGGGTCGGAGAGAGGGCCCAGTTCGTCGGCGAACCCTTCGCCCTCTTCCCGTACATAGATCTCCTGCCAGTATCCCTGGACCACCTTTACCCGGTGGACCGGGAGGGCATCCCAGAACTCGTTGGAAAAGACGCAGCCCACCAGCCCGGAAGGCAGGGAATCGCCCACCTCGACCAGATGGTAGTCCAGGTCGGGTGCCTCTCCCAGCACGTCCTGACGCAGTTGGCCCCGATGACCCCCCAGCTCGATCACCGCAAAGCCCGGGGGATGGCCCAGTTCCGCCCTGAAACGGAGGAACTGCCGGGCCAGGAGCCGGCCGAAGAGGGGCGCGGCGCCGGGGCTGGTAAAATAGTCGCCCCGCGGGCCAATCACCGTGTTGCCGCGGGTGTAGTACCCGGCCTCGGGATGGTAGAGCACCAACCCCATGAATTCGGCAAAGGTGACCCGTCCGCCGTGAGCGCGAATTATTTTGCGCGTCTCGCACAGCGCCTGTATATTAGGACGTTCAGTAGTCATTTCGGGACGAGAGTTCGCGATTCGCCTCCTAGTTCGGCCAGATTGTCATGAACGGTGAGCTGCAGCAATTTGCCCCCATCGGCCTGCTGGTGATTGTGGCCGTGGCCTTTGTCAGCGCCATTGTCTTCCTCCCCTCCCTGCTGGCCAAAAAGCGCTCTTTCAACCGCCTCAAGGACACGCCCTACGAGTGCGGCCTTCCCGCCGACGCCCAGACCCACACCCGCTTCAGCGTCAAATTCTACCTGGTGGCCATGCTCTTCATCCTCTTCGACATCGAGGTGGTGTTTATGGTGGGCTGGGCCACGGTTTTCCGCGAACTAAGCCAATCGCCCGCCGAAGGGGGCATCGGCTGGCTGATGCTGGGCAGCGCCTTGCTTTTCATCGCCATCCTCGAGGTCGGCCACTTCTATATATGGAAAAAAGGGGCGCTCGATTGGGCCCCGCGCCGGCCCGGCGCTTCCCTTTGAGTGAAGAGATCATGAGTACTGTTGTCAATACGGCAGTGGATCTGAGATCTGAGAATCGCGACCTCATCGTCACCCGGCTCGACAGCGCCGTGGACTGGGCGCGCAAAAACTCCTGCTGGCCCATGCCCATGGGCTTGGCCTGCTGCGCCATTGAGTTGATGGCCACCGGTGCCAGCCGCTTCGACATCTCCCGCTTCGGCGCCGAGGTGATGCGTTTCTCCCCTCGCCAGTCGGATCTGATGATTGTGGCCGGCACCTGTGTCTACAAGATGGCCGGGGTGGTCAAACGGCTCTGGGAACAGATGCCCAACCCCAAGTGGTGCATCGCCATGGGCGCCTGCGCCAGCACCGGCGGCATGTACCGCAGTTACGCAGTGGTGCAGGGCATCGACCGCATCATCCCGGTGGATGTGTACGTCTCTGGCTGCCCGCCCCGGCCCGAAGCCCTGCTGGAGGCGCTGATGGCCCTGCAACGGCAGATCGGACACGAAAAGGCAATCGAGAATCTCCGCGAGGACCGGCACCAGCCCCGCCTGGGCGGCACGGCGGTTCGCGGCCCGGTCGTGATTGAGGGGTGAGGGCGAGTTGGCTATGACTCCGCAAGCAGCAGCGCAGCAGCTCAAGGAGGACTTGGGCGAGGGGGTGGGGGAGCCGACGGAATTCCGCGGCGAATATTCGCTGGTGGTGAGCCGCGACAAGATCGCCGCTGCCTGTCGCTTCCTCAAGTATAGTTGCGGCTTCGACATGCTCACCGATCTTTCCGGGGTCGACAACTACGGCGAGGAACCCCGCTTTGAGGTCGACTACCTGCTCTACTCGCTGACCCACCGCTGCCACCTCCGCCTCAAGGTCTATCTCTCCGAAGAAGATCTGTTGGTCGATACGGTCACCGGGGTCTGGCGCACCGCCGACTGGCACGAGCGCGAGGCCTATGACATGTTCGGCATCCGCTTCGCCGGCCACCCCAATCTCAAGCGCATCCTGATGTGGGAAGGGTATCCCCATCATCCATTGCGCAAAGACTTTCCGCTGGCTGGCCTGCCCGCTGATTTGCCTTCCAGCGCCGACAGCGCCGGGCGGGTCGAGACGGCCTCTATGCTGGGCGGTCCTTTTTTTTCGGGCCCTGGCCAGCGCGGCACCGTGTCCCGCGAGCCGCGCCAGTACGACACGCCTTCGGAGCAGACCGAGAAACTGGCCCATCCCAACAAAGAAGAAGCGGTCTGAGCCATGGCCACCCACCGCGAAATGGAGATCATCGATTCGGCCTATCGCGCACAGTTGGCCTTTGAGGAGGAGCTGAGCGGGGACAAGATGCTGGTCAATATGGGGCCCTCTCACCCCAGCACCCACGGGGTGTTGCGGGTGATCCTCGAATTGGACGGCGAGGTGATCACCAACTTGTGGCAGGACATCGGCTACCTGCACCGGGGGGATGAGAAGATCGCCGAGAACATGACCTACACCCAGTTCATCCCCTACACCGACCGCCTCGACTACCTCGCGCCTCTGGCCAACAACGTGGCCTACGCGTACGCGGTGGAAAAGCTCTTGGGGGTGGAAGTACCGCCCCGCTGCCAGTGTATCCGGGTGATCTGCTCCGAACTGGCCCGCATCAGCTCCCACCTGCTGGGCATCGGTGCCATGAGCATCGACCTGGGCGCCATGTCGGTTTTCCTCTACACCTTTACCGAACGCGAAAAGATCTACGATCTCTGCGAGTGTATCAGCGGGGCGCGCTTTACCACCAGCTACACCCGCATCGGCGGGCTGGCCCACGACATGCCGGCCGAATTCCTGCCCATGCTGCGCAAATTCCTCGACGAAATCCCGGCGGCCATCGACGAAACCGACAAATTGCTGAGCCGCAACAAGATCTTCCTGGCCCGCACCAAGGACATCGGCGTGCTCTCCCGGGCCGATGCCATCGATCTGGGGGTCACCGGCCCCATCCTGCGCGCCTCGGGGGTGGAGTGGGACATCCGCAAAGCCCACCCCTACAGCGGCTACGAGAAGTATGACTTCGAGGTGCCGGTGGGCACGGTGGGCGACTGTTACGACCGCTACCTGGTGCGTATGGAGGAGATGCGCCAGAGCATCCGCATCCTGCGCCAGGCCGTGGACAAATTACCCGAGGGTCCGGTCAATGTAGACAATCCCAAGATCGTCCTGCCGGAGAAAAAGGCGGTGCTGACCAGTATGGAGGAACTGATCCACCAGTTCATCCAGGTCACCACCGGCATCAATGCCCCGGTGGGGGAGGTGTACTTCTCGGCCGAGAACCCCAAGGGGGAACTGGGCTTCTTCATCATCAGCAAGGGCGGCGGGACCCCGCATCGACTCAAGATCCGCGGTCCCTCCTTTGTCAACCTGCAGGCCCTGCAGACGATGAGCATCGGCCACATGGTGGCTGACCTGATCTCCATTCTGGGCAGTATCGACTTTGTCATGGGAGAATGCGACCGCTGAGGGTCGCTTGAGGATGGTGAAATGGCGCTGGATGTCCCCGCAGCACTGAGCCGGCAAATAGACGAGATCATCACCCACTACCCCCCCGAGCAGAAGTCGGCGCCGGTGTTGTGGTTGCTACATCTATTGCAGGATCATTATGGCCACTTGGGTCGGGAACAGGTCGAGTGGACCGCCCAACGCCTGGGCATTCCGGCCATCGACGTGTGGGGACTGGTCAGCTTCTACCCGATGTTCACCGAAAAGCCGCGCGGCAAGTACCACCTCAAGGTCTGCCGCACTCTTTCCTGCGAGATGGGCGGCTGCCAGTCCGTCCTCCAGACCATCCAGCAACGCTTGGGCATCAGCCTCGACCAGACCACCCCAGACGGCCAGTTCACCCTCTCCACCTTCGAGTGCCTAGCCGATTGCGGCAAGGGGCCGGTGATGATGGTCAACGACGAGCATTTCGCTGAACTCACCCCCGAGAAGACCGAGGCGCTGCTCGCCCGCCTCGCTCAGTCCGGCCTGGAGGAGCAGCCCCTGCCGCCGGTGCAGCCGGCCCATCCGGCCGAAAAACGCCTGGTCATGGCCAATCTCAGCCAGCCCGGGTACGACGGCTCGCTCCAGAGTTATCAGGCTGCCGGCGGGTACCAGGGTCTGCGCAAGGCCGTGGCGATGCAGCCAGACGCCATCGTGCAGGAGGTGATCGACAGCAAGCTGCGCGGACGCGGGGGTGCCGGCTTTCCCACGGGCACTAAGTGGAAATTCGTCGACAAGAAGTCGGGCAAGCCCATCTATCTGGTCTGCAACGGCGACGAGAGCGAACCGGGCACCTTCAAGGATCGCGTGTTGCTTCACCGCGACCCGCATCTGTTGATTGAGGGCATTGCCATCACCTGCTTCGCCCTGGGAGCCAAGGTCGGGTACATCTATATACGCGGCGAGTTTCCCAAGGCCGTGGCCATCGTCCAGAAGGCCATCGACGAGGCCAGGGCCGCCAATCTGTTAGGCAAGAATATCCTCGGCGTGGAAGGCTTCGACTGCGAGATTTATCTGCACCGCGGGGCCGGCGCTTACATCTGCGGCGAGGAGACCGGGCTGATCGAGTCGCTGGAAGGCAAACGGGCGTACCCGCGCATCAAGCCGCCCTTTCCTGCCGTCTCGGGGCTCTTCAACTGCCCCACGGTGGTCAACAACGTCGAGACGCTGTGCAATATCCCCCAGATCGTCACTAAGGGCGGAGCCTGGTTCGCCGGCATGGGGGTGCCTGGCTCCTCTGGTACCCGGTTGGTGTGTGTCAGCGGGGCGGTGGTGAAACCAGGTTATTTCGAGTTCGAGATGGGCAAGATCACCTTGCGCCAGCTGGTCTTCGACATCTGCGGCGGGTTGCGCGAGGGCCGCACGCTCAAGGGGGTTATCCCCGGGGGTAGCTCCATGCCCATCCTCCTGCCCGAGCAACTCGACGTGTCCCTCGACTTCGACGCCATCCAGAAGGCCGGCTCCATGGCCGGATCGGGCGGGACCATCGTACTGGACGATACCAGCCCGATCGTCGACGTCGCCCTCAACCTCGCCCAATTCTACGCCCACGAGTCCTGCGGCCAGTGCACTCCCTGCCGCGAGGGGACTTTGTGGATGGAGAAGATGTTGCACCGGATCAAGGAGGGGCACGGGCGCCCGGAGGATGTGGACCTGCTCTGGGACGTGGCCGACAATATCGAGGGCAAGACCATCTGCGCCCTGGGCACGGCCGCGGCCTGGCCGGTAAAAGCCTTCACCTCTAAGTACAAGGCTGAGTTCGTCGAGGTCATCGGTTCGGGAGAAGGGAAGCACTAGGAGATGGCAGAAGGTACGGTCAAACTCACCATCGACGGCAGGGAGATTGAGGTCCCGCGCGGGACCAATCTCATCGAGGCCGCCAAACAGGCCGGCGTCGAGATTCCCCACTATTGCTATCACCCCAAGCTGCCCATCGCCGGCAACTGCCGCATGTGCCTGGTTTCGCTGGGCATGCCCAGGATGACCCCCGAACGCAAGCCCGAGATCGGCGCTGACGGCAAGCCGGTGATCGGCTTCATGCCGGCCCCCCAGATTGCCTGCAACAGTATGGCCGCCGAGGGCATGGTAGTCCAGACCCAAACCCCGGCCATCATCAAGGCGCGCCAGGGGGTGATGGAATTCCTGCTGATCAACCATCCGCTCGACTGCCCTATCTGCGACCAAGCGGGAGAGTGCCGGCTGCAGGAATTTGCGGTGGACTACGGCAAAGGGGAGAGCCGTTTTGTCGAGCACAAGGTCCACAAACCCAAGCAGGTCGAACTCAACGACAAGATCACCCTCGACAACGAGCGCTGCATCATGTGTTCGCGCTGCGAGCGCTTCATGCGCCACGTGGCCGGCCAGGACTGTCTGGGATTCGTCCAACGCGGCAGCCATGTGGAGCTGACCTGTTATCCGGGGCAGGAGCCCAACACCAACTACGACCTCAATATCGTCGATATCTGCCCGGTGGGTGCCCTGACCTCCACCGACTTCCGCTTTCGCCAGCGGGCCTGGTTCCTCAAAGAGACCAAGAGCATCTGCCCCAATTGCGCCACCGGCTGCAACACCGTGGTGTCGGTGCGCGAGGGCGAGGTGATGCGCCAGACCCCGCGCGACAACGAAGATGTCAACCAGTGTTGGATGTGCGACTACGGCCGGCTGCAGTACAAGTTCGTCAACGATCCCCAACGGCTGCAGGCCCCGCTGGTGCATCAGCAGCCCGTCGAATGGCAGGAGGCCCTCGGGCAGGCGGTGCAGGCTTTGCAGGGGGCGCGCGGTGGTATCGCCGCGGTGGGTTCGGCCCGGGCCACCACCGAGGAATTGTTCCTCTTCAACCGGCTGGCGCGGCAGGTGTTGGGGGCCTCGCTGGTCGACTGCGTGCCGCGCCAGGGCGAAGCCGACCACCTGCTGCTCAACGCCGACCGCAATCCCAACAGCCGGGGCGCGTCCTTGACCGGCGCAGCCGCCCAGCCGCTGGGCAGCCAGTTGGGGACCATTGCCCAGGGCGTGCGCGAGGGACGCATCAAGGCCCTGCTGGTGCTGGGTGAGGACCTGACCAAATGCGGGATCGGTCCCGAACTGCTGGCGCAGCTGGAAACCCTGGTGGTCATCGACCTTCTGCCCAACGCCACGGTCGCTGCGGCCCAGGTGGTGCTGCCTGGAGTTTCCTTTGCCGAGAAACGCGGCTCCTTCATCAATGCCAAGGGGCGGGTACAGCGCCTCAACCCGGCGATGCAGCCAGTGGGCGAAGCCAGGCCCGAGTGGCAGATTCTGGCAGCGCTGCTGCGCGCCCTCGATCCGGCCGAGGATTTTTCGACCCTGGAAGGGGTGTTCGCCCAGTTGGCCCAGGAGCACCCGGCCTTGGCCGGGCTGAGCCTGAGCCGCATCGGCGACCAGGGCATCCAGTTGAATACTGAAACGGCGGCCGTTTGAGGGTCTAAATGGCAGAAGACTTCCCCATCCTCTTGCTCAAGATCGGCGGCGCGGTGTTAGGGCTGCTGACCATCGTCGCGTATACCGTGCTCTTGGAGCGCCGGGTCGCCGCCTGGATCCAGGACCGGGTCGGCCCCAACCGGGTGGGTCCGCTGGGGTTGATGCAGCCCATCGCCGACTTCATC
Organism: Gemmatimonas phototrophica; assembly: GCA_945861755.1. GTDB lineage: Bacteria > Latescibacterota > UBA2968 > UBA8231 > UBA8231 > SICG01. The sequence goes on from CAMAVQ010000021.1 coordinate 28,041, forward strand.
AAGCTGGTCACCAAAGAAGACCTGCTGCCCGCCTATACCCACAAGATTTACTACATTCTGGCTCCGGCCCTGGTGATGATCCCCTCGCTGCTGGTCATCGGGGTCATTCCCTGGGGCAGCTACCTGGGCGAGGTCAAATGTGTGATCGCCGACCTCGACACCGGGCTGCTCTTCGTCTTCGCCATCACCTCGCTGGCGGTGTACGGCATTGTGCTGGCCGGTTGGTCGAGCAACTCCAAGTATCCCTTCCTGGGCGCCATCCGCTCCAGTGCCCAGATGATTTCCTACGAAGTTTGCCTGGGCCTGAGTGTGGTCAGCCTCATCATGCAGACCGGCACTCTGAACCTGGGACACATCGTCGAATACCAGGCCGAGCACACCTGGCTGATGGTCTATCAACCAGTGGCCTTTTTCATCTTTGTGGTCAGCTCGTTTGCCGAGACCAACCGTCTGCCCTTTGACTTTCCCGAAGCAGAGCAGGAGCTGGCGGGTGGGTACAACATCGAGTACAGCTCGATGAAGTTCGCCCTCTTCTTCATGGGTGAATACGCCAATATGACCATTGCCTCGGCCCTGGCGGCCACGCTCTTTTTGGGAGGCTGGTCCTTGCCCTTCGAGCCTTTCAATGCGCCGGCCCAGACCCTGTGGGTGGGCATCGCCCATATCGGTATCTTCCTGGCCAAGGTGATGGCCTTCCTGTTCTTCTTTATCTGGGTCCGCTGGACCCTGCCGCGTTTTCGCTACGACCAGCTCATGCGCATCGGCTGGAACGTGATGATCCCCCTGGCACTGATCAATGTCTTTGTCACCGGGGCTATCCTGCTGTGGAGAGGTTGAGATCATGATGCTCCAACGGCCCAGGCTCAGTTTCTGGGAAAAGAGCTACCTGCCGCAGATCCTCAAGGGCCTGTGGCTGACTCTCAAGCACATTCCCAGGCGCAGTGTCACCCTGCAGTATCCTGAGCAACGGCCCACCCTGCACGGCCCGCATTACCGGGGGGCGCCGACCTTGGTCAAGGACCCGGAGGGGCGGGTCAAGTGTGTGTCCTGCCAGTTGTGCGAGTTTGTCTGTCCGCCCAAGGCCATCCGTATCACCCCGGGCAGCCGGCAGGCGGGGGGGGCAGACGCCAATGTCGAGAAAGAGCCCAAGGGCTTCGACATCGACATGCTGCGCTGTATCTATTGCGGGCTGTGCCAGGAAGTCTGCCCCGAGGAGGCCATTTTCCTCAAGCGCCATTTCGCCATCACCGGATACAGCCGCGAGGAGTTGGTCTTCGACAAGGAAAAGTTGCTCGAACTGGGCGGCGTGCACCAGGACCAGATCTGGAAGTGGAAGAATAAGTGATGGGCATCCAAGACCTGCTCTTCTGGTTTTTCAGCGCGGCCATGCTGCTCTCCGGGGTATTGGTGATCGCCAACCGCAACCCGATCAACAGCGCCATGTTCCTGATTCTGCTCTTCATCAACATGGCCGGCCTCTTCCTGCTGCTCGAAGCTTTTTTCCTGGCCATTGTCCAGGTGCTGGTCTACGCCGGGGCAGTGATGGTGCTCTTCCTCTTTGTTATCATGCTGCTCGATATCAAGGAGGGGCCAGCGCGGCCCTTCAAGAAGCTGGCGGTGGGCCTGGCCGGGGTGGTGGGCCTGGCGCTGGTGGCGGAGATCTGGGTGGTGCTGCAGGCCCCGCTCGCCCCGTCTGGGACCCCCCTGCAGGGAGGTCTGAGAGAGGTGGCGAAGAAACTGTTCACCAACTACCTGCTGCCCTTTGAGGTGACGGCACTCATCCTGCTGGTGGCCATGCTGGGGGTAGTGCTGCTGTCCAGAAGGGAGGTCAAGTGATGATCACTCTGGAGCACTACCTGCTGGTGAGCGGCCTGCTCTTTGCCCTGGGGTTGACCGGGGTGGTGCTGCGCCGCAATGCCCTGGTCACCCTGATGTGCCTGGAGATGACCCTCAATGCCGCCAACCTGGCGGCGGTGGCCTTTTCCCATTACCTGGGCCGCGTCGAGGGGCAGATCTTGGTTTTTTTCACCATCGTCATCGCTGCGGCTGAGGTTGCGGTGGGCCTGGCCATCTTTGTGGCCCTGTTCCGCCAGAAGCAGACGGTCAGCCTGGACGACTTAACCTCCATGCGCTCATGAACCAGGTCTGGGTCATCCTCTTCGCCCCGCTCTTGGCGGCGGCCCTCATCACCCTCTTCACCCGGCGTTCCCAGGGGCTGAGTGCCGCCCTCTCCATCGGGGCTATCCTGATCGGTTTTGGCTGCGTGCTGCAACTCTTCGCCGCGCTGGGCAGCGGCCAGGCCCTCAGCCCGACGCCGATCCAGTGGCTGAACGTGGGGCCGGTGCACATAGAGATCGGGGCGACGGTGGACCGTCTCAGCCTGCTGATGCTGCTGGTGGTCACCGGAGTGGGGTCTGCCATCCAGATCTACTCGCTGGGCTATATGAAGGGTGATCCGGGACTCTCGCGCTACTTTGCGTATATGTCCCTGTTCACCTTCTCGATGCTGGGCATCGTGCTGGCCAACAATTTTATCCAACTATTCATCTTCTGGGAGTTGGTCGGCCTGTCCTCCTATCTGCTGATCGGTTTCTGGTTTGAGCGGCCCAGCGCCACCGCCGCCGGCATCAAGGCCTTCCTGGTCAATCGGATCGGTGACTTTGGCTTCATGCTCGGCATTCTAATGTTGTGGTCCTACGCTGGCACCTTTGACTTTGTCGAGCTGCAGACCCGTTTGCCCGGCCTGCACCTGGCCGCCGGCACTCTGGCCCTGATCGGGTTGCTGATCTTCTGCGGCACCGTGGGCAAGAGCGCCCAGTTCCCCCTGCATGTGTGGCTGCCAGACGCCATGGAGGGTCCCACCCCGGTCAGCGCCCTGATCCACGCGGCCACCATGGTCGCCGCCGGGGTGTACATGCTGGCCCGAGTGACCTGGTTGCTGGCGCCCTCGCCGCTGGCCCTGGAGGTCATCTCCTATATCGGCGGCATCACGGCGCTGATGGCGGCCCTGATCGCAGTGGCGCAAAACGACATCAAGCGCATCCTGGCCTACTCCACCCTCTCCCAGTTGGGCTATATGGTGATGGCCGTGGGCCTGGGGGGCGATTTGCAGGCAATGTTCCATCTGACCACCCACGCCTTTTTCAAGGCCCTGCTCTTCCTCACCGCCGGCAGCATCATCGTCGCCCTGCACCACGAGCAGGACATTTGGAAAATGGGTGGCCTGAAGCAGAAGATGCCCTTGACCTTCGCCGCCTTCCTCATCGGCACCCTGGCCCTGGCCGGGGTGTGGCCGCTGAGCGGGTTCTACAGCAAAGACGAGATTTTGTTATTGGCCCTGGAGCACAATGTGCTCCTCTTTGGGCTGGCCGCCTTCACCGCCCTGCTGACCTCCTTCTACATGGGCCGGGCCTTTGGGGTGGTCTTCTTGGGCCGGCCCCGCGATCAGCACGCCTTTGACCACGCCCACGAGTCGCCCTTGGTGATGACCGGGCCGATGATCTTCCTGATCCTGCTTTCGGTGGTGGGCGGCTGGTTCTCGGCGGTGCCCCACTTCCTGCAGCCGGCGGCGGCCGAAGGGGAGCACAATATCGGCATGCAGATCGGGTTGCTGGCCATTCCGGCCCTGGGTTTCTTGGTCTCGGGCCTGCTCTACTGGCGGGGCAATGTTAGCGACGCCCCGCTGCAGCGCGCCCTGGGGCCGGTGTACACCGCCATGCAGCACAAGTTCTATTTCGATGAGCTGTACGCAACCCTGGTCAAATACACCCAGGACTTGATCGCCGCAATCTGCGACTTCTTCGATCGCTGGATTTTGCAGGGCCTGGCAGTGGGCGGCTTGTCCCTGGGCGTCAGCCTGGCGGGCCGGGTCGTCAACTTGCTGCAGACCGGGCAGGTGCGCACCTATGCCCTCTGTTTTGGAATCGGCGTGGTGCTGGTGGTCTACTTCTCTCTAATAGGATAATCTCTACCTATGGAAAGCTGGTTGCTCCTGACACTGCTGGCGCCCCTGCTGGGCGCGATTGCGGTGTGGTCCGCAGGAGAGGCGGCGGCCCGCCGGCTGGCGGTGCTGGCCGCTTCCGTGTCGCTGGCGTCCGGCCTGGCGCTGTGGGGGGCCTTCGATCCCCAGGCTGTAGGGCCCCAGTTCCGCGTCCTCATCGACTGGCTGCCCCAATTGGGCATCACCTTCTACCTGGGCTTGGACGGCATCTCCCTGCCCCTGATCATGTTGACGGTCCTGGTGGGCCTGGCAGCAGTGCTGGCGCCGGCACCTGAGGGTAGACCCAAGGCCTACTACTCCTCGTTGCTGCTCCTGCTGGGCGCAGCGGTGGGTGCCTTTGCCTCGCTCAACCTGTTCTTTTTTTACTTTTTCTGCGAACTGGCTACCTTACCCAAATATCTATTGGTGGGCATCTGGGGTAGTGACCGGGGTCGCGGCCGCAAAGAGGCCGCCTTGCACCTGACCCTCTACATCACTGCCGGCGCCCTGGTCGTCCTGCTGGCGCTGCTCTACCTCTTTTCGGTCACTGGCGGGTACTTCGACCTGCCCGATCTGCAGACCTATACCCGTGCCCATCCGCTGCCGGACCAGGTCCAGGTATGGATCTTCGGCGCCCTGATGTTGGGCTTTGGCATCTGGGCCTCGATGTGGCCCTTCCACACCTGGGCCCCGGTGGCCTACGGCGCGGCGCCGACGGCGGCCAACATGCTCTTCGCCGGGGTGCTCAAGAATCTGGGGGCCTATGGCCTGATCCGCATCGGCCTGACCCTGCTGCCCCTGGGGGCCAAGTACTGGGCCGATTATCTGGCGGTGCTGGCGGCTATCAACATCCTCTACGCCGGCTGGGTGGCCTTGCGCCAGCAGGATTGGCACCAGTTGATCGCCTACAGCACGGTGAGCCACGCCGGCTATCTGTTGCTGGGCATCGCGGCCCTCAACGTGGTGGGGGTCACCGGCGCGGTGCTGATGATGTTTGCCCACGGCCTGCTCATCGCCCTGATCTTTGCGCTGCTGGGGGCCTTTGGCGCCCAGGGACGCCGCATCAGTGACTTTGGCGGGATAGCTAGAGTCGCCCCCTTCATCGGGGTATGTATGGCCATGGCCTCGATGGCGGCCGCCGGCATGGCCGGTTTCGCCAACTTTGCCAGCGAGGTGATGGTTTTCATCGGCTCCTGGCAGGCCCAGTCCATGGCCCTGCGTTTTGGCACGGTCGCCGGGGTGTGGGGCATGGTGCTGAGCGCCACCTACATGCTGCGGGCCCTGCGCACTAGTTTCTACGGGGTGCCGGCCGGCCCGGCCCTCGTGGATCCATCGCTGCCGGCCAGGGTCCCCTATGTGGTTTTGCTGGGCCTGTTGCTGCTCTTCGGCTTCTTCCCGGGCTTGCTCACCCAGCCCATCCAACGCGCGGTGGTGCCCATCTGTGAGCTGATCCCGGCCAAGGCGGGCCCTGGCGCCGCAGCCGGGCCCTTGACCCTGGGCCATCCCCAGGCTGCGGCTCATGCCGGACAGACCAACGAGTAGAACGCCTCTATGAGTCTATACCCCCTGCAGCTGGAGATCGCCCTCACCCTACTGGCCCTGCTGGTCCTGGTCCGCGAGGCCCTGCGCCCGGTGGCCAATGCGCGCGCCCTGGGTCTGGGGTTGTCGGTGCTGGTGCTGGTGCTGCTGGCCTACAGCTTCACCATGGACCCGGTGGAGGGTGCCCTTTATTCGGGCATGTACCGCCTGGACGAGTTCGCCTTGTTCAGCAAGCGGCTCTTCCTGCTGGCCACGGCCCTGGCCCTGGCCCTGGCCGCCGAATTCTCGCCGCGTATGGAAGGCGGGGTGGCCGAGCAGTATGTGATCACTCTGCTGGCGGCCACTGGCATGCTGCTGATCGGTTCAGTCAACGATTTCGCCCTGCTCTTCGTGGCCCTCGAACTGATCACCATCAGTTTCTATGTGCTGACCAGCTACCTGCGCCGGCACCTGCCTTCGTTGGAGGCGGGCACCAAATACCTGATCATCGGCGCCCTCTCGGGTAGCCTGACCATGTACGGGATTGCCTACCTGTTTGGCGCCACCGGCGCTACCAACTTGGACCAGGTGGCTGCGGCGCTGAACCAGCAGGGGGGCGGGGGGGGCATCTTCCTCTTCGGCATGGTGCTGGTGCTGCTGGGACTCAGCTTCAAACTGGCTGCCTTCCCAGGTCAGATGTGGGCCCCCGATGTGTACCAGGGGGCCCCGGCGCCGGTCACCGCCTTCCTGGCTGTGGGCAGCAAGGCAGCTGGTTTCGTGCTGCTGGCCCGTCTGCTCTACACTGGTTTTCTGGGTGCCCACCAGGTCTGGGGACCGCTGGTGTTGTGGACGGCGGCCATCACCCTGATCTACGGTAATCTGGGCGCCCTCTTCCAGCACAATCTCAAGCGGTTGCTCGGTTATTCCTCCATTGCCCACGCCGGGTATCTGTTGTTGGGTGTGGCTGCCCTCAACTCGCTGGGGGTCGCCGCCCTGCTCTTCTATCTGGTCCAGTACACCTGCACAGTCATGTGCGCCTTCCTGGCCATCGTCGCCCTGGGCCGGGCCACGGGGAACGAAGACCTGGCCAGCTGTGCCGGATTGCACCGCCGTTCGCCGCTGCTGGCCGCGGCGCTGGTGATCTCCATGCTTTCGCTGGCCGGCCTGCCACCCCTGGGCGGGTTCTTCGGCAAGTTGCTCTTGCTGCTGGGCATTTTCCAGCGGGTGGAGGGCTGCAACAGCTACCTGGTGGTGGCTATCCTCGCCTCGGTGGGCGTGCTCATCTCCTTCTATTACTACTTTGGGGTGGCCCGCGCCGTGTACCTGGACGAAGGGGCCAGCACCGAACCCATCACCCTCACCGGGGCGACCAGGCTGGGCCTGATCCTCTGCATCGGCGCCATCCTGATCCTGGGTATCTACCAGCGGCCGCTTTTCGAGGCCGCCGTCGACGCGGTCGCCGGCTTCAGACCTCACTGAGGAGCATATGGACACCCTCCAGGCTCTGCCCCCTGCCGGCGCGCTGCGGCTCTTCAATGGCCATGATCTAAGCAACTGGACCACCCGCGCCGGGGCCGCCGCCGGCTGGAAGGCGGAGGGCGGGGTGTTACACGTGGTGCCCGGCACCGGCGACGTCATGACCCGCGAGTGCCTCGCCGATTTTTTCCTCCACCTCGAATTCCGCTGCCCAGACATGCCCCAGGCCAAGGGACAGGCCAAGGGCAACAGCGGGGTTTTCCTGCAGGGCCGCTACGAGATTCAGGTATTGGATTCCTACGGGCTGGCCATCCCCGGCATGGGGGACTGCGGGGCCATCTACAACCAGTTTGCCCCCCTGGTCAATGCCTGCAAGCCGGCCCTGGCCTGGCAGAGCTATGACGCGATCTTCCGCTCTCCCCGTTTCGATGGGGCCGGTCTGCTGGTCGAGGGAGCGCGGCTGACCCTGCTGCACAACGGGTTGGTGATCCACAACAATATCCAGCTGCCCGGGACGACGGGCGGGGCAGTGGACGAAGGGGTGGACCAGCCCGGTCCGCTCTTATTACAAGACCACGGCAACCTGATGGCTTTCCGCAATATCTGGGCTGTGCCCCTTCCCCCCGAAGGCTCCAAGACCTACGAGCCGCGCTAGTTTTTCATGAGAGCAAAGAGTAAAGGCCCTGCCCTGCGCCGCTGCAGGTGCGGGGCATTCGTTTTGTTGATGGCATTGCTGGCCGGCTCTGACCGGGTACCCTACGTGGGCGTAGACGCCTTGAGTGCAGCGACCCGGCCGGGGCAGGCGGTGGTGGGGTCGGTGGTTAGCGATTATACCTTGCTGGAACAGCCGCAGCCGCGCACGGTCCAGCTCGACGATGAGGGGGTGGATGGGCTGGTGCGCTGGAGCGATGATCTGTCCTATGGGGTGGGGAATGTGGCCCCGCCGGGGACCACTTATTTGCTGCTGGTGCCGACGGTCCGGCCCGAAGCCACCACCTCGCCGCAGGTGCTGCGCAGCGTGATCGGGCTCTGCGCCAAACTCTTCGCCGATCCGGTCATCGGCATCGGCATCCGGGGGCCGGCCCCGGACAGCTACGTACAACTGGTGGCAGAATTGGCCGATGTGGTCGAGCTGAAGCTGGTGGCGCTGCGGGAACAGCCGCTCCGCGCCCTACCCTTGCCCGAGGGGCTGTTGAGCACCACCTACCAACTGCCACAGGCGCTGGTGCAGGCCGATGCGGTGATCCTGGTGCCGGCGCTGTGGCGGGATCAGGCCGGCGCGGTCCACGGCGCGCTGGAGACCCTGGGGGCGGCGGCCACTGACCAGGTGCTGGATGATTCGCTGCGGGTGGATCTACTGGGCGCGGTGGAACCGCTCTATGTGTTTGCCGAGGCTCTGCGGCCCCGCATCGGGGCAGAGGTGATGCCCCTGAACGCCATTCTGGCCGGCGACGATGTCTGTGCGGTGGATGCGGTGGGAGCCCAGCTGCTGGGCGCTACCCCGGCCCAGGTCCCCGGTCTACTGCTGGCGGGGGAACACATGCTGGGCAAGGTGGAGTGGGAGGAGATCAAGCTGAACGGGGCACCGGTGTCCGGGGTGCCGCAGGGGGCCCAGCCTTTTGGAGGACCGGCCGGGCCCCAGCGCTCGCAGCAATAGTCACCTGGAGGGCGTCGGGGAGTGACCCATTCCGGCTTTTCCCGATGCCCGGGCCTGCCGCCGACGCCCTGCCCTACCCTCAGGCCCTTTCCCGACCACCACTCCCCCAGTAAAAGTCTCCAGGATCATCTCCCCGCCGCTGGTTCGTTACTTGCCCGTTGTCACCAGCCGCACTTCGGTCACCGGGGTGTAGGGGGAGTGTTTGGACAGGTAGGCTTCGGCAGCCTGGATGGGGGTCTTGGGGTAGAGGAGCCAGCCCGGCCACTTGTCGTCGGTGTACCAATTCAGCGTGACCACCCGGTACTGACGCTCGGGTTCGAGGGAGAGGGTGAGGTGGTCGCCCTTGGGCTTGGAGGCGTCGTATTGCGCCGTGAAGCCCGAAAGCTGGGGGGTGTCGCGGGCATCTCCTGGGCCGATCCAAGCCTCCAGCAGCGAATCCACTTGCGCGCCACTCATGGTCCAACTGGCCAGGCGCGCGTCTTCCGAGCGGATCAGGTCTAACAGATGTCCGCGCGTCAGGGGGCCGGCGGGCAGGGTTTCTCCGGCTTCCCAGGCCAGGGAGAGGCCCAGGTCAGCGCCACTCAGTTCGCGGTACGCGTCGGCCAGCAGCACCCCGGTAGTCGATTGGGTCAGGCCTAGGGAGAAGACACCGCTGCCCAGGGGACCCGTGGTCTGGCCGACGAGGGTCTCCGCTGATTCTGCCGGCGGCGGGGACGCTTCCCAGCGCAGGTCCCATGATGCGGTGGTATCCGGCCGGTTCAGCACCAAGATGGACTTATCCGGCACCTGGCCCGACCAGACCAGGGCAGTGTCGCGGATCGTCTCCACCATTTTTCCCTCCCAGCGCAGCACCAGCTCGACGGCTTTGACCTCGGCCGGCTGGCCCCTGCCGCGCAGCGCGCCCAGGTCGGCCCACAGTTCGGCTGCCCCGGCGGCAGAGATCGTCAGCTGGCTGCCCTGGACCAGGATCCTGGCCCGCACCTGATCGCCGAAGCAGCGGCTGCGGACCACGCCCAGGGCTTTGGCCTGGAGCAGGGCGGGCACAGCCCCTGCCAGGACCAGGGAGTCGGGCCGGGTCTGATCTACTGTCACCTCGCGCCAGCGGCTGCCGGGTTGGTACATGTCGGGGAAATTGATATCCTGGGCCAGGACCTCGCGCAGCGGGGTCCGTGCCGGCACCGAGAAGCGCAGTCCGGGCGGGCGCTGGTAGCGGCGGGCTACCGGCGAGGGCTGGTCCTCCACCACATTGAGGCTGAACTGGAACTGGCGCGAGGACTGCTCCAGCCGGCAGAGCAGGTGATTGGTGCCCGGCTGCAGCGTTACCCCGGTTAGATCGTTGGGCCGCTCGATGCGCCGCCAGCCGTCGAAGTGATAGACCTGGACGCCATTGAGCCAGACAGTCATGCCCTCGTCCGAGGCCACCTGCAGCTTGGCTGGTCCGCCGGTGGGGGCGGAGAATTCGCAGTAGGCGAAGGCGGTGCAATCGGTGGGTTTATTGAGCAGTTGGCCCAGGTCGCAATTGTCGTCCTGGAACCAGACCGGCTCGCCAA
>CAMAVQ010000022.1 GCA_945861755.1 Gemmatimonas phototrophica
CCCCCAGCAGCGCCAGCGCTCCTACCCACTGTGCAGGTTGCCTATTCATGGCGGTAGGTGTGGGCGTGCAGGAGCAGGCCGATGGCCGTGCAGCTGGTCAGCAGGGCCGAGCCGCCGTAGCTGATGAAGGGCAGGGGAATGCCGGTCACCGGCATGACCCCGATGGTCATGCCGATGTTGACGAAGACGTGGAAAGAGATCAGCGAGGCCAGACCGATAGCCATCAGGCTGTAAAAGCGGTTGCTCACCCCGGCAGCGATGTGCAGGGCCCGCCAAATAATAAAAACGAAGAGCGAGAGCACCAGCATCGTGCCCACGAACCCGAGTTCCTCTCCGATCACCGAAAAGATGAAGTCGGTGTGCGAGGCCGGCAGGAACTCGAATTTGGTCTGCGTTCCCTCCAGGTACCCCTTGCCGGTCAACCCGCCAGACCCGATGGCGATCTTGGACTGGATGATGTTCCATCCGGCGCCCAGGCGATCGCGTTCGGGATCGAGGAAGGTGAGGATGCGCGCCTTCTGATAGTCGTGTAACATGTGCTCCCACAAGTACACGTTCACCAGGCCGGCTGCCAGGTTGACCCCCATCATGCCCAGGGTGATCCACAGGCGGGCAAAAAACAGATGGAGAGCGAGGGAGGAGAGGATGATAAAGGCGGCGAAGACAAAGGGCGCCGCCCCCTGCCACAGGGGCTCGAAGGAACACACCACGCTAAGCAGGGGGGTGATGAGCACAAAGATGTACAGGGGATTCATGCCGGCCCAGTAGAGCATGGGGATGACGATGGCCGCCAGCGTCAGGGCGGTGCCCAGATCCGGCTGTTCGATGATCAGGGCCATCGGGGGCAGCACGATCACCATGGTGGCGATCAGGGTCTTGTAGTGGTTGATTTGTTCGGTAGTGCGGTCGCCCAGGTAATGGGCCAGGGTCAGGATAGTGGCGAGTTTGGCGAACTCGGAGGGCTGGATGCTGAGCGGCCCCAAGGTCAGCCAGCGGCTGGAATCCTCCCCAGATCCCCACAAGAGCACGATTACCAGGCTCACCAGGCTCACCAGGTAAAAGGGGTAGGCCAGGGCGTAGAGCAGGCGGTTGGGGATATGGATGACCGCCACCAGCGCGCCACCAGCCAGCACCGCGTAAAACACCTGCTTCTTCCACTCGGCCGCCCCGCTGGAGGCGCTGTAGATCATGGTGAGGCCCAGCAGGACAATGGCCCCTACCGCCCACAGGATGGCGGTGTCGGTTTCCCGCAGCAGTTTCATGTCCCTACCTTGACCCCGGGGAGCCTGACCGTGGGGCCTTCTTCCCTGGCTGCATCGGTGGAATCGGCAGCCACTTCTTCCTTGGGTTCCTTGCCGAAGTAGGCCTCCATGACCTTGCGGGCGATGGGGCCGGCCACCACCCCGCCGTGCCCGCCGCCTTCCACCACCACCGCCACGGCGATCTCCGGGCGGTCGAAGGGGGCAAAGGCGACGAACCAGGCGTCGGTGTCGCGGCCGGGGGCCTGGGCAGTGCCGCTCTTTCCGGCCACCTCGATGCCCTCGATCTTCACCCGGCGTCCAGTGCCCCGCCCCCCGTAGATAACGCGGCGCATGGCCCGCCTGACCTTTTCGAGGGTGTTGGCAGAAATCCCGGTGTATTCTCGTCTAGGCATGTCCCCGTAGAAATAGGGCGTGACCAGGTAGCCGCCATTGGCCAGGGCCGACACGTAGCGGGCCATCTGCACCGGCGTGGCCACCAAAGGGCCCTGGCCGATAACCAGATTCATCATGTGGCCCAGGGACCAGCCGCCGTGCTCCTCGTAGAATTTCCGCGAGGGCAGCAGGCCGGGGTCTTCGTCGGGCTGGAGGTCGATACCGGTGGGCTGGCCAAAGCCGAGCCGTTCGGCGTACTCGTGCCAGGCTTTGAAACCAAGGCTCTGCCCCAGATGATAGAAATAGATGTTGCAGGAGGCTTCGATGGCCTCCTGGAGGGTGAGGACTCCGTGTCCCTCCTTCTTGGCGCAATGGAAAACCGTGCTGCCCACCCGCAGCGCGCCGCTGCAGCCTGGGAAGGTGCTCAGCGTGTCCAAGAGGCCGGTTTCCAGGGCGGCCACCGCCGCCACCATCTTCATGGTGGAACCCGGGGCGTAGTGCTCCCGGGTGGCCCGGTTGAGCAGTGGCTTGCCCGTGTCTTGCAACAGACGCCGGCGCTCGTCCTGCGACTGGAAAGAGACGAAGGCATTGGGGTCAAAAGTGGGCTTGCTGACCATCGCCAGCACCGCCCCGGTCTGCGGGTTGAGCGCTACCACCGCGCCGGACACCGTGTCTGCCAGGGCCCGCTCTGCGGCCCGCTGTGTCTTATAGTCGAGGGTCAACACTAGGTCTCGCCCTGGCTCTGGGGGCTGCTCCCGCTCGGGAAACTCGCTCTGCGGGCGGTTCATGGCGTCCACCTCGATGTACGATACCCCGTCCTCGCCGCGCAGCAGATCTTCGTAAACTTTCTCGAGCCCGGTCCTGCCGATAAAATCGCCCGAGGTATAGTTCTTGGCCTTAAGCGTCTGCAGTTCGTCCTCCTGCAATTCCCCCAGGTAGCCCAGCAGATGGGCGGCCATCGACCCGCTGGGGTAGTCGCGCTCGGAATCCACCTCCACGTCGAGGGGCCAGTCTTCGCTCAGGCGCTCCTGGACCAGGGAGACGGTGGTGAAATCCACGTCGCGCAGGAGGCGGATGGTGCGGCCGCTGCGGCCGTAGTGGATCTCGGGACTGCTGGTGGCCAGACGCAGGGCGTCGACGGCCCGGGCGTCGTTGTCGGGCTTGGAACGGGTCAGGGTGACGGTGTAGGTGGGCCGGCTGCGGGCCAGGATCTCAAAAATCCCATTGGCGCCACGGGCCAGGATCAGGCCGCGGCGCGCCTTGATGCGCTTCTGGGCGATACGGTTCTCTTCTGACTTTTGGGCGTAGTGGGCGGAGCTGGCGATCTGCAGATAGAAGAGGCGAACAAAGAGGATGGTGAAGAGCAGGCCGGCGACCACCAGCAGGCCGCGCAGGCGCTGGTTTTGGCCGTTGGGGCTGAGGGATTCCATTTAGGGGCGTGGTTGCTAAACGGGTAAAAGGCGCCGCCGCAGGCCCCAGACGTAGGCCAGGCAGAAGCCGATCAGACTGGTGTAGAGGGCCCGGCCCACCCCATAGCGCAAAAAGAAAATGGGCACCTCCCCAAGGGCCAGGCCGCTGTAGCCCAGATAATAAATCAAATCGTGAACTAACACTACGCCAAAGATCAACAGGGTCTGCACCTGGATATCGTCGGCCATGATGCCGGTGCGGCCGTAGCCCACCCCGAAGCCAGCCAGGGATTTGACCAGGGCGTTGAGCCCCAGGTTCTGCGGCATGTACGCGTCCTGGAGCAGGCCGACGCCAAAACCCAGGAGGGTGGCCTCCAAGGGCCCGACCCGCAGGGCGATGTAGACCAGGGCCAGGAGGATCAGATCGGGGCGCACTTCCAGGATATCAAAGGTATAAACCCAGGTGATCTGGAGGACGAAGGCCACCAGCAGCAGCAGGACATGCCGCACCACCTGCACCGGCTTCACCTGTCCGTCTTGGCCGGCTTGACCTTCAGGGTCATGCCGGTGGCCAGTTTGGCGGAAGGGCTGAGGTTGTTCTGGTGGGCCAGGTCCCGGGCTTCTAGGCCAAACTTGCGGGCGATGCCGAACAGGGTGTCTCCCCTGACGACCGTGTAGAGCTGCACGCTGCCCCCGCCCTTTTTGACCTTAGCCGGCGGTGAAGCCGGTTTCCCTGGGGCGGCGGTTTTGGCGGCCAGCCCAGGGGAAAGCACCAGGCGCTGGCCCGCACGGATGGAGGTATTGCCCAGCTTGTTCAAGCGCTTGAGTTCAGCCACCGGAACCTTGAACTTGCGGGAGATATCCCACAAGCTCTCGCCGCGTTTGACCGTATAGTCGCGGCTTTTGGCCACTGCCGGGGCGCGCTCGGCGGCGGGACGGGCAGCAGGCGCTTTACCCGAGGACCAGATGGTCAACCGGTCGCCGGGCTGAAGCTGGGTGCCCCGGAGGCGATTCCAGCGCTTCAGATCGTCGATCTGCACCCCGTGGAGCTGGGCGATGCGGCTGAGGGAGTCTCCTCGGCGCACCTTGTAGACCTTTTTGGCGGCTCGCGCTGCCGGCCCGGAGTCGCCATCCGCCTCAGGGCCTAGATCCGCAATACGGGCCACCCGCAGCGAGGACTTGAGCGAGCCAGCCGCTCCTACCGGGATGGTGATCTTCTGGCCGGGCGCGATGCGGTTGGGGTTCTTGAGATGGTTGACCTGGGCAATCACCTGAGGACTGATCCCGAATGCCCGGGCGATGGTGGAGATGGTGTCGCGGCGCTTCACCTCATAGAGCTGCCAGGCTTCGGGCAGCTGGGCGAAGCAGGCCCGCAGATCCTGGTCGGATCCGGGCGGCACCCGCAGACGATAGCTCAGCGCCGACTGGGGCGGGGTGACGTTGTGTCGCAACTCGGGATTGAGGTCCTGCAGGGCGTCGTGGGAGATGCGCATGCAGCGGGCTGCCTCTTCCAGAAAGATCGGATGGGGCAATTCTACTTCAGAAAAAACCAGGTTGGACTCGGGATTCTCAGGGGTAAAACCGAAAAGCACGGGGTCCTTGGAGATCAGGGCGGCGGCCATGAAGAGCGGCACGTAGTTGCGGGTCTCCTCGGGCAGACTCAGCTTCCAAAAGTCGCGGGTGCCGGCCTTCTCGATGGCCCGCGTCACCCGCCCGGGTCCGGCGTTGTACGCGGCCAGGGCCAGGCGCCAGTCGCCCAGATCCTTGTAGAGCCGGCGGAGGTGATGGGCAGCGGCCCGGGTCGACTTGACCGGATCGCGGCGCTCGTCCACCCAGCGGGTGCTGTTCAACCCTTCCATCTTGCCGGTACTCTCGATGAACTGCCACAGACCCACGGCGTGGGCCTTTGAACGGGCGTGGGGGTTGAAACCGCTCTCGATCATCGACACGAAAAGCAGATCCTCGGGCAACCCCTCGTCCTTGAAGGTCTGCCGGATCAGATCGTCGTAGCGGCCGGACCGCCGCAACCAGGTGGTATAGGTCGTCTTCCCTCTGGTCTGGAAAAAACGGATACTGGCGATCACCCGGTCGTTGATGTCGATGGGCACATCGCAAGCGCGGAGCAACTTGTTGATCAGCGCCCGCTGACTCCCGTCCTCCCCCTCTATTTTCCCCTCAGGCAGCCCCCTGAGCAGCAGGGTGAGCGGACTGTCGGCGGAGAGATGTTCCAGGTTGGGCAAAAGCTCCAGATAGGCGTGTTCGGCAGCGGCGCTGAGCGCCTCCAGCTCCGCCTTGGCATGGGGGTCTTCGCTTTCCTCCGCTTCGAGGGTGGCCAGCAGTTGGAAAACCAGGTCGAGGTCTTCCTGGGCCTGGTCAAAGGACTGGCTCAACTGCGCTTCCTGGGCCCGGTGCAGGTGCCAGCGGATCGCCCGCAGACCTGCTTCCATTTCGCTGTCCGGGGTGAGCAACCCGCTCAGGGAATCCTGGCCCGCCGCGCCCGGCTCCGGGTCGTGGGCAGCCTGCTGCCATTGCTGGGCACAGGAAGCCAGCGACAGCGACAGCAACAAGGCACCTAAGGCCTGCATCCGGCTCATGGCCGGTCCTCCTGCACCTCGATTTTCTCGCGCACCTTAAGGACATTGCGGTACCCGCAGCTCTGGATCAGTTCCACCATTTCCTGCGCCGTCGCCTCCCTGCGGAAGCGGCCCACCTCCACTTTAAACCAGGGGGCCTTGAAGTTGATCTCGACATCCGTCCGCTGCAGGCGGTCGGCGGCCTCCTGCCGGAGCCGCTCTGCCTCCTCGTAGGAGAGGAACTGGTCGATCAGCACCCGCCACCCCGAAAAAGAGGTGGCCGCCTCCACAGCGACCCCAGCCCCCGCCGCAGGCCTGGCGCGCCCGGTGCGGGGAATGACGTAGGCTTCGGCATACTTGAAATCGAGCGCCACCAGCCGCTCGTACAGGGACTCGGCCTCCTCAGCGGTCTGGTATTCGCCGGCCTGCACCATGAACAGGCCGCGCTCGGCCACGGCCACCACCCGCACCGGCACCCTCAGCATGGATTGCAGGGCGGCGGCGCGCTGGCGGGCCAGGTCTTCGGTTTTGAAGGCGATGATCTGCAGGCGGTAGACTGAGGGCAGGGTTTCCTTGGGCAAGGAAGTCTGGGCACCCTGGGATTCGGCAGTGGTGTCGGCCCGCGAGACCTGGGGCCGGTCGAAGTTGGGCTGGATCAGCAACAGCTCTTCGCGCAGCGAAGCCGGGTCGAAGTCCCCGCCCTGGGCAGTGCTCTTTTCTGCAGCACCGGGCGGGTGTTGGAACTGCCGGTTGCTGGCGCAGCCACCCACCAACAGGGCCCCCAGCAGGGGCATGGCCCACCAGCAGGGGTAAGTTTTTCCCCCTCTGCCTCTCCCGAAGGTCAGAGAGTGGAATCGCGTAATTTTTTTCACAACTCACTGACCTGTATAAAAATAAACAATTCGCCGACCTCTTCCGCCCTCCCCGCCCCCGCTGGGGCAACGAGCAGTGAGGGCCAAGGGAGCAAATTCTCAGCCAGCACTGCCCCGGCCACCCCATTGGCTCAGGGCCGCGGCAAAAGGAGGCCGGGCGATGCCCTGTTCCGAGATGATGGCCGTCACCAACTCGGAGGGCGTCACATCAAAAGCGGGGTTGTAGATGCCCACCCCTGCAGGGGCCGTGGTGCGGCCAAATCCCTGGGAAACCTCCTCGGGCCGGCGCTCCTCGATGGGGATCTGCGCTCCCTGCGCCAGACTGAGGTCCAGGGTCGAGACCGGCGCCGCCACATAGAAGGGGATCTGGTGGGCCCTGGCCAGCACCGCCACCCCGTAGGTGCCGATCTTGTTGGCCACATCCCCGTTGGCGGCGATGCGATCGGCCCCCACGATCACACAGTCTATAGGGGCCCGGCGCATAACCACAGCCGCCATGTTGTCGCAGATCACGGTCACCTCCACCCCCTGCTGCTGCAACTCCCAGGCGGTCAGCCGCGATCCCTGGAGCAGGGGCCGGGTCTCGTCGGCAAAAACCTCGATCCGCTTGCCCTGCGCCTGCGCCGCGTAGATCAAGCCCAGGGCCGTGCCGTACCCGGCAGTGGCCAGGCTGCCGGCGTTGCAATGGGTAAGCACCTTGAAACCATCTCTCAGCAATTCAGCGCCGTGTTGCCCCAGGCGCCGGCAGATGGCCCCGTCCTCGGCGTGTATCGCTTCGGCCCTGGCCAGCAGACGGTCGCTCAACTGCCGGTTGTCCAGCCCATCGCCGGCCGCGATTACCACTTCCATCTGCTTCAGGGCCCAGAACAGGTTCACCGCCGTGGGCCGGGTGCGTGCCAGGCGCGCCACGGTCTCCTGCAGATGCCGCCGAAAGAGGGCCCTTTCCTGCCCCAGCGCCTCAAGGGCGCCCAGGACCACGCCATAGGCGGCGGCTACCCCGATGGCCGGGGCACCGCGCACCACCAACTCCTCGATGGCCTGGGCAGCCGTCTCCACCCCTCGGCATTCCAGGTAGACCACCTCGCCGGGCAGGCGGGTCTGATCGAGCAGGACCAGGGCCTGGTTGCGCCAGGCGAGGGTCTGAAAGGCGCTCATGAGCGGGGGAAGGACCTTCCCCGCTTACCGATCTCCGCCGCATCCCACTCCGAAGAGAAGGAAGTGCGGGCCGCGTCTCCCCACAGGCGTTCCAGGGCGTAGAACTCCCTGATCTCCTGGCGGAAGATATGGACGACGATATCGACAAAGTCTAGCAACACCCAACGCCCGGTCTCGAAACCCTCCACATGCCAGGGGCCTTCTCCGGCCGTCCTCAGTTGGTCGCACAGATCCTCGGCCAGGGCTTTGACGTGTAATTCGGAGGTGCCGCTGCAGAGAACAAAGAAATCGGTGGTGTCGGTCACCGCGCGCAGATCGAGTTGCACGATGTCGAGACCTTTTTTGTCCTGGAGCAGATCGACGATCCGCCGCACCCTGGCCTCGGTTTCCCCCGCCACGGGCGGTGCGCTGCCAGCCTCTTTTATTTCATTCATCCAATAACCTCACCTGCCGGTAGTCTCTGCCGATGATAACCGCCACTTCTTCGAGGCGGAAGGTGTCTTCGTTCACCTGCTGCAAATGGGGCAGGCCCAGGACCCCAGCCACCCGCCGGGCCTTGTCCAGATCGCCCCGGCGGTCTACCACCATGCTCTCCAGAAAGTTGAAATTCTCCGCGTTGCCCTCGTAAATTACATCAAAACCCAGAGCGCGCAGCTTCTTGGTTAGGCGCCCGGCTACCTGGGATTCGCCACAACCATTGAGCACGGCCACCCGGACATTTAAGTCTGCGCTGACCTGGGGGGAGGACGGAGACGGGGAAGAGAGGGGGGCCGGCTCTTCCTCAGCAGAAAAATAAGGCCGCAACACGGCCACCAAAAGGACGGCACCTGCGGCGATAGCCAGGAGCCACAGCACTCGCTCCTGCACGTCAATTCATCTCGATGGCCTGGGGGAAGATCGCGCGCCCTAAGGCACCTGCACCCCGCCTGGGTCTCGATCTGCAAAAAGGCATATCTTCTTTTAAATCAAGGGGAATTCCCCAGGTACGTCAATCGGTTTTTTGGAGGCACAATGGCCGGCTTCACCTTCAGCGACGACGATTTCCGCACCCATCTCTCCCCCGCCGACTTTCTGGCCGCCTGCGACCAGGCCTTCCGCCTCTACGGCCAGGGGGTGCTGCTCAACCCTGCGCGCCGCGAGACCTTGGACCGGGGGGTCTTCCGGTTGGAGATGCCCGCCCAATGGCCCGGCCGTTATCAGGCCCGCAAGGTCATCGAGGAGCACCCAGGGGCAGAGGGACGGCTGGGCGTCCGCCAGGCCTACCTAGAACTGGAGGACCTGACGCGGGGCACCCGGTTCCGCCTGGAAGCCGACTATGCCACTGACATGCGCACTGGCGCGGCCGGCGCCCTGGGGGTCAAGTACCTGGCCCGAGGACCAGTGGATCGCATCGCTGTGCTGGGCACCGGCCGGGTGGCCCGCTGCCTGGCCCGCTGCGCCGACCAGCTCTTTGGCCTGCGCCAGATCCGCGCCACCAGCCGCCAGCCGGCCAACCGCGAAGCCTTTGCCCGCGACCTGGCCCCCCTGCTGCGCGCCCCACTGCAGATGACCTCTTCGCTGGCCGAGTGCCTCGACGGCGCCGACGCAGTACTAACTGCCGTCCCCACCTCCACACCCATTCTCTCCCTAACTGACCTGGGTAAAACCACCATAGTTTCGGTCATGGGCGGCGACCGCCGTACCCGACAGCTGACCCCCGATATCCTGGAGGGATTGGTCGTGCTGGTGGACCACCTGGGACAAGCCGAGGAATCGGGAGATTTCGTCCACGCCCGCGCCAGTGGGCGGGCTGCACACCTGCGCCTAGTTCGCGGGGAAGCCGGCCAGGTGCTTACCATCGGCGATGCGGCCTGCCATCACCTGCCGGCCGGCGAGACCAGGCCGCGCTTGGCCTACTTCACCGGCCTGGCAGCGCAGGACCTGTGCGCCGCAGTGGCCCTCTGCGAAAAGTTGGCCAATAAAAAAGAGTGACCAACCACCTGAATGCCGAGAAAATTCTGTCGAAGTTCCACATCCCGAAGGATTGGAAAACTTCCTCTTGGGCATTCATCTGTGAGTTCAGGTCACTCTTAAATCTTGAAGCAAGATACCCTGTACCACCCCTCCTGTCAAGGCCAACCTCTGCGTCTCAGCCCAGCAGCTGCCGCAAACCCTTGACCAGCCGGTCCATGCCCTGGGCCACGGTGTCGGGCTGCAGGGCGCCGTAGGCGATGCGCAAGTGGCAGGGTGCCTGCAACCCGAAGGCCGTACCCGGGATGACCGCCACCCCGTGCTCGCGGATCAGCCGCTCCACCACCTGCATGGCCGGCATCGCCGTCTGCAGACGGGCCAGCAGGTAGAAGGCACCCTCCGCCGGCGGCACCTGGCAGCGCTCGCCCAATTCGGCCAGGCCTTCTAGACAGGCCCGGCGCACGCTCGCCAGGGTGGCGGTGAAAGGACGGCAGTACTGGGGGCCGGCCTCCAGGGCGCCCAGGGCGGCCAGCTGCGAGATCACCGGCGGGCAGATCAGCACCGTGTCCTGGATCTTCTCCAGGGCACGCAGCAGGTGGCGCGGGGCTACCAGATAGCCCACTCGCCAGTTGGCCATCCCATAGGCTTTGGAAAAGGAGAAAAGCGAGATGGTGTGGCCAGCGCTTTCGGGCAGGGACCCGGGCGAAAAGTGGCGCGCCCCGCCATAGGTGAAGTACTCGTACGCCTCGTCGGCAAGGTGGTAGATACCCCGCCGCCGGCACAACTCGTTGACGGCGCGCAGATCCTCGGGGGCGTAGACGGCGCCGCTGGGGTTGTTGGGGGAGATGGTAACCACTGCGCGGGTGCGCGGGGTGAGGGCGGCCTCGATAGCCTCCAGGCGCAGCTGATAGCGTTCGTCGGTGGGCACCAGCACCGGCTGGCAGCTGGCCATCACCACTGCCATCTCGTGGTTAAAATAAAAAGGCGACATCAGGACGATCTCGTCGCCCGGATCGGCGATGGCCATCAGTGCGTGGCAGAAGCCCATGTTGCTGCCAGCAGTGACCATCAGCACCTGGTCGTCTCCCAGGCGGATGCCGTTGTCCCGCTCCAGCTTCTGCCGCAGCTTTTCCTGTAACTCGGGCAGACCACTAGCCGCCCGGTAGTGGTGCTCGGCAGGCCGGCCGCCAAAGCCGGCGATGGCGGCAAAGGTCTGGGGCGGCGGGCCATAGTGGACCACCCCCTGCCCCAGGGAGATGGTGCCCGGATTGGCGCGGATCAGGGCCGCCACATCCGGGATCACCGGACTTTGGATGGCCTGGACGCGGCGCGATTCGCTCACGAGCGCAAAGTCTCTTGTAAACGCGCGAAGAGGCGGTCCAACTCGGCGCGGGTCTCCCGATCCAGCTCAAAGCTGAGCGGGCCGCGATGTATTTGATTCTTGAAGAGCCCCCGCTTCTCCATCAGGTGGCGCTCGGTGACGATAAAACCGTCCAGGCCGCCCTGCATCTGCAACACAACGATGGCGCAGATGGGAAAGTAGAGGGCGTAGGCCCGTTCCTCATCGCCGGCCTCCAGGGCCCGCCACAGGGCCACGGTGCCGTCGAGCAGCTCCACTCCGGGGATAGTGCCGGTCACCCCGCGCCGGTGTGAGTCGATGAGCAACACCCCACCGCTGCCCTCAAAGAGAGCCGCCTTGCCACCGGTGCTGGCTCGCAGCGCCGAGATGCAGGGCCCCAGGGGCGTGGCCTCGGGCTTGAAGAGGATGCGTTGGCCGTGGCGCTGGAAGAGACCGGCCTGGAAGTCGATGCTCATGGCCTTGCCCACATAGGAGCTGGCGTCCTGCACGATCAGCGGAATCTCCACCGCTTCGAGAATGCCCTCGAAGTAGGCCCGCAACTGATCTTCGGAAAGAGCCCGCGACAGGGGGGGGATAGCCATCACCGCCGCCGCGCCGCCCTGTTGGGCCGCCCGCGCAAAAGCCTGGGCCTGCAAGGTACTCTCAGCGCCCACGCTGATGACTACCGGGCCGCGACCTCGGGCAAAACCCACTAACCTGGCGGGCAATTCCAGCCGCTCCTTGGCGCTCAGGCGCAAGAGGTCCGAGACCAAGGCCAGGCAAAAGCCCTGCGCCCCAGTGGCGAAGAGCCAGTCCACCTGGGCTTCGAGGGTGCCGTAATCGATGCTCAAGTCGATGTTGTACGGCATGTGGACCACGGGCAGCACGCCCTGGATGGTTTGGCTCATTGTTTTTCTCCTCTGACATCGCGCACCACCCCCAGCAGCAGCTCTTGTAGTTGAGGCGTGGCAGCGCAAAAGTAGTAACTAAATTTCCGTCCCCCCCGATAGCGGGGCTCGCGCCCGTCGCGCAGCATGCAGTGGGCCCCGGCCTCCTCGGCGATGAGCGAAGGCGGCCCCACGTCGTAGATGGCCACCTGCCGGGTCAGGTACGCGCACAACTGGCCCTCGGCGATGCGGGTGAGCACCAGGGCCGCGCCAATGGGAAATTCGCGCGGATCGTACTGAGGTCTAAAGGCCTGCTGATAGGGACGGGCCTTGGTGGAGACATAGAGCTGGCGGGTGCGGGGCACAGCGCCCAGGCGCAAGCGGCGGGGCGCTCTGCGGCCCTGTTGCACAAAAGCGCCCTGGCCGCGCACCGCGGTGAAAATCTTGTCCTCGCTGGGCCGGGCCACTACCGCCGCCACCATGCGGCCCTCCCGGGCCAGCCCCACCGAGATGTGATAGGGCTCGTCGCCGCGCTGATAGTGGATGGTGCCGTCGATGGGATCGAGGATGAGGGTGTATTCCTCGCTCTTGCCGGCAAAGCGCCGCCGCAGCGGCGTGGCCTCCTCGGCGATGCAGCCGATGCCCGGGAAGTTGCTCAACACCACGCTGAGGATCAAATCCTGCAAGGCGCAGTCGAGCACCGTCAGCACTGCCGAAGACGCCTGAGCCTCCGGGCCGGTCAGGCGGGTGTCGGGGGGTTTGCCGATGTCGGCCACCTGGCCATAGAAGATCAGCGAGGCCTGGGCGCACTGGCGCACCACCGGCAGGAGGGTCTCGACGAAGAGGCGGGGATCGATCTGTGCAGGCATATATTCAGTAAAATGCCCGGCCAGCAGAGTGGCCGGGCATTTTTGGGGGTCGATAAGTAAGTGGCGTAGGGACGTATTTCAAATGCGCCCCTACGGGTTATCCCGCGGCGTCCTGGAGTTGCTTTGCCGCCTGCTGCAGTGCGGCGAGCACGCGGTCCGGGCTCATGGGCAGGTCTGCGAGCCGCACCCCCACCGCGTGGTAGATGGCATTGGCGATGGCGGCCATGGGCGGAATGATGGGCACCTCGCCCACCCCGCGGATGCCGTGGGGGCTGCCGGGATTGGCCACCTCCACCAGAATGGTCTCGATCAAGGGCAGATCGAGGGCCGTTGGCATGCGGTAGTCGAGGAAGGTGGGATTGGCCAGGGTGCCGTCGGCGTTGTAGAAATATCCTTCCGAGAGGGCCCAGCCGATGCCCTGGACCGCCCCGCCCTGAATCTGGCCTTCGACGTAGCTGGGATGGATGGCCTTGCCCACATCCTGCACGGCGGTATAGCGCAGGATCTTGACCTTGCCGGTCTCTGGATCCACCTCGACGTCGACCACATGTACGGCAAAGGCATTGCCCGGGCTGGGAGCGTTGATCGACCCCTTGCCGAGGATGGGACCGCCGGTGCCCCCTTGCTGTTCCGCCACTTCCGCGAAGGTGGCGCGCTTGGACGGATCGGTTTTGCAGACGAACTCGCCATCGGCGAACTCCACCTGGTCTCCCCCGACCTCCAGCATCTTGGCCGCCCGCTTGCACATCTCCTGCACGAGGTCCTGGGCGGCCAGGTAACAGGCGTGGCCGGTGGAATAGGTGACGCGGCTGCCACCGGTGCCATCGGTGTAGCCGATGGAATCGGTGTCCACCACCATCGGATTGACCTGCTCGGCCTTCAGCCCCAGTTCCTCGGCGACGATCATGGCCATCGAAGCGCGCGAGCCGCCGATATCCACCGAACCTTCGAGCAGGTTGACCGTGCCGTTGGGGTTGAGGCTGAGGGTGGCCACGGACTGGCCGCCGCCGTTGAACCAGAAGCCGGCAGCCACGCCCCGGCCCCGGTGGGCGCCCTTGAGCAAGGTCTGGTAGTGGGCGCTGCGCTGGGCCGCCTCCAGGGTTTCCTCGCAGCCGATGCGCTTGAAGATCACCCCGTCGGCGCGACGGGTGCCTTCTTTGGAAGCGTTGCGGAGGCGCAGTTCCAGCGGATCAATGCCCAGCTTTTCTGCCAGTTCGTCGAGCACGGTCTCGGAGGCAAAAGCCGCGTTGGGCGCGCCCGGAGCGCGATAGGCGCTGGACTTGGGTTTGTTGACCAGCACGTCGTACGCGTCGATCTGGATGTTCTCGATGTTATAAGGGGTGAACATACACAGGGCGCCAGCGCCCACCGCCGAACCGGGGAAGGCCCCGGCCTCGTAGGCCATATACGCCTGGGCGGCGATGATCTTGCCTTCTTTGGTGGCCCCCACCTTGGCCTTGATATAGGAACCAGGGCCAGGGCCCGTAGCCATAAACACCTCGGCGCGGCTCATCACCATCTTCACCGGCTGGCCGGTCTTGTGCGAGAGAATAGCTGCCGCCGGCTCCATGTAGGTGGGGAACTTGCCGCCGAAGCCGCCGCCGATCTCGCAGGGAATGACCTTGACCTTGGAGACGGGCACCTGCAATACCTCGGAAACCTGGGCGCGGATGTCGAAAGGCCCTTGGGTGCTCACCCAAACCGTAACCGAATCATCTTTCTTCCACAACACTGTGGCGTTGTGCGGCTCGATGTAGCCCTGATGCACAGTGGCGGTGGTGAACTCCCGCTCGACCACCACCTCGGCCTGGGCAAAAGCCTGCTCCACGTCGCCCAGGGTGTGGCGGTTGTGGCTGGCGATATTGCTCTTTTTGCCGGTATCTTCGCCCAGGGAACGCATGGTGCGGTTCTCGTCGAGCAGCGGGGCGCCGTCCTTCATGGCCTCGCGCACATCCACTACCGCTGGCAGGGGTTCGTAATTGACCAGGATCAGTTCGAGCGCTTCCTCGGCGATGTGGGGACTAGTGGCAGCCACTGCGGCCACTGCGTGGCCCTGGTAGAGCACCTTGCCCGAGGCCAGGGAGTTGCGGGCCACCTCGCGGATGTCGACGTTGGTCTCGCCGATCTGGGCCCGCTTGCTGCCCACCACCTGCACCAGATCCTCGGCGGTGACCACGGCCCGCACGCCGGGCAGCTGCATGGCCCTACTGGTGTCGATGGAGAGGATGCGGGCATGGGGATGCGGGCTGCGCAGCACCTTGCCGTAGAGCAGGCCGGGGAGACGCACATCGCCTCCGTACACCGCCCGTCCTGTGACCTTGTCCACCCCATCGTGGCGCACCGGGCGGGTGCCGATCACCTTGAACTTGCCCTCGCTGGTATAATCGGGATAATTCGACTTGGAGGTTTCCATCTGTGGCAGGCTCCTTCGCTGATTCATTTTAGGGGATTGGCCCGTTTATCCTACACAATAGCGCCGGCCTTGTCAATGAGAGGGGACTGCCCTCCGGCCGGACAAAAAACCTAGCTTATATGCCCATGGAACCATCTGTCCGGTGGGAAGAGGCGTCGCCTTTTCCCGTCCTGCCCGAGGACCAGATCCAGGTCTGGCAGGCAGTCCTGCCCCAAACCGAGGAGGAAGCCGGCCCCTTTCTGCCCCTGCTCTCCCCAGACGAAGCCGAACGGGCCAGCCGCTTCCTGGTCTCCCGCCCTCGCGCCGCTTTTGCCGGGGCCCGGGGCACGCTCCGGCTGCTCCTGAGTCGGTATCTGGAAATCCCGCCCCAGGAGTTGCGTTTCTGCTACAGCGCCCAAGGCAAACCCTTTCTGGAGGACAACGCCCTCTGCTTCAACCTCTCCCACTCCCAGGGCCTGGCCCTCTACGCCTTCAGCCGCCGGGGCCCGCTGGGTATCGACGTGGAGCACCTGCGCCCCAAGGTGGCCAGCGCGCAGATCGCCCGCCGTTTCTTCGCTCCCCAGGAAGTGGCGGCACTCGACCTGATCGAGCCGGATCGCCACACCGAGGCCTTCTTCACCTGCTGGACCCGCAAGGAGGCCTACCTCAAGGCGCGGGGCGAAGGCCTGAGCCTGGGACTGGACAGCTTTGCAGTCTCGCTGGGAGAACCGGCCGCCCTCGTTCACTCGGACCAGGGGACGGACGAATGCCGGCGCTGGCGGCTGTGCGCCCTGCACCCCCAGCCGGGGTATGTGGGCGCCCTGTGCGCCCCTGCCGGCGACTGGGGGCTGCGTTGTTTTATGTCGCCATCCTACAGGTAGAGCTCGGTGCGCGTCCCGCGCAGATCCATCTCGAATTCGATGTCCACCACTGGCGGGCGGGTCTGATACCAGCGGAATCCGTGGCGGGCTGCCCCGCCCAACCGACTCCACACCTGCTCGGCGATGGGCCCGAGGGGATGGACCGTGTATACATCGGCAGTATGGACCAGATCCCAACTTCCCCCCAGGCCCAGCAGGCGCTCCTCCATCACGTCCAGAACATAGGCGGCCTTCTCCTCCATGGCCAACGCATCGGTGCGCCCCCGCTGGACAATGCCTTCGGCCACCAAGGCTGCCCCCTGTAGTTCGCCGGCCCCAGCCACCACCAGGGTCGGAGGAGCGCCGGGGCTGGGCACGGTGTAGGAAAAGGCGTGTAGCACCGGCGAAGTAGGCGGATGGTGAAGCGGGGCCACATTGGTGCGGGCGATGGGGTTGAGGCCCTCCACATAGAGCCCCCACTCTTCGAGGACCAGGCAGTACTCTTTGTTAAACGCGATAAACCCCTCCATGGTGAAGGGCGCGGGCGAACGCAATTCCATGGCGCACAGGGCATGGCGAGACCTGCCCACGGATTCTAGGTGGGCGCTCACCGCGGCAAAACCCCGACGCCAGGGCAGCGGCTGCCTGAAGGTGAGATGGACAATCTCGTGGTCCGGAGCGGCAATCACCCCGCAGGAATAAGGCTCTATACCCTTGAGAAAAAAGTAGTTGCCGTGTGGGTTGGCAGTGGTCATCATGTGCTCCTAGCGTTTTTGCTTGACAGGGGGTAATGAGATTGTATAATAAGACCTGATAGCATATATTATCAATAGATGAGTCCCCTTTCCGCTTGCCAAATCCTGGTTTTTCCCGAGTCAGGAGGAGGGTGCCATGTCAGAGCGAATCTCTCCCACAACTGCTGCGGTCTCTGCCCAGGCGCTGACCCTGGTCAGCAGGGAATTCCGCTCCCGTCAGCAAGCCGCTGATCGCCCCCAGACTTCGGTTAGGCCTGCGGCACGTGTCGCGAGTCCGGCCCAGACTGAGGTACCGCGCCAGCGTCTAGACCGGCTGCCCCAGAGCAATAAGCCGGCCTCCAACTTGGTCATTCCCTCTGAGTCGATCAATCCGCCGCCGCCGCGCACTGAACTGATCATCCGCGCCAACGATCTGCAGCAGCAGGCCAAAGCGCTGGACGGCCTGGTCTCTGATCAGGGGGTCAGTGCCCTGCAGCGCACCGTGCTGATGAGCCGCGCCAAGGATCTGAAGCGCCAGGTCAATGAGCTGGACGGCATGGTCACCAGCCAGTTCCAGGAGGACCAGAACAAGGATCGCGCGCTTAACCGCCAGTCCCAGGTCGAGCCGGCAGCGCTCTTCACCTCCAGTCTGTTCCGCTCCCCCTCGGCCCAACAGCAACCCACCGCTGGGGCCCTGCGCGCCTTTGCCAAGAACAGCCCCACCCCGCCGGCCACGGCTAATAGAGGGGTCGCGCAACTGACCCAGGCCACCAGCCAGCTCGACTTGATCGCCTGAGCACCTTGGCGCCGGCACCACTGCTCGCCTGTCTTCGACCCAGGTTCAAGCCCTGGGTCTTTTTTTTGCGCCCTTTTCCGCCCTTTAACGGGTGTTTACTTTTTGGGCATCACCCCGCCCCACCGACCCCCAGAGGAATCCCATGAAGAAGAAACGCTGCCTGATGATCGGCGCCGGCGGTATGGCGCGTGGCTGGATTCGCAATTTCTACCCCAACTTCGCCGACCGCTGCGAGATCGTCGCCCTGGTCGATATCGCCCCCAAGCCGCTCAACGAGCAGGGGGACTTCCTCGGGCTGCCCAAAAATGCCCGCTACACTGACCTAGAAAAGGCCTTCGCCGAAACTGAAGCCGACTACTGCACCATCGTCACCCCGCCCTGGGCCCACCGCCAGTGCGTCGAGCTGGCCTGCGCCCATCACCTGCACATCCTGATGGAGAAACCCATCGCCGATACCTGGGAGGATGTGGTGGCCATCTACCGGGCCGTGAAGAAGGCCGGGATCAAATGCACCGTCATGCAGAACTACCGCTACAACCCCACCATGTACACTTTTCGCGAGGTGTTGCGCAGCCAGCGCCTGGGGCAGCTCAACTACCTGATGGGCCACTTTGCCGCTGACTATCGCACCTACGCGGCCTGGGGTGCCTTCCGCCACGAGATCCCCCACTCGCTGCTGGTCGAGGGCGGGGTACACCACCTGGATATGCTGCGCAATCTAACCGGTTCGCGCTGCGTGCAGATCTCCGGGTGGGAGTGGAACCGCCCCTGGAGCAGTTTCAAAGGGGAATCCAACGCCAACTACGTGATGAAGATGGCCAATGGGGTGGTCGCCCACTACGAGGGCACCTGCAGCGGCACCGGCCACCAGAACGCCTGGCACCGCGAGTACTACCGGGCCGTGTGCGAAAAGGGCGAGGTGGTGATCGACAGCGACAACGTGCTGCGCCTGGTGATGCGCGACAACGCCACCGGCGCCCTGACCACCGAGGAGGTGCCCCAGGTCCAGCCCCCTTTCCAGGGCCACAACTATGTGATCGATGCCCACCTCAAATGGTTGGCTGGCGGCCCGAAACCCGAGACCGTGCTCGAGGACAATCTGCAGAGCAACGCGACCATGTTCGCCGCCATCGAGGCCTCGGCCAAGGGCAAGGTGGTAGACGTGGCAGCCATGGTCAAAAAAGCCGTCGGGAGGCGTTGAGCGTGGCCCACCAGATCCTGCTCCGCTCCGAAGTGGAGCCCTATAAGACCATCCGCCCCCTGCTCGAAGCCATGGGTGAGCTGTGCCAGTGGAATCCCCTGGCCGCCCCGCCTTCCGCCGAAGCCCTGCAGCGCATCGAGGGGATCTACAACTTCGGCCATCACCACATCGGCGGAGAGATGATGGACCTCATGCCGCGCCTGAAGGTGATCAGCAACTTTGGGGTGGGGGTGGATCACATCGACCTGGAGGCGGCCCGCCAGCGCGGCATTCCCGTGGGCAACACCCCCAAGCTCTTGGACGGGGCCACGGCCGACATGACCTTTGCCCTCTTGCTGGCCGCAGCCCGCAACCTGGTCAGAGGGGACCACTTCGCCCGCAGCGCCGAGTTCACCCACTACGATCCCAGCTTTATGCTGGGCCAGGAGGTGCATGGGGCGGTCCTGGGCATTGTTGGCCTGGGCAGCATCGGCTGCCAGGTGGCGAAACGAGCTTTGGCCTTCGACATGCGGGTGATCTACCACAACCGCCAGCCCAGCGCCCGGGCTGCCGAGTTGGGCGCTCGTTATGTCCCCCTCGACGAGTTGCTCGCCCAGTCTGATTTCGTGGCCCTCAACATGCCCCTGACCAGCCAGACCCGCGGCATGATCGGCCGGCGCGAACTGGCCCTGATGAAACCCACCGCGGTGCTGGTCAACGCCGCCCGCGGCGGAGTGGTCGATCACCAGGCCCTCTTCGAGACCCTGCAGGCCAAGGCCATCTGGGCCGCAGGTTTGGACGTGACCGAGCCCGAGCCCCTGCCGCGCGACCATCCCCTACTGGGGCTGGACAACGTGATCATCGTGCCCCACCTGGGCAGCGCCACCCATCAGACCCGCCAGGCCATGGCCCAGCGCTCAGTGGACAATCTCAGGGCCGGCCTGGAGGGCAAACCCCTGCTCAGCCGGGTGGCCTGACCCCCTGTTCAGCGGCACCTCGTCCTTCATCGATCCCTCCTGAGCCCTCTCTTGCCGAAGTGCCGGGCGTTGTTGATGTTTGATATTTGAACGCCCGTATGCTGTGATTCACTACCTCCAAAGGACTGCTCAATGGCAGAGACCAAACACTATAAAGTCATCATCATCGGCTCCGGACCCGCCGGCCTGACGGCCGCCCTGTACGCCGCCCGCGCCGACCTGGCCCCCCTGGTTTTGGAGGGCCTGCAGCCGGGTGGACAACTGACCATCACCACCGACGTGGAGAACTACCCCGGCTTCCCCGAAGGCATCATGGGGCCCGAGTTGATGGAGAAGATGCGCGCCCAGGCCACCCGCTTCGGGGCCGTGTGCGAGTTCAAGATCGCTACCAGTGTGGACCTGGGCAGCCGGCCCTTCACCGTAGAGAGCGACGGGGAGCACTTCACCGGCGACGCGGTGATTGTGGCCACCGGTGCCACTGCCCGGCTGCTGGGTCTGGAATCTGAACGCCTGCTGATGGGCCACGGGGTCTCGGCCTGCGCCACCTGCGACGGCTTCTTTTTTCGCGGCAAGGAGATCGCGGTAATCGGCGGCGGCGACTCGGCCATGGAGGAAGCCAACTACCTGACCAAGTTCGCCTCCAAGGTCACCCTCATCCACCGGCGGGACGCCTTCCGCGCCTCGCGCATCATGCTCAAGCGCGCCCAGGACAACCCCAAGATCGCCTTCATCACCAACGCCATCCCCGAGGAGATCCTCTCGCAGGAGGGCCAGAAGGCGGTGCGCGGGGTGCGCCTCAAGGATACCAAGACCGGCCGAGTGTGGGAGCATGCCTGCGAGGGGGTGTTCATGGCCATCGGCCATCAGCCCAACTCCCAGATCTTTAAAGGCCAGCTCGACATGGACGAGACCGGCTACATCCGCACCGTGCCGGGGACTACCACCACCAATATCCCGGGGGTCTTTGCCTGCGGCGATGTGCAGGACCACGTGTACCGCCAGGCCGTGACCGCTGCCGGCACTGGCTGCATGGCTGCCATCGAGGCCGAGCGTTTCCTGACCCACGGCTGAGCCTAACCGCACCGTGTACCTGAGCCGGCCTGCAATCGGGGCCGGCTCTTTTTTTGTGAGGACGACGTGTCCACCCAAGATCTGCTGACCCGCTATGGCCTGCGCCCGGACAAAAAGCTGGGACAGCATTTCCTCGCCGACCAGCAACTGCTGGAGCGCGAATTGGCCTACGCCGAGTTGCGCCCAGGCGACACCGTGCTCGAAATCGGGCCGGGCATCGGCAACCTCACCGTGCTCCTGGCTGGGCAGGCGGGGAAAGTGATTGCCATCGAACGCGATCCTCAATTCAAAAAGTGCCTCGGCGATCTGCAAGCGCTCCATCCCCAACTCGAAGTCCTCTGGGGCGACGCGGTGGAGGTGGCGTTCCCGCCCTTTGACAAAGCCGTGGCCAACCTACCTTACCAGGTGGCCCTGCCCCTGATCTTCAAGCTACTGGAACGGCGCTTCGAGCGGGCAGTGCTGATGGTACAGCGGGATCTGGCCCGGCGTCTGGGGGCCAGGGTGGGCGAAAGCGGCTATGGGCGACTGAGCGTGGCCGTGGGCCGGCGCGCTGAGGTGGAGGTACTGGAGGAGGTGGACCGCCAGGCCTTCTATCCGCCCCCCGAGGTGGAGAGTGCCCTGGTGCGCATCGAACGCACCCGGCCCAAATTCTCGGTGCCGGACGAGGAGTTTTTCCGCATGGTGCTGGAGGCCTTCTTCAGAAATCGACAAGAAACCCTGGCCCAGGCAGCCCAGGCCATCCGCGAGCGGGAACTGCCCCAGCCCCTGCTGGCCAAAACCATGGGGCGGCTGCCCGAGAAGCTGCGGCGCAAAACCGTATGCCGGGTGACCCCCGCCGAGTTCGGGGAGATCACCTGGGCGCTGTGGAAGTCACGATTAGGCTAAAGCGGCGGGGAGACGACCCCGAGGCCGAGGGAGTGCCTCGGTGGAGGTTCTACACTAACCCCGTGTACACCTCCCTACCTCTCCTGAACAACTCCTTCACCTCCTCGCGCTGCCGGTCGTTGTTGTAGCGGCCCCAGGTATCTATCCACTTGAAGGAGTCTTCGATGGCCTCCAGAAAAAAGCGCGCTGCCTCGGGCCGCCGCAGCGAGGGCCGACCCACCCGGAAGTAGACCGGGCTGGTGTGGGCAAAGATGGCGTGGCCGAAGCTGTCGCGCGAATCGCCCCACAGCCGCGCCGCCACCCAGCCGTCCCGCTCCGCCCGAAAGCTGCGGCGAAAGACCCCTTCGCGCCGGCCCTGCGGCCACTCCTCCCGGCACACCACCTGCCCGTCCACCACCAACTCGGCCCGCTCGATTGGGTAGTAGGAGCGGAAACTCACCTCCGCTTCCAACTCGCTCTCCGCGCTCAGCGACAACTCGCTGCCGATGGGCCGGCCGTTCACCCGCAAATCCAGGGCCGGCCCGTTGGTGATGAAGGTGCGGCCTGCCTTCATGCCCTCAATCCAACTGGCATAGGAGAAGGCTTCCTCAGTCTGCACATAGACCCGGTTGTTGGAGCAGACGAACCAGTCGGTGCCGGTGGAGGCCGGCAGCTTCAGGCCGCAGTCCAGCAGCTTGTACCACAAATCGTACTCGGGGTCCATCCAGAAAGGATCGAAGAGATTGAAGGCGTCGAGTTTGCCCAGGGCCGCGGCCACCGGCGCTTCCATGCCCTGGCCGTTGTGGCACCAGATCACAATCCCCCCCTGGTCGCGCGCTTCGTCGCAGCAGAAACACAGGGGCGGATAGTCGGGGTCGAACTGGGCGGTGAGGATGTGGCCCCGGCTCACCGGCTGCACCAGGTTGCGCAGGTTGAGGAACATCACATGCCCGTAGCCCATGCCCCAGGGCGAAGACCCACCGTAGTGGCGGTTCTCTTCGCCGATGTCGAGCACGTGGTGGGCAGTGGTGAACTCGTTCATTACCCCGATGGGATATTTGTTGCTGGCATAGGGGAGTTGGCGCCGGTCGAGCACGCTGACCACGGTGACGTTGTACCCCTCCACCGAGCAGTCCACCCCCAGCCGCTGGTCGGGCCGGGTCTCCTTGTCGTCGTAGTGGATGTGGGTGTTGCCCGGGTACCAGTGCCCCTCCTGGGGATAGTACCAGCGCTTCAGGGCGATCTCCACCGAGGCCGAGCCCTTGGCCGGCACCTCGACCACGGCCCGGGCCGGCTCGTACTCGGTGCCCCGCTCCACCAGCACCTCGGCGCGCCCGCGCGGGGCGTTCACCTCGAATTCGTCCTTGGCGAAGAAGAAGGGCGTGCCGGTCCCGCGCTTGAGCAACGCCCCCGCCGGCTGGGCAAAATTGCCCATGGCGTCGAGCACATGGACCTTGGCGTCGATGGGTTGGCCGGTGGCCGCATCGGTGAGGGTGCCGTGCAGAGTGCCCATAACTGAGCTCCTTGATTGGCCGAGCTGCTTGGCCTAATTTGCGGGGTGTCTTTTGACCGAGGAGACCCCATGGCACTCAAAGTTTATGACTTTCGCACCGACATCCGCAACCTGCTGGTCACCCCCCAGATCCGCTCCCGCTTCCTGCGCATGGAGCCAGGCCAGGTGGCCTCCCGCCACAGCCACGACCTGGGCCACGAGATCTTCCTCATCCTCCAGGGCCGCTGCGTCTTTGAGATCAGCGGGGAAGAGGCCGAGCTGGGGCCGGGGCAACTCTGTGTGGCCCTGGCCGACGAACCCCACAGCGTGCGCGTGGTGGGCGACGAGCCGATGATCATGTACCTCTCGGTGACGCCCCATATCCAGCCCACCCACACCGGCAGAACCCCGGAAGGTGAGCGCCTGCCCATCCACTTCATCCCCTCCAGCGCCTA
The DNA here is from genome assembly GCA_945861755.1 of Gemmatimonas phototrophica. Classification (GTDB taxonomy): domain Bacteria; phylum Latescibacterota; class UBA2968; order UBA8231; family UBA8231; genus SICG01. The sequence goes on from CAMAVQ010000022.1 coordinate 23,510, forward strand.
CGATGTGGAGACCGACACCCAGACCCCGGTCGAGGTGCTGGCCGACCGCTGGGTGCAGTCCTTCCAGGTGACGGCCGCCCTGGCTCAGGAGAGCGCCCGCCAGCAAGCCCAGGCCGCCATGCAACTGAAACAGGCCCTGGCCGCCGGCGACGACGCCGCTGCCCAACAGGCCCGCAACACCATGTGGGAAGGGGTATACCAGACCTTCAAGCAACTGCACAACCTGGGCGACCAATGGAACACCCTGGCGCCCAGAATGGCGAAAACAGAATAGGAGACCGCCAATGGCCCCCATACGTCTCGGCGTCGTCGGCTGCGGCGCCATCGCCCAGGTCCAGCATTTGCCCAACTTGGCCGAGATGCAAGAAGAGTTCGAGGTGGCGATGGTCTGCGACCGTTCGGCGCAGTTGGCCCAGGCCGTGGCCCGCCGTTTCCACCTGCCCCGCCATACCAGCGATTACCGCCAACTGCTGGAGGCCGACCTCGACGCCGTGCTGCTATGTCACTCCGACCCCAAGACCGAAGTCGCCCTGGCCGCCTTTGCGGCCGGCAAACACGTCTTCATCGAGAAGCCGGTGTGTTTTTCGCTAGAGGAAGCCGACGCAATGATCGGCGCGGCCCAGGCAGCCGGCGTGGTGGCCCAAGCCGGGTACATGAAGGTCTACGACCCGGCCTTTGAGCGGGCCAGGCGCGAGGTGGACGAGCTGAAGGAGATCCGCTTCGCCCAGGTCAACCACCTGCACACCGACAATTCCCACCACCTGCGCCAGTTCCGCCTGATGCGCTTCGACGACATCCCCCCCGAGGCCGGCACCGCCCTGCAAGCGGCGCGCCAGGCGGCCCTGCACCAGGCCCTGGGCCAGGTCTCCCCCCAGGCCGAGCGGGCCTTCTTCATTCTGGCCGGCAGCATGATCCACGACCTGTACGGATTGCGCCTGATGCTGGGGGTGCCAGAGCGGGTGATCAGTGCGGAGATCTGGAACGAGGGGTGGGCGATCAACGCGCTCATCGAATACCCCGGAGGGGTGCGCTGCGCCGCCACCTGGGTCGAGCTGCCCAAACTGTGGGAATTCAGGGAGACCTTGGAGATTTACGACGAGGCGGTGCGGCTGGTACTCTCCTACCCCACCGGCTTTTCCCGCGGCCAGCTCTCCTCGCTGTTCATCCACCGCAACGACGCGCAGGGCGTGCCGCTGCGGGGCGAGCCGGCCATCGATTGGGAGAACCCCTTCAGCCGCGAGTTGCGCCACTTCCACCAGTGCCTGACCGAGGGCACCCCCTGCCGCACCCCGTTGGCCGAGGCCCGCCACGACGTAGCGTTGGTCATCCAGATCGTCAAAACCTATCTGGAGCGCACCTAGCCCGGAAAGAAGAACTCCTCTGCCGTGCGGCGCAGGATCTGGTCCCGGTCTTCATCCGAGAGAAAGTCCAGTCCCTGGTGTACCAGTTCCAAGCTCTCCCGATAGGTGTGGGGGACCTGCACCTGGTAGGGGGAATCGCTGGCCCACATTAACCGCTGCGGACCAAAGGCGTCGTACACCTGCCGGATCATGCCGCCCAGGTCGAGGTAGGGCGGGGTCTTCTGCCCCAGGGCGTAGAAGGCCGAGACTTTGACCATCACCGCCGGGTACTGGGCCATACGGCACAGCGCCGCCACTTGCTCGTCGCTGATGGGCGAGCCGGCCCCGATGCGGCAGAGATGGTCGATGATCACCGGCGTTTCGGGGAACTGCTCGCAGCGCCGGCTCAGGGAAACCAACCCATCCGGGTTGATCAGCGGGCACAGCGCCAACCGGTGTTCGGCCCCAGCCTTGAACATCCGCTCGAAACCCTCCCCGTCCAACCACTGCTCTACGGGTACTCCGCGCGGGTAGATACGAAAACCGCGCACCCCACACTCGCCCAGCCAGCGCATCTCTTCTTCCGGCTCCGGCCCATTCCAGTCGACGATGCCAATGCCGGCAAAAACGCCGGGGTGCTCTTCCATCACATCGAGCATGTAGGAATTGTCCGAGCCGTAGTAACTCATCTGCACCAGCACCACCCGGTCCACCCCGCAGGGCATGGCCTGGGCCAGGAGATCCTCGGGCAGAAAAGTAGCCGGCTTGGCGTCTTCGGCCTTGAAGGACTGGGCGAAAGGGTAGTTGGCCAGGTCGTCGGTCCAGACATGGGCGTGGGCGTCGATATAATTCATGCGTACCTCCTCAAAGGTCGGCCTTGGTTTGGTCGGTTGGCTGGTGGACAGGGTCGGGCGGTGCCGGTTGCGGGTAGAAGATCGAGAAGACCACCGAGCCAGCAAGGATAAGCGCCAGCACCCCCAGAGCCACCACCGTGGGGATGTGATAAAAATCGGCCAGCAACATCTTTGCCCCCACGAATACCAAGATGAGGGACAGCCCATAGTGGAGGTGGTGGAACAATTGCATTAGACCGGCCAGGGCAAAATAGAGGGCGCGCAGCCCCAGCACGGCAAAGACATTGGAACTGAAAACGATGAAAGGGTCGAGGGTGATGGCAAAAACTGCGGGGACCGAGTCAATGGCAAAGACCACGTCCATCACGCTGACCACCAGCAGCACCACAAAGAGCGGCGTGGCCAGGCGCCGGCCCTCGCGCTTCACAAAGAAGCGGTCCCCTTCGTATCCTTCGGTGAGCGGGATGAAGCGGCGGCAAAGGCGGACCACCGGGTTCTGCTCCAGGTCGATCTGCTCGCCTTTTTGCAGGGCCATCTTGATCCCGGTCCACACCAGTAGGGCACCGAAGATATAGATGACCCAGTGGAATTTGGCGATCAGGGCAATGCCGGCGGCGATGAAGAGGGCCCGCAGCACCACCGCACCGATGATGCCCCAAAAGATGACCTTGTACTGAAGGTGCGGGGCGACCCCGAAATAGGAGAAAATCACCAGGAAGACGAAGATATTGTCGAGGCTGAGCGCGCGTTCGATCAGGTACCCGGCCAAGAAGTTGAGCGCTCGCTCCGAGCCCTGGAAGAAAAAGTAGATCCCGACGTTGAAAACCAGGGCCACCACTACCCAGATGCCACTCCACACCAGGGCCTCTTTAATGCCGATGGTCCGGTTCTTGCCGCCCAGCACCCCCAGGTCGACAACCAGCATCGCCACCACGAAGAGGCCGAATGCCCCCCAGATAAAAACTTGATCGGTTATCAAACCCTCGCGCTCCTCACGCCCACGGTTCCACCTTGACGAGGCGCCGCTCCTTGGCCGACAGGAAAGCGGCGTCCACCACCGCCTGGGTCCAGTACCCGGCCAGCCCATTGCAGACCGGCTCGCGCCCCTGACCCACCGCCTCGGCAAAGTCATCGATCATCGGCAAGTCAAAATAGGGACCCACCAGGGGGGTCACGGCGATCTCCTCGGCGCCGGCGGCGCTCTCGAAACGCAACTGGGTGCTGCCAAATTCCAGGGAATCGATGAGGATGCGGCCCTCGGTGCCGTCGATCTGGGCCGTGTCGCGGCGGGGCGGCGAGGTGAGGATGGTCGAGTGCATGCCGATCTTGCCGTCGGCGAAACGCAGGACCAGCGCATCCGAGTCATCGACCGGCCAGCCGTGGTGCACGCTCTCGATCAGCGCCGATACTTCGGTGGGCTGGCCGGCGAAGTGCAGCAGCACCTCGATGCGGTGCACGGCCATCTCCATCAGGGCCCCGCCTATGCCCGGAGTGATGCGCCAGTTACCCGCCGCCATCGGCGACCAGCCGCTGTAATGGGTGCGCACGCAGACCACCTTGCCGATGCGCCCCTGGGCGACCAACTCCTTGGCCTTGAGCACCTGGGGGAAAAGACGCCGGCGGTACGCCACCCCCAATTTCACCCCGGCGGCGCGGCAGGCCTCGATCATCGCCCGGCATTCGGCCGCGTTATGGGCCATGGGTTTTTCGCACAATACGTGTTTGCCCAGGCGAGCTGCCTCAAGGGTGGCGGTGAAATGGGTATCGGTGGGCGTGGCCACCACCACCGCCTCTACGGCCGGGTCCCGCAAGAGTTCGCTGGCGCTGCCGTACGCGGCACAGCCGCCGAAACGCTGGGCAAAGGCCTTGGCTTTTTCCAGGTCGCGCCGGCATACGGCCACCAACTCGGCCCGGTCCGATTTGAGCAAGCTGGGTGCAAAGGAATTGGCGGCGATGTCGCCGCAGCCAATGATCCCGAAGCGCAGTTTAGCCATTGCTATCCTCCCGTCGCAGCCGGTCAGGCGCAAGGGCAGGGCCAGCAGAGGGATCTGCTCGCAGGTCGGTGGTCCTCGGCGCCATAAGTAGAGAATTTAAGATATTTTCCCGATTATACACCACCCGGCGCCGAAAAACCCCGCGGGTCAGCCCAACTGGCGGGCGATCAGTTCCACTGCTTCCTCGGGCGTCACCTTGCCGGTATTGATGGTCAGGTGGTAGAGCAGGGGATCGTCCCAATCGGCACTGTAGTAGTTCTCCAGATACTGCTTGCGCCAGCGGTCGTGCTGTTCGACCAGCCCGGCGGCGCTCTCCAGGTCCATCTGCCGCGCCTGGGCCAGCCGCTCGCAGCGCAATTTGAAAGGAGCCACGACCCGGCAGTGGAAGGCCCCGGGCAAATCGGCCAGGATCATTTGGCTGGCCCGGCCCACCACCACCACCTTGCCGGTGGCGCCGAAATCCTGGACCAGGGTGGTGATCAGCAGTTGGTAGGTGCCCCGGTCCAGGTACGAAGTTTTCTCCGGCCGGCCGCGCTCCAGCAGGTAGGGAAACTCCATGCCGAACTCGGGGAAACCCACCGCCAGGGGCAAGCCGCCCATCCCGGCCTCGGGTACCAGCAGGCGTTTGAGAAAGAGCGAGATGCGTCCCTCCCCCTTTTCGTCGAGCTTTTCGACCTCCTCGGCCGGCACATCGGCCAAGGCTGCCATCTCCTCTACCAGCCGGCGATCCACGCATTGATACCCAAGTTTCCGGGCCACCTGCTCGGCGATCCAGTCGCCGTTGCTGCCCAACTGGCGGGCAATGGTGATGACGGACATGATCTCCTCCTGCTAGTTGCGCGGTCCCTGATCCAGGTGCTGGTCGAGGTCGGGTTGTACGGCCTCGCCCAGGGCGAAAACCACCACCAGGCTCCCCGAGAGCGAACTGAGGCTGGTCTGCACTTCGGTCACTTCGCGCCTGAGCACCTGGGAAACCTGCTCCATGACCGAGGGCGAAGAGCCGGAATTGAAGAGCAGGGTGTTGAAGCGCTGGAGCATGGCCTGGCCAGCCTCGGTGCGCGCCAGCGCCCGTTCCGAGGGCAAGAGCACCTCTAAGAGGTGGACGATCACCAAGTCCTCCTCTACCATCACCGTGACCCGGCTGGGTCGCACCTCCAGCTCCTCCTCTTCGAAGCGGGCGATGGTTCGGGCCAGCGAGCTAGACAGCTGCTCCACACTCCATTCCATGCACTAACGCTCCCCAAAAAACAGCCGGCGTGCATCTCCCATGGAGATTGCCGAAAACCTACTCTGCCTGCCAGGCAGTGTCAACCGCGCTCGGCATAGGCCTGCAGCTGCCGGCTGCGGGCATAGAACTCTGCCAAACTGAGATCCCTGAGGTAGACCAAGCCACGGGTGGCCCGGATCAGCGGGCTGGGGTGTTCGTGGAACCATTGACGTCCCAGACAAACCTTGAGTTTCTGGTACTGCTCCACCTGGATGCGCTGCGCCAGTCCGGAGAAGGGTCCCTCGTGTTCGTAGCTGGGGAAGGAGGCGTCCTTCTGCGAAATGAAGGTGTTCATGAAGGCGTTGTGCATGGTGGCGAACATGTTCAGGGACACCGGCACAAAGATGTTGGCCTCGGCGGGGTGGAACCGGTACCAGACGTTGCGGTACCCCCATACCCGGAGGTCAGAGCGGCCGCTCTGTCCCTCGTAGCGGCGCAGGGCCTCGGCGATGGACTGCAGCACCTTGTAGTGGGTGTCTGGCCCGCTGGCCTCCGGGTCGAGGGCCACCCCCACCACGTCCGGCTGCACCTCTTCGAGTAGCTTGAGGATGGGGACCACGTCCCCGTCAACCGTGGGCTCGCGGGTGAAGACGTCGCCGGTATAGAAACCCAGGCGCAGATGGCGGATGCTGGGGCAATGCCAGCCGAAGTAGCCCCAGATGCACTCGGCCTCCCACTCGCGGCACAGGCTCTTGAGCTGCTGCACCTGGGGGCCATCCTTCTGCCCCGGGTACTGGGCGGCAAAGTAGGCTTCCAGTTCGGCCATGCACCGCCCGATCCCCTCCAGGCCCTCCTCTGCGTACACCCCCATCAGGTTGCGCAAAAAACGGCGGGCCGCCCCTTCGTCGCGGAGATCCTGGTCAGCGCCGGCCACCCCGTCCAGGTACTGCCACACGTCGCGGTTGCGGCCATTTTCATTGTCCGGAACAAAGTAGCCCTGCCCGTGCAGCCGGACGAACTCGGGGGTGTCCAGGAAGCGGGCCAGGCGGGCCAGGTGGTCCTGGATGAAACGATTGGTCACCGCGGTGAAACCGCCGGTCAGGCAGACGAAGTGATGGGTGTTGCTGGCCTGCCGTACGTGGCGCACGATGTAGGGCAGGTAGCCCAGCATCAGGTCGTCGTGGTGGGGCTCGGTGTGCAGAAAGCGGGTCTGGCTGCGGGTACTCATGCCCCGCTCCAGCTTGGCGATCAGGCTGGCGCGCACCCGCCCGGTCAGCGCCTCCACCGGCTCGGGGCATTTGCGCAAGAGCACCGCGCCCCGCAGATCGGCGGCAAAATCGTCGCGGCCCAACTGATCCACCCGCTTGCGGCGGGCCACCGCCAGGTCCACCACCACCTTTTCGATCTCCTCCTCGTCCAGGGCCGGGGCCCGCTCCAGCAGGACCACCTGGCGCTCTTCTAACAGTTTGGCTGCCCCCAGGGTCAGATAGAAGCGGGCCTGGGGTAGGAGGTGCAGGCTGGTGGCGGGATGGTCGATATGGGCCTGCTGCTGGACAGCGGCGGCGACGATCTGGGCCTTGGCTTCGCCGGCGGCGATGACAATGGCGCAGCAGTCGGGGTTGTAGGTGATGGTGCCCAGGCCAATGGTGATCACCAGCCGCTTGCGGGCCACCTCGATGCCCCCCAAATCGCCGGCAGCGGAAGCCTGGGTCTCGTAGTTGACCGCGGTCAGCCGGGTGGTGGAGCGGTGATCCGAGCCCCGCACGTTAAAGCCAATATGACCATCCGGGCCGATGCCGCCCAAAAAGAACCCGATGCCGCCCAGTTCCCGCACCCGACTCTCGAATTCCTGGCACCACTGGTCCACCCCGGCCAACACCCGCTGCTGGAGTTGCTCCAGGGGGGTGTGGGCTGCCCGGTAGCGCAGGCTGAGGTCCACTTCGTCGGCCGGCCAGGCCGAGCGCAGGGTGTGGCCGGCAGGCAAGCCAATGCGGGTACCATCGATCAGCAGCGCTTTGTGCGGGTCGAGGCCGAAACCTTCGAGGTAAAAACGGGAGACGTAGGAGTGAAAGCTATTGTGCTGGGCCGGATCGATGGGGTAAAACTCGTCGATCTGCACAAAGTGCAGGCTGCCCAGGTCGGGCCGGCGCCCCGGAGTGATCCCGGCCTCTTCCAACTCGCGGCAAATCTCCGGAGTACCCCAACCCTGCAACAGATGCTGTACCCATCTGATAAAATGCTCGGGGGTCTTGCCGGTGGGCAGGGAGATCACCCCACCTGGGTGGTCCTGCACCCACTCGATGAAACGCATGGCCGCCAATTTGCCCAGGGCCGGAAAATTATCGACCACCAGGGTCCGGATCTTTTCGGCTGGGGGGTAGAGCGCCGCAAAGGGCGATCCTTCCAGCACCCGGCGTTCCACCGGGCTCAACCCGGCGGTACTCTCATCGGCCATGTGCGCTCCTCGGCAATCAACTCGATGCCCGCGATAACAAGATACCCCTGGTGTCCCGGGCAATGACCAGCTCTTCGTTGGTGGGAATGACCAGCAGTTTGACCGGCGAAGAGGGCTGCGAGATCTCCCGTTCTCCGGACCCTTCGTCCCGATTGCGCTCTGCATCGAGCACCAGCCCCAGACCAGCCAGGGGTTCCAGGATACGCCGGCGCATCTGGCTGCTGTGTTCGCCCACCCCGGCGGTGAACACCACCGCCTCGGCCCGGCCCAGCACCGCCAGGTACGCGCCGATATATTTGCGCACGCGGTAGGCGTATAGTTCCAGGGCCAGTTCGGCGCGGTGACTGCCCCCGGCGGCGGCCTCCTGCACCTGGCGCAGGTCGTTGGACACCCCCGAGACTCCCAGCAGACCGCTCTGGCGATTGAGCAGTTGGTCGATCTGCGGCAGGGTCCGTTGCTCCTGTGCGGCCAGGTGGAAGATGATGGCCGGATCGATGTCGCCCGAGCGGGTGCCCATCATCAGGCCTTCGAGGGGGGTGAGGCCCATCGAGGTGTCCACCGAGCGCCCTTCTTCGATGGCGGCCAGGGAGCAACCGTTGCCCAGGTGACAGGTGATGCCGGTGAAATCGTCCTGGTCCCTGCCCAGCAGCCGAGCAGCGCGCCCGGCCACATAGCGGTGCGAGGTGCCGTGAAAGCCGTAGCGGCGGATGCGCTGTTCTTGGTAGAGCTCGTAGGGCAGGGGGTAGAGAAAAGCCCGCTCCGGCATCGACTGGTGAAAAGCGGTGTCGAAGACGGCCACATGCGGCACCTGCGGGAAGAACTGCCGCGCCGCGCGGATGCCCACCAAGTGGTGCGGATTGTGCAGTGGTGCCAGCACCGCGCACGCCTCGATGGTCCGCTCTACCTCCGGGGTGATCAACGCCGCCTGCACAAAGCGCTCGCCCCCGTGTACTACCCGGTGGCCCACCGCCGCCACCTCGTCGCCGCCATGGGCTTGCAATACCTCGCGGATGTGGAGCAGAGCGGCCCGGTGGTCGGCCGCCGCCACTTCCTCTCGTGCGCTGCCTCCAGCCCACCGGTGAGTCGCCAGGGCATCGGCCTGGCCGACGCGCTCCACCAGCCCACCGGCCACGTCGCGCTCGGTCTCCATATCGAAGAGGTGGTACTTGACCGAGGAACTGCCGCAATTGAGGACCAGAATTTGCATGCGCAGCGGCGCGCCTAAATCAGCCGGGCGGGCGGCGGGCGTAGTACTCGGGCAAATGATCCTTGACCTGGACCGCCAGCTCTTCGTCGGTGATGGCGCTCAGGCGCTGGTGCACCTCGTACTGGTCCATCACCCAGCGCGCCACCTTGTGCACCTTGATCTTGTTGAGCCGCTCCTCGCCCTTGAGGCCGAGGAACTCATTGACCCAGACGGCCACCCCGTCCACCCCGGATTTGTCGGTGATCGACACCCTGGGGGGCCGGCCGAAAAGGGCGGCGGTGTCGAAGATATTGTAGATCCGCTCGTCGGCGCGCAGGCCGCCGGCGTGGATGCCGGCGCGGGTGGTGTTGAAATCCCGGCCCACAAAGGGATAGTTGGGAGAGATTTCGACCCCGGTCGAGCGCAGATATTCGGCGATCTCCTGGATCATGCGGGTGTCGATGCCGCACAAGTCACCCCGCAGGGCGATGTACTCGATCACTGCCCCTTCGAGGGGAGGATTGCCGGTGCGCTCGCCAAAACCGAAGAGGGTGGTGTTGAGCGCATTGCAGCCGTATAGCCAGGCGCTGGCCCCGTTGATGTGGACCTTGTGAAAATCGTTGTGGCCGTGCCACTCCAGGCATTCGGGGGGCACCCCGGCGTCGTGGGTCATCCGGTAGATCAGCTTGGGGATGGAACGGGGCAGGGTGGCACCGGGGAAGCTGAGGCCAAAGCCCATGGTGTCGCACAGCCGCACCTTGGCGCTCAATTCGGGGGGCACCTGCTCGGAGCGCCGCATCAATTCGGCGACAAAGGGCAGCACAAAACCCTCGATGTCAGCGCGGGTGACGTCCTCTAGATGGCAGCGGGGGCGGATGCCCGCCTCCCAGGCCGCCTCCACCACTTCGAGGTAGTCGGCGAAAGCCTGCTGGCGGTTCTTCTTGAGCTTGAGGAAGATGTGGTAGTCGGAGCAGGAGGTGAGCATGCCCGTCTCCTTGACCCCCGCCTCCTTGACCAGGCGAAAATCCCCCTTGTCGGCCCTGATCCACGAGGTGATCTCGGGATAGCGGTGCCCCAGGGCCCGGCATTCGTCCAGGGCCCGGCGGTCGTTCTTGGTGTAGAGAAAAAACTCGGTCTGACGGATGATGCCCCGAGGGCCTCCGAGTTTGGCCAGCATGTCGTAGAGTTTGACCTGCTGCTCCACGGTGTATGGAGGACGGGCCTGCTGGCCGTCGCGGAAGGTGGTGTCGGTAATTACCAGATCTCGGGTCAGAGCCTCCTGCGGATCGAACTTCACTACTTTGCCGGCTATCTCCTCGTAGATGGGGCCATCGAAGAGGATCTTGGGAGGCAGGCGGTAGTCGAACTGTTCGTCGAGCAGATTGGGCGCCTCGGTTTCTACCAGCGGCCACTGCTTCGGGGCGGCAACCATATCAGTCATCGCGGCCTTTCCCTCCTAACTCAATGCACGTACCGGGCGATAAAATCGATGGCCGAACCCACCGTCTGCACCTCCAGGGCCTCGTCCTCGTCCATCTCGATGTCGAATTCCTCTTCAAAGCCGGCCATCAGCTCCACCGACTGCACCGACTCGGCGCCCAGGTCGACGGTGAAGGTGTGGCCCTCCTGGATCTGCCCAGCTTCGAGCTTGAGCACCTGGGTGATGACGCGGTAGACCCGGTCCTTGATCTCGGGGCGGTCCATAGATAGTTGTCCTCCTCAGGCTCAGTTGCGGGTGATCTTCAGGCCGGCAGCGGCTTCCCGGTCGACGATAAAGGTGCAGTCGGGATGGTCTTGCAGCAGACTGGCAGGGCAATCGGGGCTGAAGGGACCCTCGACGGCGGCGGCCACAGCGGCCGCCTTCTTGGCGCCGGTGGCCAGCAGCAAGAGCTGGCGCGCCTCGCGGATGGTGCCGATGCCGGCCGACAGAGCGCAACGGGGCACCTCGGCGGGGTCCTTGAAGAAACGGCCGTCGCTGTTGGCGGCGATGGTGCTGGGCGTCAGGCTGACCAGGCGGGTGCGGCTGTCCACCGAGCTGCCCGGCTCGTTGAAGGCGATGTGGCCGTTGCCGCCGATGCCCAAGAGCCATAGGTCCACCCCGCCCACCGAGAGAATCTTGGTCTCGTAGGCCTGGCATTCGAGCGCAGGATTGGTCGCCCGGCCGTTGAGCACCTGGGTGTTCCAGGGCCGGATATCGACCTGTTTGAAGAGGTTGGTGTTCATGAAATAGCGATAGCTCTGGTCGTGGTCCCCGTCCAGGCCCCAGTACTCGTCGAGGTTGAAGGAGCTGACCTTGGCGAAGCTGAGCTTTTCTTCCCGGTGCAGGCGCGCCAACTCGGCATAGGTCTGCTCGGGCGTGGAACCAGTGGCCAGGCCGAGGACGGCGCTGGGTTTGGAGCGGATCAGCGCCGCAAAGATCCCGGCAGCGCTACGGGCCACGCTCGGGGCGTCGGGACAGACAATAACCTTGATATTTCCCGCCATGCCGCAACTCTCCCACTAAGAGGTTTGAGGCAGACAATGTAGAAAATGCCCCCTGCCGTGTAAAGCGCTGCGTCTATGCTTGACAGCGACCTGTGGGGGGATAATCTTTCAACCCTTGGATGGGGTAGCATCCGTCTCTCGAAGAATATAGAAGAGTGCCATGGCTCCGGCCAGAGGAGAACTCCCATGAGCAAGCACCGCGCCTTGACCAGTGCCGAAGTCGAGGTACTTACGCGTGCCGGCTGCACGGCCGAGGACTGGGCCACCGTCCAGGTGGGGGCCGGTTTTGACCCCCACCGGGTGCAGCGCGTCCGCTTCTGGGGTCAGGTGCGCCTCGGCAGCCTGCAGGGCCGGGTGGTCCTCGACGGCGGCGTAGAGTTGCCGGCCGAACTGGCCGACGCCACCCTGGTCAACTGCACCCTGGGAGACGAGGTGCGGGTGACCCGCATCGGCAGCTACCTGGCCAACTACGACCTGGGCAACCGGGTGGTGATCAGCGACGTGGGCTTGATGGCCACCGGGCCAGGGGCCACCTTTGGCAACGGGGTAGAGGTGGAAGCGGTCAACGAGGCGGGCGGACGGCAGTTCCCCATCTTCGCCGAAATGTCGAGCCAGTTCGCCTATCTGTTGTGTATGCACCGCCACCATCCCGAGCTGATCGCCCGCTTGGAGGCCATGGTCGCCGCCTATGTAGATAAAACCAGATCCGACCGGGGTCAGGTGGGCGATGGCGCGATAGTGACCCAGGTCTCCTCGATCACCGACGTGAACATCGGCCCTGCCGCCCAGGTGCGCGGGGCCCTGCGCCTCCACAATGGCACCCTGCTCAGCGAGCCCCCGGCCCCCGCCCAGGTGGGCGCCGGGGTGGCTGCCCAGGATTTCATCATCGGCGAGGGTTCGTCGGTAAAGGACGGGGTGGTGCTGAGCCGCTGCTTTGTCGGCCAGGGCGTACAACTGGGCAAGCAGTTCTCCGGGGAGAACTCCCTCTTCTTCGCCAACTGCGAGGGCTTCCATGGGGAAGCCTGCTCGGTCTTCGCCGGCCCCTACACCGTCACCCACCACAAGAGCACCCTGCTGATCGCCGGCCTCTATTCCTTCTACAACGCCGGATCTGGCACCAACCAGAGCAACCACATGTACAAGCTCGGGCCGGTGCACCAGGGCATCGTGCAGCGGGGCAGTAAAAATGGCTCCTTCTCGTACATGCTCTGGCCCACGGTCGTAGGCCCCTTTTCGGTGATCATCGGCAAACATCTGGGCAACCTCGACACCAGCGAGCTGCCCTTCTCCTACCTGACCGAAGTGGGCGGCGAGAGCATGCTCACCCCGGCGATGAACATGCACACCGTGGGTGTGATGCGCGACGGGGAAAAGTGGCCGGCCCGCGACCGGCGCAAAGGCACCGTCAAGCGCGACCTGATCCATTTCCCGGTGTTCAGCCCCTACCTGGTGCAGAAGATGATCCAGGCCGAGGCCCTGATGACCGAGTTACACGCACAGACCCCCCGGGAGGTGGAGCAGGTGCGCTACAAGGGGGCTTTCATCAAACGCCTGCTCTTGCGCCCCAGCGCCCGCAGCTATGCCTCGGCCACCGACATCTACCTCAAGGGCAAGATCCTGGACCGCCTGGCCCCGGTGCGCGACCAGGGCCCCCAGGCCTGGCGTCAGGCCCTGGCCGATACCGGCAGCTACAGCCAGCAATGGGCTGACGTGGGGGGCATGCTGGTGAATCGCCAACGCCTGCAGGAACTGACCGGGGCCGTCGTTACCGGCCGCATCGCCGACCTGGCCCAGTTCCAGGCCGCCCTGAGCCAGGTCCACGCCGCCTACGACCAGGACGAGTGGAGCTGGGTGCGGCGCACCTTTGCCACCCGCGAGGGCGTGGAGGTGGACCAGTTGGACGAGGCCGCCCTCGTCCAACTGGAGGCCGAGTACAAGAAGCTGTCGGCCAGCTACCTCAAGAAGGTCCTGGCCGATGCCGAGAAGGAATTCGATCCGCTGGCCATGTTAGGGTACGGCGCTGACGGCGACGAGGCCGCCCAGGCCGCAGATTTCGCCGCAGTGCGGGGCAGCTTTGCCGGCAACCCCTTCGTCAAACAGCTGCAGGCCAGGCTTGCCTCCCTGACGGGTTGAAGGTCTATTTCCCATTTGACAAAATCGCCCCGTACCTTTTCATTTGTAGCTGTAACCTGCACCCCCTGCAGGTTGTTTTCTTTTTTTCTTTTTTCCCCGCCGTCCCCTGTTGACCCGGATTGACGCCAGATGGCCCGTCCACCGACGGTCCGCCCTAAGGCCTCGCTAGTGGCTATGGATCGATTTTCCAGCCAGACCGAGTCGGCCTGGAAAATCTCCAAGATCTTCCTAGTGGGTTTTCTTGTGGGCGAGACCTTTATCCTCCTGCTGATCACCACCCTGCGCTAGTCGGCAATTGCTGGACCCCCCTGCCTCGGGGGACCGGCAGCCTGTTTTTTCGCCGCCCGCCACAGCGGGCAACCGGAGGTCCGGTTGCCCGCCCCCCGGCAATTCCTATATTAGCTTTCGCTTTTCTCTCACCTTTCGCCATCCCGAATGCCATGAAGGCACCCGCCACCCGGCCGGCCATCGATCAGTTGGCCCGGCCCCTGAACAGTCTGCGCGTCTCGGTCATCGACCGCTGCGACCTGCGCTGTTCCTACTGCATGCCCGAGGAGCACTACACCTGGCTGCCCCAGGAGGATGTACTCAGCTTTGCCGAGATCGGGACGCTGGTAGACGCCTTTGTGCTGGCGGGGGTGCGCAAGGTGCGCCTGACCGGGGGCGAGCCCCTGCTGCGGCGCGGGCTGCCCGAGTTGGTGGCCCGCCTGCGAGAGCAGTCGGCCATTGAGGACCTGGCACTGACCACCAACGCCACCCACCTGGCCCAACTGGCCGGGCCCCTGCGGCAGGCCGGCCTCGACCGGGTGACGGTGAGCCTCGATTCGCTGCAGCCCGAGCGCTTCAAACGCCTGGTCCGCCGCGACGCCCTGGCCCAGGTGCTGGA
>CAMAVQ010000023.1 GCA_945861755.1 Gemmatimonas phototrophica
CTGGAGATCTCGGGGATGGTGTAGATCCCGGTGGGGAAGAACTCGGGGAAGCTGTGGGTCTTCATGGCAAAGGCATTGCGCACCGCCAGCCGGCCTTGCTCTATGGCAGTGGAAGCCAGGCCGGGGGGACCGATCACATCCCCGGCTGCATAGATATGCGAGCAATTGCTCTGAAAGAGTTCATTGACGGGGATATTGCCTAGTTTGTTCAGCATTATCCCGGCCTTTTCCAGTTGCATGCCCTCCAGGTTGGCGATCCTCCCCATAGAATAGAACAGGGCGGCGGCGCGCAGGCACTCGCCGTCCTCCATCACCACCTCGGCCTGTCCATCCTCGCTGCGGCGCACTTCCTTGATCGGTTGCTTGATCCGGATCTCCATCTTCCCCTGTTGCTTCACGTACTCACAAAAATATTCGGTGATCTCGCCGTCCACCGAGCGCAGCAGTTCCCGCCGGTCCAAAAGGAGCACCGAAATGCCCAGGGCCGAGAACATGGTGGCGTATTCGCAGCCGATGATCCCCCCGCCCAGGACAATCAGGGACTTGGGCAGTTGCTCCATGCGGAAAACTTGGTCCGAGTCCAGGAAAACCTCTGGGTCCTGGGGGATATCTATGGGCTGACGCGGCTTCGATCCCACAGCGATCAGGAATTTTTCTGCCTCCACCTGGTGGGAAACCTGTCCTTGGGCATCCAACACCTCCAAGGTATGGGCATCGGTGAAGCGGGCGGTGCCGTAGACTACCTCAACCCCGTTGCCGGCGCACTGCTCGGCCAGCAGCTTGTTCTCATCCTCGATCACCTTGTTGACCCGGAAGGTCAAGTCGTTCATCGAGATCTCCCGCGCCGTCTTCTGCGCTTGGCCGTAGTACGCAGACTGCAGGAATCCGGTCAGGTCGAGGATGGCCATGCGCAGGGTCTTGCTGGGGATGGTGCCGGTATGCAGGCAGGCCCCTCCCAACAGACCCAGGCGATCGACGAGCACCACCTTCTTGCCGATCTTGGCCCCTTGTATAGCCCCTTTTTGCCCGGCCGGACCTGCCCCGATCACCGCCAGATCTGCCTTTAATTTCTCCATGATTGTCCCCGGGAATAACCGCTTGGTGTAGTTAGAACTCTTCAGCCCAGCGCCAAGGTGAGGGGCCGGCCGGCCATCACCTCGACCGGTTGCGGCAGGCGGACTTTCTGTGATTGGGCGCCTCCCCCTGGCGCACCGCGTACACCACACTCAACCCCTCGGCCACCAGGCCGGCGTAGATCAGGTGGCTGGCCACCTGGTACTCGATGCCGGTCCAGACCTCGTCCGAATTTACGAAGGGCGGGGAGGGTTTGCCGCCCTTGCCTTTTTGCTGTAGACCTCGCCCATCTCGTCCTCCTCCGGTTCAGCCGCCCGGCCCCACCATCTTTTCGGGTCGCACCACCTCGTCGAACTTCTCGGCCGAGATCAGTCCTAGTTCCACGGCGGTTTCCTTGAGGGTTTTGTTCTCTTGGTACGCCTTTTTGGCTACCTTGGCCGCATTGTCGTAGCCGATGTGCGGATTGAGGGCGGTCACCAGCATGAGCGATCCTTCCAGATGTGCCTGGATGCGCTCGCGGTTGGGCTCGATGCCTCGGGCGCAGTGCTCGTCAAAACTGACACAGGCGTCGGCCAGCAGGCGCACCGAGTGGAGAACATTGTGGATGATCACCGGCTTGAACACGTTGAGCTGAAAATTGCCCTGGGAACCGGCAAAACCCACGGCCACGTCGTTGCCCATCACCTGGACGCAGACCATGGTCAGGGCTTCGCACTGGGTGGGATTCACCTTGCCGGGCATGATCGAGGAACCCGGCTCGTTTTCTGGGATGCGCAATTCGCCGATGCCACAGCGCGGGCCGCTGGCCAGCCAGCGCACGTCGTTGGCGATCTTCATCAGGCTGGCGGCGATGGTTTTCAGGTGGCCGTGCGCCTCCACCAAGCCGTCGTGGGCGCTGAGGGCCTCGAATTTGTTGGGGGCGGTGACAAAGGGGTGTCCGCTCAGCGCGGCGATGCGGGCCGCCACCTTTTCGGCGAAGTCCGGATGCGCGTTGAGCCCAGTGCCCACCGCGGTGCCCCCCAGGGCCAGGGGGTAGAGCGGTTTGAGGGCGGCCTCGGCGCGGCGCACCCCTTCGCGCAACTGGGTGAGGTACCCGGAAAACTCCTGGCCCAGGGTGAGGGGGGTGGCGTCCTGCAAATGGGTGCGCCCGATCTTGATGATATCGGCGAAAGCGGCCGTCTTCTGCTCAAAGGTGCCGATCAGCTGCCGCAGCGCCGGCAGCAGTTGGCCGGACAGGGCCTCCACCGCAGCGATGTGCATGGCGGTGGGGAAGGCGTCGTTGGAAGACTGGCTGCGGTTCACGTGGTCATTGGGGTGTACGGGCTTTTTGGAGCCCAGTTCGCCGCCGGCCATCTCGATGGCCCTGTTCGAGATCACCTCATTGGCGTTCATATTGGACTGGGTGCCGCTGCCGGTCTGCCAGACCACCAGGGGAAAGTGGTCGTCCCATTTCCCCGCGATGACCTCGTCGGCAGCCTGCCTGATCAGTTCGGCCAATTTGCCATCCAGCAGCCCCAGGTCCTGGTTGACCTGGGCGGAGGCCTTCTTGACGATGCCCAGGGCGCGGATCATCTCGCGGGTGAAACGGTCGCCGCCAATGCGGAAATTCTCCAGGGAGCGCTGGGTCTGGGCCCCGTAGTAACGGTCTGTGGGTACCTCAATCTTACCCATGCTGTCGGACTCGGTTCTCGTCTTCATCTCGTTTTCTCTTTTCTATTCTGGTTCAAGCGTGGCGTTGGCCGCCTTGGTCAGGCGGCTCAGCAAGGGGTCCAACTGGGTCCCGTCCATCGCGTCGACCATCGTGTTCTGGATAAGCCGGCGCACGGTCTCGTACCCGGGCGCGGTCGGCTCGGTCTTGCCGTAGTCCAGCAGCGCATAGGCCACCTGGAAATGGGGGTTCTCAGCAAAGTAATCTTGCAGCTCAGCCGCAGCGCTGCGGCGCGCCGGAAAATAACCACTGATCCGCACCCAGCGGGCCTGCTGGGCCGGCTCAGTAAACCACTTGAGGAAGAGCCAGGCCGCCAGCTGTTGTTCCGCGGTGGTCCGGCAAAGGGCCACGCTAGCGCCGTACACGTTCACCACCGGGTGGTCTCCGGCATAGGGCACGGCTGCCACGCCCCAGGCGAACTTCGGCCCGGCGTTCACTGCTTTCTTATAGAAAGGCAGCCCACTCGAAGAACCGATGGTAAAGAGGAGCTGCCCGCTGCCGAATTCCTTGGTGTCGCCGTTGGTTTCAGTCAGCACCTCCACCGCGCCGTCTTTTTTTAGCTCGACCAGCTGCTGCAAGGCGTCTCTGATCTCCGGCTGGTCGAAGTTGTAGACGGTCTGCGCCGGATTCATGAAATCGCCGCCCCGGCTGAAAACCATGGAGGCCAGGCGGCTGGCATCTACGTCCAACAGGTACCCCACCGCGCGTTGCTGGTTGGCGGCTTTGCTGAAGGGTTGGGCCTTGGCCTGGCGGCACAGCCGGGCGAATTCCTCCCAGTTCTTGGGAGGATGGTCGCTGCCCAACTCCCGCAGCCAGTCGGCATTGTAGTAGAGAATCTCCATGGAGCGGTTGGGGGGGAAGGCCATCTGCACCCCCCGCATCCGGTCCTGTTCGAGGAAACTCTCGACGTAGTCAGCCCGCGCCTCAGGAGTAAGCCCCCATTTGGCCGAGCTCATGTACGGCCCCAGGTCCACCAGGCCGTCGGCCGAGTAGTACACCTGGGCCTGGTTTTGGTAGGCCACCACCAGCTGGGGCAGCGAACCGCCCTGAAGCCCCACCAGCATTTTGTTGTAGATGTGGCTGTAGGTGCCGGCGTATTCGCCTTTGACCTGAATCCCGTGGGGGTTTTGCTGGTTGAACTGGGCGATCATCTCCTGCAGCGCGGTTTCCCGCTCCCGGGTGTGCTGGTACCAGAACACCACGGTCTGCCCCTGGGGGTCCACCTCGTCCGGACTTTTCTGGGGGAGCGGCGCCGAAGTGCTCCCGCAGGCGACCACCAGCCAGGACCAGACCCAGGCCAGCGCCCGGTGGAACTTTGCGGCCCTCATGCCTTCAGTCCCGAAAGAGAGATACCTTCGGTGAATTCTTTCTGGATGAGGAAGTAGATCAGCAGCACCGGCACGGTGGCGATGACCGCACCGGCCATCTGCAAATGCACTTCGGGTCCGGCCTCGCTGACAAACTGCTGGAGCCCCACGGAGATGGGCCGCCATTCCGGGGTGTTGGTCACCAGCATCGGCCAGGCCAGGGAATTCCACGACCCGATAAAGGTGAACATGCCCACCGTCAGCAGGGGGGCCCGGCACAAGGGCAGGGCGATCTGGAAGAGGAAGCGCAGATGTCCGGCTCCGTCGATACGCGCCGCATCCCACAATTCGCCGGGAATACCGCGCATGAACTGGCGCAGCAGGAAGATGCTGAAGGCGCTGGTCATGAAGGGGATGGTGAGGGCCGGCCAGTTATTGAGCCAGGGGAAAGGGCTGTGCTGGTTCAACCAATTGATAAGCAAGAAGTTGGGAACTGTAGTAACCATCTCTGGGATCATCATGGTTCCCAGGATGCAGACAAAGACCACTTCCCGCCCACGAAAAGGCAGGCGGGCCAAGGGATAGGCGGCCATCAGCGAAAAGAGCAGGGTGCCGCCCACCTGCAGGGCAGCGATGATCAGCGAGTTTTTGAAGTAGAGCCCGAAATCCGCTTCCTTCCAGGCCAGCGTATAGTTGGCCCATTGCACCTGTTCGGGTAACAACACCCTTCTGAGAGTTTCGCCTTCGGTCATAAAAGAGGCCAACACCATCCAGACAAAGGGGGTGGCGGCGGCCACCCCACACAGACCCAGCCCCCCATACACTAGCCAGGGCCGCCCCTTGCCTTTCTGGAGCTCAGTCGCCATAGAAAACCCTCCTGCCGACGATCCGGTTCTGAACCAGCGTGAGGACCAGGATCGCGATGAAGAGGATGATTGCCAGCGCCGCAGCATAACCGGCGTTGTGGTTCTGGAAGATCTGGTCGAAGATGACCACACTGAGCACATCGATGGTATCGCGCGCTCCGGGGGTGCGCAGGATATAGATGTGGTTGAAGGCCTTGAAGGTCCCGATGATGGCTACGGTGGAGAGGAAAAAGAGGGTGGGAGAGATCAAGGGCAGGGTGATGTGGCGGAAAGACTGCCAGGGATTGGCCCCGTCCATTTCCGCCGCCTCATAGTAATGACTGGGGATGGCACTCAAAGCTGCCAGCAGAATCACCGTGTCGTACCCCACATAGACCCAAATATTGTATAGGATAACCGAAACCAGGGCTAGGCTGGGGAAGCAGGCGTCTACCCAGGCGGGGTAGGTGCTCATCCCTATTCCTTTGAGCAGCAAGGCTACGACAGACTTGTTTTCAAAGAGCCAGCGCTGGTTGTCCAACCCAAAAAAACTCCAGAAACGGTTGGCCATCGAGGAGGGGTGGGGGCTGAAAAGGGTGCGGAAAACCACTGCCGAGGCGATTACCGGGGTGATATAGGGAAGAAAAAAAATCACCCGGAAAAAGCCCTTTCCTCTCAGGATATTGAACAACAGGCAGGCCAGACCGGTGGACAGGGCCAACTCTGCCGGGATCGTACCCAGGGCGTAGAAGGCGGTTATCTTAAAACCATTATACAGACTCGGGTCATCCAGGGCGCGGACATAGTGGTCTACCCCGATAAAGGCTTCCTGTTTGATGCGCCAGCGGTGCAGGCTGATGTACAGCGCGTAGATGATGGGCCAGATGCCAAAAACAAGCAGGACCAGCAGGGCCGGCGAGAGGAAGCCCCAGGCGATGGCCTGTTCTTTGAGGGGGGTCTTTTTCAAGCAGGGCTCTCCCCGCAGCTAGCCGGGGTATCAGGGCTCAACCAGGGATGGATGTTGAACTATAATAAACATCGCGGCGAATTGTCAACACGCATACTGTGTATTTTCCGATGCTTGAGCTTGAGTCAGGCCGCTTTTTAAACAAAAAAGCAGGCGGTATCGGTGGATACCGCCTGCTCAAGCTGCCCGTTTCGGACCGTGTTTACTTCTTCTCGGCCGGTGGCGGGGGGGGTGGGACAGCGGATTCGATCGTGATACCGACCTTCACCTCATCCCCCACGACGCCCGCTTTGTCAGCCCAGTTGTTAACTCCATAGTCAGATCTCAAGAGGGTAATTCCACTGGAAAAACCCGCCATCGCCATGTTAGTCCAGGGATTGGTACCCGTTCCCAGCACCTCCACGGGGAAATGAATGGACTTGGTAACCCCGTGCATGGTGAAATCGCCGGTGACCACCAGTTTGTTCCCCTCGCCCTTTTCTACCTTGGTGCTCTTGAAGGTGATTTCCGGGTACTTCTCCGCGTCGAAGAAATCCGGGGCCTTGAGGTGACCGTCCCGCTTCTCGTTCTCGGTGTCGATGCTGCCCACCTTGATCACCGCCTCCACCGAGGACTTTTCCGGGGCCTTCTCATCGTAGACGATGGCTCCGGAAAACTCGGTGAACTTGCCCTTGGTGATCCCGACCAAGTGTCGGATGCTGAAATCCACCGATGAGTGCGTGGCGTCGATCTGGTAGGTTTCGGCCCAGAGGGGCAGTGCCCCTAATACTGCGACTACTAATCCTGCGGCCATCACGCGGGTGGTGCGAGTGAGATACATGGGGGTAATTACTTTCGTTGATATGAGGTTGTTTAATATTAAATATATTATTTGTTTGTTCTTTGTCAAGAACCGAGCCGCTTAAAAGCAAAAAAATAAACGTTCCTGAAAAATCAGGAACGTTTATTTGGCTGCGCCCCAGGGAGTCGAACCCCGATAACATGGTCCAGAGCCATGTGTCCTGCCATTGAACGAGGGCGCAATACAAAGGTTAGTGGCTGGCGGAGAGGGAGGGATTCGAACCCTCGGTAAGGGTTACCCCCTACAACAGCTTAGCAGGCTGCCACTTTCGGCCACTCAGTCACCTCTCCGGGTTTCTGCACCAGCTCCCAGTTGCGGAGCGTTCTCATCTGGCGGAGGGCGAGGGATTCGAACCCTCAAGGGTGATTAGCCCGGCGGTTTTCAAGACCGCTGCCTTACCAATTAGGTCTAGCCCTCCTGGTACACAGAGTGAGAAATATAAAGGTCCTCGAGACCGGTGTCAATGCACTGCCCACAATCCCCCTTAGCAACAAGGGCCGGACGTCTCATTAAGCATGACAAACAGGCACTTACCTGGCTCAGCACAAGGGGATTCCCGTGATCCCTCTAGGCAGCCGTGGCATGCCACGCCCCAACGGATGGGGCGTGACCCCGCCGCCTCAGAGCCATTGGAATCGGCTCGTAGCGACCCTTGATGAAGCCTGGACAATAAAAAAGGGGGTTGCCATTTTGGCAACCCCCAGGGTCATGAAAATCCGCGGAAATCAGTTGGTCGGAGCAGTCTCTTCTCCAGGAGTTCCATTGGTATGAAGGGGTTCGGGGCCCAGGTCACCGGGCTCTGTCTGGGCTACCCTCGCCATACCGATCACCCGGTCTCCCTCTTCAATATTGATGAGTTTGACTCCTTGGGTGTTGCGCCCGATTCGCGAAATGCCGGAAACCGGAACCCGGATGACAATCCCATTCTGGGTCATGATCATCACTTCGTCGGCGTCTGTCACTTCCTTGCTGGCGACCACCAGACCGTTGCGCTCCGTGGTCTTGATGTCGATCAGCCCCTTGCCTCCCCGGTGAATCACCGAGTATTCCCGGGTGTCCGTACACTTCCCAAAGCCGTTTTCGCAAATGCTCAACAGGAGGCTCTGGCCCCGCAGGACCACCATATCCACCACCGCATCCCCCTCGCGCAGATCTATACCCTTGACCCCGGTGGACACCCGGCCCATGGGCCGAACCTCTCCTTCGGCGAAACGAACACTCATGCCGTGGCGGGTCTCCAGCAGGATATTCTGGCTGCCATCGGTGATCGCGGCCCCGATCAGGTTGTCATCTTCCAGGAGATTGAGAGCGATGATCCCGTCCCGGCGGACATTCTTATAGGCGGCCAGTACCGTCTTTTTTACCACGCCCTTGCGGGTGGCGGTAAAAAGGAAGGCATCTTCGGAGAAAACCTCTACCGGCACCACCGCCGAAATCTGTTCGTCCGGCCCTATAGGCAGCAGATTGACCAAGGGCCGTCCCCGGGCCATGCGCTCCCCTCCGGGAATTCTGTAAACCTTGAGCCAGTAACACTTCCCCTTGGAGGTCAAAAAGAGGATGTAGGAATGGGTGGAGGCCAGGAAGAGGTGCTCGACAAAGTCCTCTTCCTTGGTCTGCATCCCGATCAGCCCTCGGCCTCCCCGATGCTGGACCCGGTAGGTACTGGGGGACATGCGCTTGATGTACCCCTCCCGGGAGATAGTCACCACCATATCCTCTTTGGCGATGAGGTCCTCGATATCAAATTCTTCCGCTGAATAGACCATCTCCGTGCGCCGTTCATCGCCGAAGCGCTCGCGGATCTCGAGGATCTCCTCGCGGATCAACTCCATTTGCAAGTGATGACTGCTCAGTATGTTGCGCAGTTTGGCGATGAGTTGGACCAGCTCGTCGTACTCGTTCTCGATCTTTTCTCGCTCCAAACCCGTCAGGCGCTGCAGGGCCATGGCCAGGATGGCTTGGCTCTGGACCTCACTCAACTCGAACGCGGCCATCAGCCGAATTCGGGCTTCCTCGGGATTTGCCGAACTGCGTATAAGTTGGATGATCGCGTCGATATGGTCGAGGGCGATACGCAGCCCTTCGAGGATGTGCGCCCGGGCTTCGGCTTTTTCCAGGTCAAAGCGGAGGCGCCGCACCACGACTTCGTGGCGGTGTTCTATATAATAGAACAACATTTGTTTGAGGTTGAGGAGCTGCGGCCGCCCCTTGACCAGCGCCAGCATCATCACCCCAAAGGTGGTCTGCAGCATGCTATGGGAGTAAAGCTGGTTTTGCACTACCTCGGCATGGGCACCGCGTTTCAACTCGATTACCACCTTCAGGCCAGCCCGCCCCGACTCGTCGCGAATATTGGCGATCCCGTCGATGACCTTGTTGCGCACCAATTCGGCCATCTTCTCGAGCAGACTGGACTTATCCACCAAAAAGGGTATTTCGGTGATGATGATGCTTTCCCGGTCCTCTTTGTGGGTTTCCACATGGGTCCGAGCCCGCAGGTGGATCATGCCCCGGCCCGTTCGGTAGGCCTGGAACACCTCCTGCATCCCGTAGATGACTCCGCCGGTGGGGAAGTCTGGAGCCTTGACATGCACCATCAACTCATCGATGGAGACCTCGGGATTGTCGATGAGAGCGATGAGACCGTCCGCCACCTCCCGCACATTGTGGGGCGGGATCTTGGTGGCCATTCCTACGGCGATCCCCACCGAGCCGTTGCACAGCAAGTTGGGAAACTTGCCCGGCAGGACCTGGGGCTCTGTGCGGGTGTCGTCGTAGTTGCCGGAAAAATCGACGGTGTTTTTCTCCAGGTCCGCGAGCATTTCCATGGCCGGCCAGCTCAGCCGGGCCTCGGTATAACGCATGGCCGCCGGGGGATACCCGTCGATGGAGCCAAAGTTGCCCTGGCCGTCCACCATGGGGTAACGCATGCGGAAGTTCTGGGCTAGATGCACCAGGGTGGGGTAGACGATGGCTTCGCCGTGCGGATGGTAGTTTCCGGATGTGTCACCGGCGATCTTGGCACATTTGCGGAACCCGCGGTTCGGCGCCAGACTTAAATCGTTCATGGCCACCAGAATACGGCGTTGCGAAGGCTTCAGACCGTCGCGAACGTCTGGCAGAGCGCGCGCCACGATGGTGCTCATCGCATAATCGAGATAGGAACTCTTCAGCTCCTCCTCAATCTTGACTTGAATCGTCCGGCCTGTTTTCAGTTCTGACATGATCTGTAAATGTTCTCCCCTAGATATCCAGGTTCTTCACATCCAAAGCGTGAGTTTCGATGAAGGCACGCCGCGGCTCAACCTCTTCTCCCATCAACAAAGTGAACATATGTTCAGCTTCGACCGCATCATCGATGTTGACGCGCAGCAGGGTGCGGGTCTCCGGGTCCATGGTGGTTTTCCACAGCTGGTCAGGGTTCATTTCGCCCAGACCTTTGTAACGCTGGACCAGTAAACCCTTGGCCTCGCCGTTGGCGCCTAGTTCGCGAATGAGGTCGTCCCGCTCCTTTTCGTCGAAGGCGTAGTGTTCTTGCTTGCCCTTTTTGACCAGAAAAAGCGGCGGCTGAGCCAGATAGAGTTTGCCGCGCTCGATCAGTTCGCGCATGTAGCGGAAGAAGAAGGTCATCTGCAGGGTGCGGATATGACTGCCATCGACGTCGGCGTCGGCCATGATGATCACCTTGCCGTAGCGCAGGCGGGTGAAGTTGTAGTCCTCGCCAATGCCTGCACCCAACGCGCCGATCAACGGCAATAACTTTTCGTTGCCGAGCACCCGGTCGATGCGGGCCTTCTCGACGTTGAGTAGTTTGCCGAAAAGAGGTAACACCGCCTGGAAGTGCTGGTCGCGGGCCTGGGCTGCTGAGCCACCGGCTGAGTCGCCCTCGACCAGGAAGATCTCGGTCTTCTCGGGATCGCGCAGCGAGCAGTCGGCCAACTTGCCCGGTAGAGAGGCCCCGTCGAGCACCCCTTTGCGCCGGGTGAGCTCCCGTGCCTTGCGGGCAGCCTCGCGGGCCCTTCCGGCCTCGACGATCTTGTCGATAATGCGGCGGGCGACATCTGGGTTCTCCTCCAGGTATTCGGCGAGTGCTTCGCTAGTCATGGATTCGACCAGCCCTTTGACAACGCTGTTGCCCAGCTTGGACTTGGTCTGGCCCTCGAACTGGGGGTCGGGCAGCTTGACGCTGATCACCGCGGCCATGCCTTCCCGCGTATCTTCACCGGCCACGTCGAACTTCACATTTTTGAGCAGGTTATTGCGGTTGGCGTAGGCATTGAGGGTCCGGGTCAATGCGGCCTTGAAGCCCACTAGATGGGTGCCGCCCTCCCCGGTCTTGATGTTATTGGCATAGCTAAAGATGGTTTCCTGGTAGCCATCGTTGTACTGCAGGGCAACCTCGACGCTCACATCCTCCCGTTTCCCGTGCAGGTAGATGGGGTCCGGGTGCAACTTGGTCCGCCCCTCGTTGAGGAACCGGACGAACTCCACCAATCCCCCCTCAAAATAAAAGGAGTTCTGCTCTCCGGAGCGTTCATCACCTACCAGGATCTCCAGGCCCTTGTTCAAAAAAGCCAATTCACGGGAGCGGTGCAGGATGGTCGCATACTCAAATTCGACGATCTCGAAAACCTGCGGGTCCGGCTTGAAGTGAACCAGCGTCCCATGTTCGGTGGTGGTCCCCACGATCTCCAGACCGGTTTTAGGCTCGCCGCGCTCAAAACGCTGCCGGTGCACCTTGCCATCCTGCTTCACCTCTACCACGCACCACTCAGACAGGGCATTGACCACCGAGGCCCCCACCCCGTGCAGACCGCCTGAAACCTGGTAGGCCTTGTTGTCGAACTTGCCACCGGCATGGAGCATGGTCATCACCACCTCCACCCCGGACTTCTGCTCACCGGGATGGAAGCCTGCCGGAATACCCCGGCCGTTGTCCTGAATGCAGATACTGCCATCGGCCTTGATCACCACCTCGATCCGGGTGCAATACCCGGCCATGGCTTCATCCACACTGTTGTTGACAATCTCCTTGATCAGTTCATGGAGACCACTGACCCCAGTATCGCCGATGTACATCGACGGGCGCTTGCGCACCCCTTCGAGGCCCTTGAGTACCTGGATCGCATCCGTGGTGTACCCGCCCGGGGAAGATCCTGCGTCCTCTTCGACGACCTCGTTGACTACCTCTGACATTGATTCAACTCCTTTGATAGGATCGCGGCGTTGACCCTGAGGCCTTCTTTGTGTCAATCGCTCTTGCCCGTGTTCAGGAGCACCAACTCTCCGATTACCTTTTTGCCGGCTCGGGCATTGAGACGATCGACGATCTCTTGTCTGACAAAACTGAGTTGCGTTCGCCAAGCGGCCGAAGCTACCGCCACTTCTAACTTGCCGTGCCGGATTTTCAGGGGCTGGGCACGGCTGGCCAGTGGACCGGCCACCTCGTCCCAAGCCAACAGGATGCGCGCCTCGAGCAGTTTTTCGCTCAACCCCAGCTCCGCCACTGCGGCCTCGAGCAGGCTTTGCAGAGACTCTGCGCCACTGGGTCTCAGATCAGCCATCGAGCCAAGTTTCCGCAAATCCCTTGCGCAATTTTTCCTCTGGCCTCTTGGGCGCGGTCAGGATTACTTGCTCAAAATCTTCTACCATTTCCATCAGCGCCTCTGACCGCTGGGTATCCAGCTCGGAAAACACATCGTCCAATAGCAAAACCGGCCCCTGCCCGGTCTCCTGACCCAGGAAGGCCATTTCCGCCATTTTCCATGAGATCAGCAGGGTTTTCAGCTGACCCCCAGAGGCAAAGGTATCCGCGGGGTGGCCGTCGAGGGCAAAGACCAGGTTGTCGCGGTGGGGGCCGCAACGGGTATGACCCGCCTGAAGTTCCGTGGCCCTTTTGCTTTTCAGCTCCTGCTCCAAATCCAGGAATAACTGCTCCTCACTAGCCTCTGCATCTTCTCCGCTCAGGCGCGCATACTGGTACTCTGCGCTGGCTGCTTCCCGTTGAGCGCTCAGGCGGGCGTAGCTAAGCGCAATGCCCTCCTGCATTTTCCCCAGCACTTCAAGGCGCCTAAGCCTGATCCTCGCCCCCAGACGCGCCAACTGGTGATCCCAAGTATCCAATGCCTGACCGTCACTATCCCGCAATGAACCCCGACTCACCTTCAACAGTTGGTTGCGCTGGGCGAGGACGCGCTGGTATTGTTGCAGATCATACAGATATGCTGCACTGGTCTGCGAGATAAGAATGTCGAGCAGGCGCCGGCGTTGGGCCGGAAAACGCATGACCAGCGCCACGTCTTCTGGGGAGAAATGAACGGTTTTGAATATGCCGAGGACATCTGCTATGCGCGGCAGGGGAGTACCGTTGCAGAATATTTTTTTGCCCTCTTGAAGTCCATAGAAGAGCCGCAGTTGGTGGTGGTGGGGTCCATCGCAACATACCGCTCTGATATCGAAATAATGGCCGTCGTGAGGCACTGCCTGCGTGTCTTGATCACCCCGTACCGACTTACCTATCGACAAATAAGAAACGGCTTCTAGGATATTGCTCTTCCCCCGCCCATTGGCCCCCCCGATCAGCATTCGATCGGCCTCGAATTGCAGCCGCAGTTCCCTAAAATTTCGGAACGGCTGAAGGGAGATCTCGCGTATTCTCACTCAACACTTCAACCATTCGGCCTCAGTGGCATCAACAGGCAGAAGTAATCTTCGCTCTGGTCCTGCTTGCCTGGGCGTACCAACGCCGCCGTAACCGCATTGTGCAATTCAAAAATCACTTCTTCTGACTCGACCTTACGCAGAATCTCCATCAGGTAGTTGGCGTTGTAGCCGACATCCAACTCGTCCTGGGTGTAGCTCGCTGGGATGACCTCGCGCGCCTCACCTCCTATTTCGGGGCTGGCGGCCGAAAGTTCCACCTGATTCTTTTTGATGCGCATCCTCACTTGATGCGTGTGCGTGCTCGACAGGATGGAGACTCTTTTTACCGCCGGCAGGAAGAGCTCTTTTGATATCCGCAATATCTTGTCGTTTTGCCTGGGAATCACGGGTTCGTAGTTGACGTATGGACCCTCGATGACCCTCGAAACCACCTGAGTGGTGCCGAGGTCAAAAAGCACTTGGCTTCCGCCAAAGGTCAAGCGGCTGATTTTGCGGTGGCCACTGAGCATCTTGACCAAATACCCGCAGGCTTGGGGGGGTAGAATGACTTCGGCCGGTTTCTCGCCTACCTGCGACTTCAAATCCAACAGATGCCGGTTTCTCGCAAACCGGTACCCGTCCGTCGCCACCATGGTCATCCCCTCAGCGTCAATAGCCCAGAGGACGCCATTTAGCACCGGCCTAGTTTCATCCCGCGAGACTGCAAACGCAGTTTTGCTGAGCATATCACCGACAAAAAGACGCTCTGCGTCCTCTCGATCGCCAAGTTCGAGGGTCAGACCCTCAATTGAGGCCGGCATTTCGGGAAACTCTTCCGGCGATATTCCCGATAGGGTGTATACGCCTTCGCTTCCCTCAACAGCCCCCAATTTTCCTGAAAGCAGCAGGCGGTTGTCCTGGACCTCGATACTCAGTTGTGATGCCGGCCACTCACGGGCAATCCCGGCAAAGGTCCTCGCAGGGACCGTAATGCTCCCAGGCTCCTTGATAGTCGCTGGAACTGCCGTGCGGATAGATAGATCCAGATCCGTAGCCAACAGGGTAAGTTGGTTCTTCTCAGCGCTGAGGAGAATATTTGAGAGGATCGGTAGGGCTGGCTTGGAGGCCACAGCATCTATTACCGTGTCAATTCCGTGCCACAGTTCGTCACGATCAACAATTATTTTCATAATAAATAAGCCGTTATGTTATTTGTTCTGCTCTTACACGCGGCATTTAAGTATATCTAGTACTTAATATATATAATACGCTTATATAGTCAATGGACAAGGGATGCATTTCTGGAGCGTTTGGTATGAGCCCTCGACACACTATCCACACCAGCGAGGGGTAATACACACCGTTATTGTGTATCTATTTTATATATGTTTTTTTAGTAAAGGTAATAATAACTGTGCAGATGTGGATAAGAGCGGCACACCTGCGGCAATATATTTCGTAAAACAAGAGAAATCATAATGTTATAAGACGAGTGAGTGTGCGGTTTTTTTTGGGGAGAGCAATGTGGATAACCGAAGATGTGAACAGCTAAGGGAGGGGGAGTTAGTGCTCGCCGAGTTATACACACATAAGAGGCGGGTAGGTGTGGATAATTCTGCTCGATGGTGGAAAGTCGTCTACAGAGGGCCTTGGCGCTGCTGTATGGATGCTGATAGGACGCCTACAAGGTGTGCTAAGTTGAGATCGTCAAGACACTTTTTTTCGATGGTCTGAACGGCGTGTATGACGGTGGTATGGTCCCGGTTGCCGAAATGCAGCCCAATGACTTTGAGGGGGTTCTGGGTCAAGCGTTTGGCCAGATACATGGCGACCTGGCGGGCGAGTGCGATCTCCTGCTTCCGCGTTTTGCCGATCAGCAATTCGGGTGCTATACCAAAATGGTCGGCAACAGCTTGCTGGATAGCTTCAATACCGAGGTGAGATGACCGCACCGGGAGGCGTTCCTGGATGATTTTTCGGCAGACCTCAACGCTCAATTCGACCTGATGCACGGCGCAATAGGCCATTAGGTGGTTCAGGGCCCCTTCGAGTTCGCGGATATTAGAGCTGATAAAATTACCTAAAAAGGATGCGACGTCGTCTGGTAGGGGGATGCCACTAATTTCTGCTTTTTGGTGTAGAATGGCTATTCGGGTCTCTAGGTCTGGTGGCTCGATACTGGTTACTAGGCCCCATTTGAACCGGGAAATCAGCCGCTCTTCCAGCCCTTCCAGCTCGCCGGGGGCGCTGTCGCAGGTCATTGCTATTTGTTTGCCGTTTTGGTGCAAGGCGTTAAACGTATGGAAAAACTCGTTTTGAGTGTGCTCACCTTTTAGGAGAAATTGGATGTCGTCAATTAGTAAGATGTCGGCACTGCGGTAACGGCGTTGGAATTCGGCGGTGCTGCGGGTCTTGATCGCCTCGATGAAATTGCTCATAAACTTCTCTGATGGCACATAGGCCACCTTTGCGGCAGTTTTTCTTGCCAGAGCGTAATGACCGATTGCCTGAAGCAAGTGCGTTTTCCCCAAACCGACCCCACCATAGATAACTAGCGGGTTAAACTGGGTCTTACCAGGTGATTTTGCTACTGCCTGGGCTGCTGCATGGGAGAAGCGATTGCCTTCACCGATGACAAAACTATCGAAGGTATACCGCTCGTTTAAGGGCGTGAAGAGGATGTTTGTCGACCATTCGTCTCCCTCATGCAAGGTCCCCTGAATGGGGGGGGGAGGCTGCGACCCAGAGGCTGCTGAGGATGGTTGCTTTTGAGCTGTGGCGTGGACTACCGGTCTAGTGGTTTCGCGTGTTGGGCTATGCTGTTCGGGGAGTGCGTTTGCGGTGATGGCAAACGAGATTTTAGGGGATAGCCCGGTCTCTACTCTTATCACCTGTTGGATCAGATCGAGGTAGTTGTTCTCAATCCAATCGGAAATGATGGCACTTGGCACTTCTAGCTCTAGCTTGTCTTGGTTGAACTCTTTGGCTTTGGCAGGTCTGAACCAGGTGCTGAAGCTCTGTGGCCGGATCTGCTTTTCGATGCTTAGCAGGCAATGAGCCCATAGTTCCTGTGGATCCTGGCTCATATTGACCTGAAACGGGGAGTTAGTTGGATAGAGTTATAGAGAACTTAAGCTATAGGATCTCCTTGGGCACGTCAAGGGATCGCTGCATTGGTGCCCGGCAAAGGCGAAAATAGTTGACATCGTGGCGATAAAGGCATACATTTAAAAGTTTCAGACCAAAATAAATTTGCCTATTTGTGAGGGAACCGCTGTGAAAAGAACATATCAACCTAGCAATCGCAAGCGCCGCAACACCCACGGGTTTCGGCAAAGGATGCGCACCCCTGGCGGGCGGGCCGTACTCTCGCGCCGACGCCGTAGGGGAAGAAAGCGTATTTGCATCTGAGCCTTGTGTTGGCAGGCTGGTTGAAGGGCCAGTACCTGTGGGTTCGTATTGGTCGTGACGGTGATCAGGGTGTTATATTTGTAATCCGCCGCGGTCTGGGAACAGCAGTTCAAAGAAATCGCCTCAAACGTCGTCTACGTGTGGTCTGCCGGGAGATCAACACCTCGGTGGCACCTTTAGTTGTTCTTGCCCTTCCCCCTGCTATTGATCTCTCGTTTCAGGCCCTACAGAATGAGTTGAAGGACCTTTTTCCCCGCTTGTTTGGAAGTAGCGGCCAATGAAACACGTCGCTATTCTGGTAATCCAGGTCTACCGCTTCGCAGCTTCTCCCCTGCTACCCCCGAGTTGTCGTTTCCTTCCCACCTGCTCTGAATACGCCCTTCAAGCTCTGCGTGAATACGGGTTTATTGCAGGCAGCATTTTGGCTTTCAAGAGAGTCCTCAGGTGTCACCCGTGGGGGAGCCACGGTCACGATCCTTTGAAGTGAATTCGCGGCATTCCCATCAAACGTCGCCTTGGACAGTTGAAGGTTTCTATGGAAGATAAGCGGACCCTGGTCGCCTTTCTGATCATCGGTGTCATCATCGTTTTGATGCCGTACTACCTAGAATGGCTGGGTGTCTCCAAACCGGCTTCCAGCGAGCCTGCAGTGGCCGGGGACACCAAACCGACTTCTACCCAAGGCAGCATTTCGGCACCGGCGCTTATTGCCGCGCCCCTTTTGGCGGCGACAACGGACAAACAGGACTCCTCGGCCTCCTTTGTTCCCCGTGATATTGTTGTTACCACCCCCTTGCAGCAGTTGACCTTCAGCTCGGCGGGGGGCATCCTCACCTCTGCCAAGTTGCCGAAATTTGCCAGAGCATCCTCGAACCCGTTGGTCAATGGCCGCTCTTTAGTGGAGTTGGTCCCTGAAGGTGGTCGGGGTTTCGTACTCACCATTTCCCAGGGTGAGCAAACGACGGACCTTTCTGCCACAGAATTTGCCCCTGACCACGAGCTGATTGCGCTTCAGACGGGGCAACAGGCGACATTGCGCCTAGTGGCCCACCTTCCAGGGAACAAGACGGTAGAGAAGGTCCTGCGCTTTGATGCGGATCGGTATGGCATTGAAACGGAAATCAATTACGCCGGCTTTAGCGAGGATACGGAGTTGTTTTTGGGTTGGGAGGGTGGAATTGCGCGGACGGAGAAGAGCGAAGAGACCGATGTTTCAGAGATGCGTGGCATCGCGTTCATGAATGAAGACCTGACCGAGCGCACGCTGGCATCGGACGAAAATGAGACCAAATGGGACGATAAGGGGTTGGTGAAGCTTTTGGGTGTGCGCAACAAGTATTTCTTGTCCGCCCTTGCACCGCTCTCGGAGGGGCAGTTCAAGGCGGTACTTCTCGGCAACCATTCAGGTGTGACGGTGCCGAATTTTACCTATCGCCTTGGCGCCCGCCTAGGCCAGTCGGGACAATGGAAGAACCTTTTCTATCTTGGGCCGCTGGATTATGAGGGGCTTTCGAGCTACCAAAAAGAGCTAGAGCGGGCCATGAACCTTGGGTGGCCAGTGATTCGCCAGTTGAGCGCCTTACTCATGGTTGTTTTTGTTGCCACCTACAGTTTTGTTCCCAACTATGGGTGGGTAATTGTCCTGTTTGCCACAGCGATCAAAGCGCTGGTATACCCCCTTTCGCAGAAGTCGTTTGAGTCGGCCGCCAAGATGCAGCTGCTCCAACCCAAGTTGTTGGCTCTCAAAGAGAAATTCAAGAACGATCCCCAGCGGCTTAGCCGTGAAACCATGAAGCTCTATCAAGAAGGAGGAGTCAATCCTTTGGGAGGCTGCCTTCCCATGGTCTTGCAGATGCCGATTTTCTTTGCGCTCTACAATGTATTTTCCAATACCATTGAACTCAGGCAGGCACCGTTTCTGTTCTGGATCCAAGACCTCTCGGTGCCAGACGAGATTTTGATTGCAGGATTTGGCCTGCACGTGCTTCCCTTACTAATGGCAGTCGCCATGTTTTTCCAGCAGAAAATGACCATGACAGATCCCAAACAGGCCGCGCTTGTTTACCTGATGCCGGTGATGATGGTGTTTATCTTTTGGAGCCTCTCTTCGGGCCTGGTCTTGTACTGGACAGTGTTCAATGTCCTTTCTATAGCCCAACAGGCCTTGACCGCCCGCCAGGGCAAAGTAGCCTAATCCTGCCGCGCTGTGGTCGAACCTGATCACATCCCTCCATTCCCCCGCGACGTTGAGACTATTGTAGCAATCTCTACCGCTCCCGGTCAGGCTGGCATTGGAATCGTGAGACTCAGCGGTCCCGATGCCATCGCCATAGGCTCTAAGCTTTTTAGATCCCGAACCTCAACGCTAGGGAAACGCATTCGGCATATAGAAATGGGCATTTTTCTGGGTGAATATGGCCAGGAAATCGACCATGGTTTGGCCTGGGTGTTCGCCCGACCCAACTCGTATACCGGTGAAGATGTAGTCGAGCTTTCGTGTCACGGCAATGCCATCATCCTAGAGGCTGTCGTCAGAACAGCGATCTGCCACGGGGCGGTGATGGCCGGCCATGGCGAATTTACCCGACGCGCCTTCTTGAATGGCAAACTTGACTTGATGCAGGTGGAGGCGGTTGTCGACCTCATCCAGGCAGGGGGGCAGTTCTCTCTGGAGAATGCTTATGGACACCTTAAAGGCAGTCTATCGACCGCGGTCGGAGGCCTCAAAGACACCCTGCTCAAGGTGCTTGCCCAAGTGGAGGTCTTGCTGGATTTTTCAGAGGAGGATCTTCATGTTGATCTCCGGCAGGTTACGGTTGGCCTTGAGTCAGCCCTCGCACAGAGCAGACAGCTGACCGACTCTTTCACGGGGTCCTCCCGAAGGCACGAGGGTCTTGCCATTGTAATAGTAGGTCCTCCTAACGCAGGTAAGTCGTCTCTTTTTAATGCCTTGTTGAAGGAGAACCGAGCCATTGTGTCCCCGACCCCAGGCACTACGAGAGACTTGGTTGAGGCCAGGGTTTTTGTTGGGGGCGAGTTGTATCGGTTAGTGGATACCGCAGGCCTTCACGCAACAACAGATCCCTTAGAAAGTGAGGGTATCAGTCGGGCACTAACAGCTTTGGGAGCCGCCGATACGGTTTTCTTTGTCCTCGACGCCTCTGTTCCTTGGGCTGATGAGTACTTTGCGCTATTGGACTCTCTGAGACCCAACCGCGATGTTGTTGTTTTAAATAAGGCGGACCTGCCCAAGGGTATTTTGCTACCATCAGATTGGCCGTTCCGCACGGTTGAGACATCTACCATTAGCGGGTTTGGAACAATGCAGCTAATCGAGTTCTTGAGGCTTAGAAACAGAAAACTGGGTCAGTCCGAAGGGATTGGGCTCACTAGGCTTAGGCATTATAATGGCTTGGTTGAAGTAGGCCAGTGCCTGCAAAGAGCCCTCGACCACCCTTCCGGGGCGATATATAATTTGGAGTGTTTGGCCGACGACCTCAGAAGTGCTCTCGAAGCACTTGCATTGCTCCAAGGGGTGAATGTGAGTGAAGAAACCTTGGACTTGATTTTTGCCGAGTTTTGCATTGGCAAATAGGGCGATTTCGCAAATGTTTCACGTGGAACCTCTCCTTCTCGGGGGCGGGTCCGGTTGGGGATTGGGTCGCCGCATGTTTCACGTGGAACAATTTATTATTTGCTTCGGAGTTATGATAACAGCTATTGGGATACGGGTGGGTGTTTCACGTGGAACATAGGGAATTTGATCGACCTGAAGATTGGGAGGAGGGATTTGCCGAACTCTTGGTCTGGCTCCAAAGAACCCATCTAAATCTCACAAACACACAGTGTGGCCAACTCAAAAAATATTGCTCATATCTCTATTATGGTTCGAGCAAAATGAACCTAATTGCTGAGGGTGATAGGGGTGTCTTGGCAACCAAACACATCCTTCCCTCCATGGGCTTAGCTGGTTTCCTGTCGGCTTTACCCAACGCGAATATCCTCGACCTTGGGTCGGGAGCGGGTCTGCCAGGTATTCCCCTCAAGGTCATATTCCCCAATTCGTATTTCTATTTGATCGAAAGCAGGAGGAAAAGGGCAAATTTTCTCAGGGAAGTTGTAAGAATGCTGAACTTAAGGGGAATAGAAATATGCAACGTGAGAGTGGAGACCTTACATGCAAGGCTCGCAAATAAGGTAGATGTGGTGGTTTCGAGGGCAACCAAAAACATGGATGCCTTGTTCGAGTGGATTGGGCCAATCTTGAAACCACACGGAGTTCTGATCGCAACCCTAGACCAGGAAAGGGGTATGCAAAAGGCGAAAGGTATCATCCTGAGAAGGAAAAGCGAATGGCGAGGGGGGGTCAGCTGGTATGGGGGGGTGCGGTAGTTGCAAGGTATCCACAAAAGATATCCACAAGTGGTGTGGATAAGTGGATAACTCCGGTAAGGGTCAAAGTACTCATTGTAAAAAAACAAGTTGGAAAACGTGCGGGCGGATAGTTGGATCACCTCTATTGGGGGAAAACCCGTTAATCTGTGAATAAGTCTTGATCAAGACTTGCTCTGCTGGAACCAAAGAATATATTTGTATATAGAGTATAAATACGGCAAAGGGTGAGAGGGCCTGAGAAGTGCTTGACAAGTACCTGAAGATCTGGGTAAATACAGTCCTTCGCCCGATTGCCCGATTCTTCATCAAATTGGGTTTCCGGCCCGACTGGTTAACGGTCCTAGGGCTCCTGACCAATTTAGTGGCGACTGCAGCGTTTGCAAAAGGTCACCTGAAGCTGGGAGCGGCGATCATGTTGTTGGCCGGCGTATGCGATATACTCGATGGCCAAGTTGCCAGAGAAGGGCGCAGCGAAACAAAATTCGGAGCCCTGCTAGATTCGACCACAGATAGATACTCAGAAATATTCCTGTACTTTGGCATTGGTGCGTACCTAGTCGGGAAAGAGGAGTGGCTTTCATCCGCGGTGCTCTTTTTTGCGCTTTCGGGGTCCTTAATGGTTAGCTATGTCCGCGCAAGGGCAGAGGGGTTAGGCGAAGACTGTAAGGTGGGATTCATGCAAAGGCCCGAGCGTTTGGTAGCGCTGGCTTTGGGAGGGTTATACGGGCATGAGGGTCTACTACTGGTGCTGGTAATCCTCGCCGTGACCACAAACTTCACCGTGATAGAACGGTTGGCCCATATTCGCAACAAGTTGAAAACCACAGCCTCACCCCCTGCTACGCTGCAGCCCTAAAGTCGAGTAGCCGATTCTAGGTCCCTCCCCATACTGCCACGCTGGGTATATCGTTGTCTAAAGGCCTGTTTATAGTCTTTGAAGGTATCGACGGGTCAGGAACCACCACCCAGTGCAAGATACTCTCGGATAAAATAGCCCGTTTGGGACACCCCGTAGTCCAAACCAGAGAACCAGGTGGTACCCCGATGGGAGAGCTGATACGGGGGCTTATTCTGGATCCAAAATCCCAAGGAATATTCGATCTGACAGAACTGCTGCTTTACGCAGCCAGTAGGGCCCAGCATGTCAATGAATTGCTGAAGCCATCGATATCGAAAGGTTATCATGTCGTCTGCGACCGTTATAGCGGGTCGACATGGGCGTATCAGGGATATGGGCGAAAGATCGATCTGGGTTTAGTCGCCAAGGTCACCCAGATCGCAGCCGATGGCTGTGAGCCGGATTTGACCATTTACCTGCACCTTCCCAGTGGGATCGCCAGTGAAAGACGATCAAAAAGAGGGTCCGAGCCAGATCGGTTGGAACTAGTTGGCGAGGTGTTCCAAGAACGAGTTGCCAGCGGGTACCGAGACCTAGCGAGCCGGGACAAAGTGAAGGGACTGGTTGTTAAGGGCGAAAAAAGTGTAGAAGCTGTGGAGAACGAAATCTGGGAAGAATTGACAAAACGCTGGCCTGATTTCCCCAACGCCTGAGCTCACATGATAAAACAAAAAAGAAGAATCGCCGACAAGGTAACCATTCACCTTCTGATCGTCGGTTTCACGGTCTGGTTGGCATCAAGCCCAATATTGGCGGTTGAATCAGATCCCTATGCGGATGTAAATGAGAGTTGGGATCGCTTCGGCGATGTATACCTACATATTCTGGAAAACTACTACGCCCACCTCGACCAAAGTCATGTCATGAGATCCGCTATCGAGGGAATGATCAAGGACCTCGACCCTTATAGTCAATACTACGATGCGGAGGGTCTCCGCCAGTTGCGCCAAGACACAACTGGAAAGTTCGCTGGTCTTGGAATTACCGTAGGTATCAAAGACCACAATCCAGTAATAATCGTCCCCATAGAAGACACCCCAGCTGCGCGCGGAGGGTTGCTCCCCGGTGACCAACTGGTAGAAATAGACGGAAAAAGCACGTTGGGGAGTTCCCTGGACGATGTGGTGGGCATGTTGCGTGGCGAGCCCGGATCAAAGGTAACCCTGGAAATTCAGCGATACGGAAAACAAAATTGGGAGCAAACCCTAGAAAGAGAAATAATTAAGATTAAGAGCGTGGTATTGACCGAAGTCCTAGACCAGGATATCGGGTATATCAGCATGAAACAAACCAGATTCTCTGAAGAGACGGGTTCAGAGGTCGCGGAGGCACTGAGGAGTCTGAAAGCGAAGGGGGTTAAAGGGGTTATTCTGGATCTGCGAGGAAACCCTGGAGGGCTTTTGAGCCAAGCAGTAGAAGTCGCAGAGCTAGTGCTGCCCAAGGGAGCACCGGTAGTGACAGTAAGAGAGAGGGACAACAAGAAAGAAGAAAAGAAAAACGCCAGTGGCCAATCCGTAAGTGAGGTTCTGCCCTTGGTAGTGATGATAGATGGCGGAAGTGCAAGTGCTGCGGAGATTGTCGCCGGCGCGATCCAAGACAACGACCGCGGGGTAATCCTGGGCACTAATTCATTCGGCAAAGGGTCCGTTCAAACCATCTTCGATTTGCACGAATCCGACACCTCCGCACTCAAGCTGACCACCGCCCTGTATTACACGCCTAGCGGCCGTTGCATTCACCGGCAAAGCCGTTCAGCAGCCAAGAACTTGCTGTTGAAAGTTCCCTTTGGCCAAGTAGAATTGCCCGCGGAGGGGGTTCTGGAAATCCTGCTTAGTTCCGCAGACCCCGTGCAGGCAGAAGCGGAGTTAAAAAGTCGCTTTGATCTAGATGAATCAGTAACCGCGCAGATACTCGCAGAGCCATTGGGCAACCTGGTCGGCCATATAAAAGAAAAAAAGGCAGAAGAAAGCGCCGATAGTCTGACCAAGAATGAGAAAAACGTATATCTCACCAGAAAAGGAAGACGAGTATACGGTGGTGGTGGCATAACCCCCGATATTGTCAGCGAGCCCGCGTCTCCACCGACAGTGGTCAAGGAACTCGAAAAAGAAAGAGCATTCTTCGATTTTGCCGTGGAATACATCGGAAAAGACTCGCTGAGAAGCAGTCTGGCGCTTGCTCCAGAGGTGGATGCAGAGGTATTAGCTGCATTCGACCGCTATGTCAAAACCGAAAAAGGCGTAGCGCTGAAAGTGCTAATCGATGGGGGCCTAGCAGGAAGGAAAATCGGAGAACTGAGAAAACTGGGCGGCGAAATGAGGTGGGATGAGCGCGCGATGGCTACGCTTGATACCTTGGAAGAGGTGTTGAAGGCCGAGGGTAGCAAAGGAGTAGTCAACGCAACCACTGAACCGTCAATCAAAGAAGCTATCAAGCGAGACCTCGTACTGAGAGTGCAAGGAAAAAGAGCAAGCATGCTCGCAGAGCTGCAAAGCGATGTTCAGGTCAGAGAAGCCATAGAATTGCTCAAAGCCCCCCAGCGGTATAGTCAACTTCTAGTGACAACTGGATCGTAATCGAAATCCCAAACAGGTCTTAGGTACAGCAAATGAAAACAGAGATCTATATAAATGAAGGTATACACGAGTCCAGAATCGCGATTCTGGAGGATGGGCAACTGGCAGAGATCTGGATTGAACGGCCAGAAAACGAGCGCATGGTCGGGGACATATATAAAGGGACCGTGAATGCAGTTTTGCCGAGTTTGCAGGCCGCATTTATCGAAATGGGTCTGGAGAGGACGGCCTTCCTCCAGGTTCGCGACATGATGGAGGCGGATGCCGAGGAGATCGAGGAGGGAGGTCGCGGAAACCGCAGATCGCGGAGCTACCCATTGATCCAGGATATCTTGAAAAAGGGGCAAGAGCTCCTAGTGCAAATAACCAAGGAACCCATCAGCACCAAAGGGGCCAGGGTAACAACCCAGATCTCGCTTCCCGGCCGGTTTGTGGTGCTGGTCCCAGGTGGTGGTGAGTGGGTGGGGGTTTCGCGGAAGATCGCGAGTCTGCAGGAACGCCGCAGACTGAGAGATCTGGTCAGTGGTCTGAGGCCCGAGGGGTACGCAGTCATCATCCGCACCGAAGGAAGAAAGAAAAGTGAACGGGAATTTCGCCGCGACATAAAAGAGCTGCAAAAAACCTACGAGCGGATGGTAAAAAAGAGCAAGAAACTCAAACCCCCGGCGTTGGTGCATAAAGAAATGGGCATGACCTCCAGCGTCATCCGCGACTTATTCAACGAGAATGTCGAACGGGTGGTGGTAGATTCCAAAGCGAGGTATCAGGAAATATTGGAGTATGTGCGCGCGGTGTCCCCTGAGCTCAAGAAGCGCATCGAATACTACCGGGAACGCAAACCCATATTCGACGCCTTCAAGATTGAGCAAGAAATAGAAAAGCTCAATGATCGAACAGTTTGGATGCGCAAGGGAGGGGGGGTAGTTATCGACCACGCTGAGGCAGGGACTTTCATCGATGTAAACTCGGCGCGCAGTGTCGGGACCAGAGATCAGGAAGAGAATAACCTCAACACCAATCTCGAGGCTGTTTCACAGATTGC
The DNA here is from genome assembly GCA_945861755.1 of Gemmatimonas phototrophica. Lineage (GTDB taxonomy): Bacteria > Latescibacterota > UBA2968 > UBA8231 > UBA8231 > SICG01. The sequence goes on from CAMAVQ010000023.1 coordinate 25,707, forward strand.
CCGACAACTGCGCCTGCGGGACATCGGTGGAATTATCGTCATAGATTTCATCGACATGCACGAGGAAAGGAACCGCCGGCGGGTGATCGAACGCCTGATCGATGAAATGAAAAAGGATCGCGCCAAAGTTTCCATCAGCCCCCAGATCAGCGAGTTCGGCTTGGTAGAAATGACCCGCCAGCGGGTAAGGGCAAATCTGTTACACACGCACAGTGAACCTTGCCCGACTTGCGACGGAACAGGCAGGGTGATGGGGCCGGACACGACCTTGACCAAGATAGAACGTTGGTTGCAGCGGTCCTATGCCGCGAGCGGAGAAAGAAAGTTAGTCCTGAAGATAAACCCCGAAGTAGCCGGCTACCTGACGGAAGCGAGAGAAGGTCGCATCAAAGCACTGCGCAAGGCAACCAAAGCTAGGTTGGAACTACAGACGGACTCGAGTTTGAAGCCGCAGGAGTACCGGTTTCTTTCGGCAAAGAGTGCGGTGGATCTGACGCGCAGTTTCAATATTTGACAGGACCTGCAGCAGGCGTTATTTTTCTTATCTTCGCTTTGAGCATTCCTGAGAGCGGGTCACTCTGGAGAAGAGCATGTACGCCATAGTCAAGATTGCAGGGCAGCAGATACGAGCGGAGAAGGGTATCAAGGTCATGGTCCCTAAACTGGACTTGGCCGAAGGAACCCGACATCGCTTCGAAGAAGTAATGTTGATAACCCAGGAAGGCCAGACGCAGATCGGTCAGCCTCTGGTTGCCGGTGCGGTAGTCGAAGCCACGGTGGTGGGCCATGGTCGCGACGTGAAAATCGAGATCTACAAAATGCGGCGTCGCAAGAACTACCGCCGTCGCAAAGGACACCGCCAGTACTATACGGAATTGAAAATCGAAGACATCCTGTTGGCCAACTGACAGGGCGTCCCTTTAGGAGCTGAAGCCATGGCGCACAAAAAAGGCGTAGGAAGTTCGAGAAACGGCCGCGACAGCAATTCTCAGCGGCTCGGGGTGAAACGATTCGGAGGCCAGAACGTGACCGCCGGCAGCATCATCGTCCGCCAGCGGGGGACAAAGATCCACCCTGGGAATAATGTGCGCAAGGGGGGGGATGACACCCTTTTTGCCACCGTTGACGGAAAAGTCAAATTCGAGGCCCATGGCCGCAATCGCAAGCAGGTGAGTGTATACACTGCCTAAACGGACGGAAGACGTTCTCTTCGCATCACACAAGGGCCACGCTCGTATAGGTGGCCTTCTGTATTTTGTCGACAGGAAGGGTGTATGAAGATTCATGAGTACCAAGCCAAGGAGTTGCTGAGGGCCTACCAGGTGGCAGTGCCTAGCGGTGGGGTTGCCAGGACACCGGAGGAAGCGGAGAAAGTTGCGGGGGAACTGGGAGGGCCGGTGGTCATTAAGGCCCAGATTCATGCCGGGGGCAGAGGCAAAGGTGGGGGTATCAAGCTGGCGGCCAATGCGCAGGAAGCAGGGCAGCTAGCCCGCCAGATCATTGGCATGAACCTGATCACCCACCAGACTGGACCCGAGGGCCAGAAGGTAAAACAGGTATGGGTAGAGGCTGCCAGCGAAGTCGCACGGGAACTGTACCTGGGTATCACGCTGGACCGGGCTCAAGGGAAACTGGTGGTCATGGCCAGCCAGGAGGGCGGCGTGGAGATCGAGGAAGTGGCTGCCCGCAACCCAGAAAAGATCCTCAGGGAGACGGTGGACCCTGGTGTCGGGCTTCAGTCTTTTCAGGCTATGCGGCTGGCATTTGCATTGGGGCTGGAGGACAAAGCCGTGCGCCAGGCTGCCGCGCTGATGCTCAATCTCTATAAGGCCTACGTGGCGACCGACTGCTCGCTGGCCGAGATCAACCCTCTGGTCCTCACGCGCCAGGGAGAGATCATGGCGCTGGATGCAAAAATCACTATTGACGATAACGCGCTGTTCCGCCATCCAGATCTGGCGGCTCTCCGCGATCTGGACGAGGAAGAGGAGCTGGAGATCGAGGCTTCGAAGTACCGGCTGAATTATATCAAACTCAACGGCAACATCGGCTGCATGGTAAACGGTGCCGGCTTGGCCATGGCGACCATGGACATCATCAAACTGGCAGGTGGTGAGCCAGCCAACTTCCTCGATGTCGGTGGTGGGGCAAGTGCCGAAACCGTGGAAAATGCCTTCCGCATCCTCCTGTCCGATCCCAGCGTCAAGGCCATACTGATCAACATCTTTGGCGGCATCGTGCGGTGTGACCGGGTCGCGGAGGGGGTGATCCAGGCGCGCAAGAACCTGGAAATTAAGGTGCCGGTAGTGGTACGCCTGGCCGGTACCAATGCGGAACAGGCCGCACAGATGTTGGAACAATCTGGATTGAACTTCGCCGTGGGCAAGGGTTTGAAAGATGCTGCTGAAAAGGTCGTGGCAGCCAGCCGGCAATCAGCGTGAGGGGGCAAGTATGAGTGTCTTGATAGACGAAACAACCAAGGTGTTGGTCCAGGGCCTGACAGGCAAGGAGGGCTCTTTTCATGCCCGCCAGATGAAGGAGTATGGAACCCGCATTGTCGGTGGAGTCACGCCCCTCAAGGGCGGGCAGGAGGTGGACGGGGTTCCGGTGTTCGATACGGTGCGTGACGCAGTGGCCGCGACCGGGGCCACGGTGTCCATCATCTTTGTGCCACCCGCCTTTGCCGCCGATTCGATCATCGAGGCTGCCGATGCTGGCCTGGAACTGGTGGTGTGCATTTCCGAGGGGATCCCGGTGACAGACATGGTGAAAGTCCGCCATTACCTCCAGCCGCGCTCCACCAGACTGATCGGTCCCAATTGCCCAGGGATCATTTCGCCGGGAAAATCCAAAATAGGGATTATGCCCGGCTTCATCCACCGCCCCGGCCGCGTCGGGGTGATCTCGCGCAGCGGCACCCTGACCTATGAAGCGGTTGGTCAGTTGAGCGAGCGCGGCATTGGGCAGTCTACCTGCATCGGCATTGGCGGAGATCCCATCGTCGGGACCCAATTCCTCGATGCGATCAAGCTCTTCAAGAAGGACCCGGACACCGATGCCGTGGTGCTTATTGGTGAGATTGGCGGCAGCGCTGAGGAAGAAGCTGCGGCCTATATCCGGCGCCACTACGACAAGCCGGTGATCGGCTTCATCGCCGGCCGCACGGCGCCACCCGGGCGGCGCATGGGGCATGCCGGGGCAATTATCGCCGGCGGCAAGGGCACGGCTGAAGAGAAGATGCAGGTGCTCAAAAAGGCCGGAATCCGAGTTTGTGAAAGTCCGGCAGAAATCGGCGAGCGAGTGGAAGAGGCGCTCAGGTGAACAAATTAATAGGGGGGCGAGGTCTGGGAGGTAGGGGCATGATGGGGGGGTGCCGGCGCATCTGTAGCGCGATAGCCCAGCAGATCAGCGCCAGGGCCAGGATCACCGGCAGTGAATAGAGGACATCTGTGCTGAGCAGTTCTGTACCCCAGTATACCTTCAGATTGAGGCCGGCAAAAGAGAGGGCATTATTGACCATGTGGGCCAGGATAGCCGGGTAAATACTGTGGGACCAGTAGACCAACAGCCCCAGAAGTAACCCTAAAAGAAACAAGGCGGGCAGTTGCCAGGGGTTGAAGTGGACCAGGGCAAAAAATAGTGCCGCTCCCCCTATTGCCAGCCGCGGTCCATGGTAGATGTACAACCCGGTGAATACCAGGCCGCGGAAGAGGACTTCTTCCGATATCCCCGGTGCGACCACCACCGCGGCCACCCCCCAGAGCAGCGCCGGCAGGTCTCCCGCCAGTTGCACCTCGATGAGATTGCGCTGAATATGCAGGGGAAGGGGATAGCCAAGGGTGCTGAGGAATTGGGTGAAGAGCAGGTCAAACTGGTTGATGAGCAGACTGACACTGATGGCCAGCGGCAAGGTGAGTACCAGGGTGCGCAGCGAAGTCGCGTTGAGCAGCAACAGTTCCTCGCCTGCTAGCTGTTGCCGCCGGACGAATAGGATCACCAACCAGAGCACCGACAGTTCCGTCGCGATCAGGCCCAGTTGAGGCGAATACAACTGCGAAAAAGTGGGGAATAAGAGCAGCTGCGCCAGGACAGCAATGCCCAAGGCTAGATAGAGAATACTTCTCAGCGACGGATAGGCCATAGAGAACTAAGAAGCCCTCTCCACTTGTGGAGAAGGCTTCACTTTTTTAGGGCTTAGGATCGATCAGTGGTGGTGCTCAGCCTCTGAAGCCAGGAAGTGCAGTTGGCCGTTGTGACAGCTCATGCAGGTGAGCGGTTGGCCCACCGCCGGCAGCGGCAGGGTCTTCTGATAGGGCTGATCGTTTTTGGTCATGGTCAGGTAGATGCCCGGTGCATCGCCCAGTGCCGTGTATTTGGCGGTGATCTTGTTCTGGTGATTCCCTTCCCGAAAGGTGATCTCGCCAATGCCCTTCAGGACGAGGCTGTCCACCAGGACATGTTTCATCTGGCGAGCCATCTTCTTGTGCTCTGTATCGGCTTCGTAGTTGAGCTTGCCGCCTTTTTTGAGGTGACAGTCCTCGCATTTGACCCCCAGGCTTTGGGCGAGACCCTTCATCGCCTTGAGCGTCTCTTGCTGGTTTGCCCCGAAGATCGTCTTTCCCTTGTCGGCGCTGCTCGGGACCACTGCCACAGCCGAGAAGAGCAGTGCTAGTGCAACTCCCGGTATCAATAGTGAGTGTTTGGCCAACTCGCAATCTCCTTTCCGTTGAGGTGCCGTCGATCTGCCCAGAGGTGAAGATAGATGCGAGTGAAGGTTCGCGTCAACTTGGCGCGGCCGAACTGCTGGTTCTTGCTTCTAGGTAGCCTCGGGTGCGGTGGTACCACCACAGATAATCGAAGCACAGGTCGGGAACATACCACCCCAAAGAGCGCTGAACGGCCCACCTCACCGGATGGTAACACAGGGGGCGAAGGGCCAGACTCAAGAGTAGACGCCTGAGAGAGTAAAGGGGTTCAAATAAAAAGTCGAGCCTGAGCAAGGGTGCCAGCGCAGGGTATTTGTCCAGCAGGATAGGTATAGAGTGACGTCCGTAGGTATACATGAGCTGGCAGAGTTGGGGCAAGGGCCGCAGATGGTGATGTCGGCAGCGAGCCTGAAAGGCAAAGCGAAAGACGGCCCCGTCCAGGTGCAGCCGATAGCCCAATTCAAGGTCTTCTCCCCCATAAGCAGTGAAGTCTTCGTCGAATAAGCCCACGCGCAACAACAGGTCCCTGCGCACCGACGAATTGCCGGTGACAAAACATTTGAAGGGGATTGCCTCTCCTTCCCGAAGCCGGTGTACTCCGCGGCTATCCAGGTAGCGCGTGAGGCAGTTGTCGGGGATTTGGGCGCCGAAGCGGATGTGGCCGATGGCTACCGTGCCCGGCTGGCAGTGCGCCTCAGCGTGAGTCTGCAGGAAACCGGGCTCAACGGTCATGTCGCTGTCCAGAAAGAGCACGACTTCCCCGCTGGCCGCTCGGATGCCGGTGTTGCGGGCCCTCGCCCTTCCCTGGTTGGTGGGGTGGCGGATGATTCTCAGGGTGAAGGGTGCCGCAGCTTTCTCGATGGGGTCAGGGTCGAAGACTGGGGAGGCATCGTCGACAACGATGATCTCCAGGGCCTGGGGGCGGTAATCCTGCAAGGCCAGACTCTGCACGGCAGCCAGGAGGCGTTCGGGCTCATTGTAGGTGGGAATAACGACGCTGAGGAAGAGGGGGGTTTCCATTGAGCGACAGAGCAAGGGGTTCAGAGTCCGGCGTAAAGGTCTAGCAACTTAGGGGCTTCCTGCTCCCAGTTGTAGTGTTGGGCAGCGGTTAGTGCTGCCTGGCGGTACAATTGGCGCTGGTTCGGGTCAAACAGAAGGGAGCGGATTTTTTCGCGGATCTCCCCGGAATCCTGCGGGTTGGCTACCGTGCCGGCACCCGATTCTTCGACCACCGCGCGCATGTCGGGAAAATCGCTCGCCAGTACCGGCAGCCCCGCCATCAAGTACTCGAAGAGCTTGTTGGGCAGGGAGTAGTAAAAGCTCTTTCCCGTGCCCTTGATCAGACACAAGCCCAGATCCGCCGAGCAGGTGTAGGAGTGCAACTCGCCAAAGGGGACCCGGGAGATGAAGTAGACCTGGTGTTTGAGGTTGCGGTGGTGTACCTGCTTTTTGAGCGCGCCCTCCATCGGCCCGTCTCCAATCAAAACGAACGCAAAGTCTTCTTGCAGCCCGGCAACGGCGTCGATCTGCTCGGCCAGCCCATTGTCGGTGAGAAAGCCTCCCTGGTACACCACCACGGGTCGCCCGGCAGCCAGTTGGAGTTCAGTGCGGATGCGGTCGCTCTGCACGGGAGGGCGGTAGAGGGGGGGGTTGCGCACCACCGCGACCTGCTCCAGCGCGTAGCGTTCCTGAAGGGCGCGGGCGATGGAGGTGCTCACTGTGATGATGCGATGGGTTCGCCCGATGAGCCGGCGTTCGAGCAGCGCCCAGAAATTGCGGATGAGCGGACGATCTACCAAAGACGATTGTTCGGTCCAGAATTCGTGCGAATCGTAGACCAGGGGCACATCGCGCCGCCGGGCGGCAAAGGCCGCCGGCCAGAGCGCATCCAGATCATGGGCATGATACACATCGGCCCGCGCGGCAAGGAGTAGCTGGCGCGCCTGTTTCCAGAAAGCAGGGTAGCTGATCCGCAGGGAACGCGAGCGGTCTATGGGAATCAGGTGGAGATCAAAGGCCCCCCATTCCTGGAGAGGCGCCGAACTGAAAGAGGAGGAGACAATGGAGATGTGATGACCAGCCTGGCGCAGACACTGGGCTTCGCGAAAGACGCGATAGTCGAAGCGCAGGTCCCCGAATACCGCCATACAGATATGCATGAGAATATTGGCAAGCGGGGAAGAACCAAAAACGCGCAGCCCAAAGATGGACTGCGCGTTCGATAAAATCAAGGTGTGTGGCGATCGTGGCGTGCGTTCATAAGCCTGCAGCTAAGATCTTCAAACGAGGCGGTGTGGGGAGGTAATTGCTGAAGACCCCAGAAACTCGAAAAGGGGGGATCGAGTTCCGCAGTATGAATGATCGGCCACACACAACAGGTCGCCACACGGATTTAATTTACCCACACTACTGAGTGCTGTCAAGGCAATTTTCATGGCGGCCGAACCGCCGGCTCTCCATATACACCCTCTTGTGTGTGTGCATAGTTTCTGCTTGCGGGCTGATACTTTTAGCCTAGATTAGAAGCCCATGGCAGTAATTAAACAAAATGACAGATCTGGCAATGAAATGCGCTTTGCCGATCTGATCCGGGACGCCAGGAAGAAACAGCGACTCAGCCAGCGTCAGTTGGGGGAGCAGATACTGACTCCTGGGCGTCCTAAGGGCATATGGAACACTTATATAGGGCAAATTGAGAAGGGGGATAAAATCCCCTCCGATGAGATCTGCAAGAAGTTTGCCGAAGTCCTGGAATTGGATCTGACCCAGGTGTTGCTGGCGGCCTACGAGGCACGGGTCGAACTGACTGGTTCGGATGAGGCGATCGGTCTATTCAGAAAGATGAGGCTGGTCCTGAATGACCCGTTGGTCCAGCGTCTGCTCGATGCCGAGGATTCGATAGATCCAAAGATTTTGGAGGCGCTGACCAACACCGATATCCGCAAGTTGCTGGCGGAGGAGAGTTGGCGTGAACTGCTGGCCCGCTGTTATCGCCTTAGGAGCAAAAGAAATATCCTGGCAATGGTGGCGCTGGTCGAGTCCATGACCGACAAGCAATGGAAAGGCATGATCAGCATGCTCGATGCGATGGGGCTGGAGATTGCGGAATGAAAGTGCGTGGGCGTTCTATGGAGTCTGTCCCTGCTCCTGAGACTGGGCTTGCGCCTGGGCTTGTTCCTGCGCTTGTGCCTTGGCTTGTGCCTTGGCTTGCTCCTGTGCCTGATCTCGCGCCAGGGCCTCCTGCTCGGCCTGTATCTTGGGGACCTCCCGGGCCGATAGCATCTTGAGTACTTGGTCGCGGATGAAGGGGTTGGAATCTTTCAGCGCATTCAATAGATATCGGTTGGCGTACTTGTCTTCCATTTTCCCCAGTAATTCCACGGCTTGCAGACGAATACCTGGGTCGTGGTCCTTGAGAGCCACACCTAGAGCCTTGGCCACCTCCCGCTTCAGCTTCTTGCTTTTGCTCTGGCTGAGGACACCCAGGACCTGGACGGCCTTGGCGCGCAGGCTCAGGTCCCTATCCCCTAAAGCTTTGACCAGCACCCTCGTGGTGGGAACTTCTCGTTCCTTTCCCACCAGGGGCAGGTATTTGATCGGGGGATAGGTACGCACACTGCAGCCGGCGGCAAAGGCCATGCACAGGCATAGCAGAACCGGCCAAAACCTGGCACACCAGCGGTGCAGGGTCGTGGAGAGGGCAGAAAACAGACGATAGCTCATGGTGTTTATATCGGTTGGTTTTTCAAGTTCTTAAGGTGGGAACTTCCCGAGGGTGGTAATAGTCTACCCTCTGGTTGTCGCGGTCTTTATACCACCATACGGAGGAGGTTATTATTGCCTTGAGGTGTGAAGAGTTTGCAGAGTACCTGTCCGACTACTTAGACGGTGAAACCAGCCTGGAGCAGGCCGAGAGAATGGAGCTGCATACCCTGCAGTGCCCGGCCTGCCAGGCGACGGTGCGCGGTGTGCGGCAGGTCTGTCATCAGTTGGGCCAACTGGCCCAAAGGAGTCCTTCGGCGAGTTTCAAGCTGGGGCTTTGGCCTCAGCTACAGGAACGCCAGTTCAGAAGACAGGAGCGACGGTGGCGGGTCTTGGCTTTTGGTCTGTCCTTGGGTTTGGCCCTGCTCATTTTGTTCTGGCCCGATCCGCAGACCGAAGTTGACGCGCATGAGTACGCCTCCTGGGACTCCCCCGCATACCAGGAATATTCCAGGTGGTCGGCCCCCAGCCGCACCCCCCCGCTGAGAGAGCAGTTTTCCGAGCGCGCCTATTCGGGATTACACGCGCAGGCGCAGGTTCATCTGACGGCATTTTAGGGTGATCCAGTTGGAGGGAAGAGGGTCCCTCAATCGGTGGGCAGCTTGAAGTCTCCCCTGGCAATGGCCTCCTCCAGCTCGTGGTGGAAGAGGCTATCCAAGTGAGTGGTGAGCTTCCACCCTTCTGGTTCGCGGATAAAATAAAAGAAAGGTGAAGCCTGGGGGGAATTTAGGGTGGTGGGGTCGAAGAGAAGGTAGCCGATGCGCCCGTTGATCGACTTTTCTTGGGCGATTTCCCGGCGCAAGGTGCTCTGTAACTGTGCGGGGTTCTCCTTCCACTCCTTGGCCAGGGCAGCGCGATCGTCGTGATATATACTGGTCCTATAGCTAGCGCTTAAACACGACCATAACAGATCCAGATCGCCGGTGCCGATGGCTTGTTTGTAGGTTTTGAAGGTGGCTGCCGGTGTAGAGAAGGCGGGATTCTCGCCATGGCAACCGGCAATGCCCGCCAGGGCGCTCAGCAGGAGCCACAGTAGCATAACAGGCAAATCCAAAGGCCTGAAGCGCATATTGGGGCAAGGGGTAGGAGGGGTGAGGATCAATCGGTGCGCTGGGTGCGATGGTGCTGGTTGCGGTGCTGCTGCTCAGGTCTTGGTTCGATTGACCAGTAGTTCGATCTCGTCGCGCAATTTGGCGGCTTCCTCGTATTCTTCGCAGACGACCGCCTGCTCTAGCTTGGTCTGGAGCTGGGTGAGTAGATCTGCGGGGGACGAAGGCGGGGCCGGTTCAGCCGTCAGCGTCGACAGCAGCTCAGTTCCGGTTCTTTCCCTGGCGGTTGCCCTTACCGAGGCAACCGTTTTTTTCTTGGCCGCGATCAGCTGAGGCTCGAGCTCACTGAAGCGTTCGATGGTCTGTTCGACCTGTGTTTCCCCTTCCTCAGTTTCATAACCCACCAATTCGAGCAACTCTCTGGTGATGTAGACTGGCGCGCCGGTGCGCAGGGCCAGGGCGATGGCGTCGCTGGGGCGCGAATCTAATTCGCGCAGCTGGCCCTCCTTTTCGATGGTGATCCTGGCATAGTAGATCTGTTTGCGGGCGGTGTGGATGACAACCCGTCGCACCGGTACGGACAAACGATTGAGGATGGAGGTCAGCAAGTCGTAGGAGATGGGTCGCAGCGGTTCGTCCTGGTCGAGTTGCATCTGGATGGCGGCAGCCTCAAACTGGCCGATGGCGATGGGCAGCAGGCGGGGACGAGAAGGCGTTTTTTCGCACAGCCATAATAAGGGCCTCTCCACTTTGAGGTACGGACTCACCTTTATTATGGACATTTCCACCAAGGACCGGTCTTCCATAATGATCTACCTCAAATAACGCTGCAGCATTTCAAGGAGAGGAGAAATCAGGTGGCAGCCTGTTGCTCGAGGCCGGCGATCTGGTCGCGCAGGCGGGCAGCCTCTTCGTAGGCCTCTTCGGCAATGGCCTGGTTGAGGCGTTTCTTGAGCAGTTCCAGGTGGCTGAGAGACTCTGCCGACGGGAGGACCGGGAGAGGGAGTTGAGGCAGCTCTTCGGCCGGGTCGGGGGCCGGCAAGTGAAGAGCTTTAGGCAGTTCTTCGGCAGACCAGGGCCGGCCGGCTTCTGCCAGGACCGCCGGCGCAGCGTAGATGGGTGCGCCGGTCCGCAAGGCCAGGGCGACGGCGTCGCTGGGGCGCGAATCCAACGAGACGACGCTGCCATCGCTGTTTTCTAGGTGGACTTCGGCGTAGAAGGTGCCTTCGTGCAGGTCGGTGATCTCGACCTTGAGCACCCGGGCTTCGATTTCTCTCAAGAGGGTGCAGGCCAAGTCATAGCTGATGGGGCGCAGCGGCTTCTGGTTGTTGTGCGCCATGGAGATCGCGATCGCCTCAAAAGGACCGATGACGATCTGAAGACAAATGTCTCCCTCTTTTTGTTTGAGCACGAGGCGGGGGTAGGATTGGGCGTTGAGGTATACCCCGCCCACCACCATTTCGACCATAGCCGCTATCGGGGTTGGGGCTGACTGACGTGTAAATCTTGAAGAAATATAACATGGCCTGGAAGTCAGTGTCAACCAGCGTTGTCTCCCCTCCTTGCGGGCCAGGGGGAATTAGGCAGGGCGCTCTTGCTGGACGGCGGCCAGCTTTTGTTGCAGCAGGGCGATCTCCTGTTGCAGCTGCTTCTGCCGGATCTGCAGGCGCCAGACAAAGCCGAAGAAGATGACCCAAATGGCAGTGTAGCCGGCGAACAGGCTAGAGAGGTTGTCCATATTCATCTCCGTTCATCAGGGAGGAGCGCTTCGGCCTGCCGGCGCAGTTGGGCCAGCAACTGCGCTCCTTTTTCAATTTGATAGCGCCACCTCAACAAATAAAAAAAGAAAAGGAAGATGGCCAGATAAGAAGCGTACTTGGTGTAGACCATGCGTGGATCAAGCGAGACTTGCTGAGGATGGAGTTGTTGTTCGGGGGACCACAACTTGATGGAATAGTGGACCAGCGGCACATTGACGAAACCGATAATACCCAGGACTGCGGCGAAACGCCGGGTCTGCAAAGGGCTTGTTCCGTACGCGCGCACCATTAGATATGCGGTGTACATGGTGAACATGATCAGCATGGAGGTGAGTCTGGGTTCCCAGCGCCACCAGGCCCCCCAGATAGGTTTTGCCCAGATGGGACCGGTGATCAGGACGATCAACGAGAAGGCTACCCCCAGCTCGGCGGCGCTCAGGGCCAACTGATCCCAGCGGTCCTCTTGGGTGCGCAGGTACTGGATGCTGGCTATAAAAACGATGAAAAAAGCCAGGAAGGAGGTGATAGCCGAGGGCACATGAAAGTAGAAGATGCGCTGGACCACGCCCATCTGGGTTTCTGTGGGCACGTAGACGAACACCATGTACAGGGCCAATATCATGCTGGCAAAAACCAGGGCAGAGAAAAGCCCGGAAAGGCGGTCGGACATAGGAAACCTCATTCCTCGACGACGTAGTCGAATAGCAGCAGGGACAGGGTGGAGAACACCACGCTGTAGACCCCGAGGATGCGCAGGTAGGGGTAGTACTCTTCGGGACTCCGCTCCTGAAAAATCAGGGCGGTGGTCCCTACACAGGAGATAATTACTGGATCGACCATGGGTAAGA
>CAMAVQ010000024.1 GCA_945861755.1 Gemmatimonas phototrophica
GGAAGCGCACCCCGTCGAAAGGATCGGTCCCATCCCCCAGGTTGCCGGCGTGGGCCTGGCGGTAGCCCTGGTCGTGGGCCCAGAAATCGAGGTTGTCGCCACCGCCTCTGCCGTCAGCCACCCGGCCCAGCGGGTACCCCGCATCCTGCCACCTGCCATCGGCGCAAACCAGCTCTAGCCGGTCCAACGAGTGATGCCAGATCAACACGCCCTCACCGGGCATCTTTCGATCGTAGTAGCAGCCTGTCCATGCCCGGTACTCCAATAATAAGGCTTCGTGGTCGCCCACTGGAATCCGGTACACCTCTCCCCTCATTCCCACCTCCGAAAGCTGCATCACCTCGCGGGTATTGGCGATCTGTGTTGGGCTGGCCCAGCCCAGCTGCAGCCGGCTCCAGGCGCAGAAGCTGTTGGGGCCGTCGTTTCCATTCCAGCCCGATGCGCCCCAACCCATCAGGCACCAGGCCCCGACGCCGGCACGGTCTTCCTCTGGCCCCGCCTCTGCCTGGGCGAAGAAGTTGGTGTTGTACAGATCGGGCAATCCCAGCACATGCCCGTATTCGTGGCACATGGCACCCACCGCCTCGGCGAAAAAACGCCCCTGCTGAAGGGTGCCTTGCCCGGGCAGAACCCGGACGACCCGCCCGCCGGTGCCGGCGTCGGCGGTGGCGAAGGGCTCGACAAACCCCAGGTCGCTGATGCCAGTGGCTTCTGAGCGCAGAAAGCCCGGCGGTATGTGGTCCAGCACGATGAAGACCGCATCCACCACTCCATCGTCGTCCCCAGAGCTATAAATCCCATCCGGACCATCGTTGTCGAACTGGGCAAAGTCGATATCCCGGTCGGCCTGGCGCAGAATCTCCTGACTGAACTGCCCAAACCTGCCAGGTGCAGCGGCATTGTCGGGCACATAGGCCGAAGTGGGGTGGGCCGATTCGTACACTCGCGGGGCCACCTCGCCGCGCACCTGCAGCTTGCCAAAGGACATGGTGTCGTAGAAGTGGGAGAAGCTGCCGGGCAGGTCGGGGCTGAAGATATCGTCCGCCCAAGAGGGGAGCGCGGTGTCCTCCCCTTTGAAGCGGGCGAAGAGCACCAGGGCGCGGCGGGTGCCGGTGGTACTGGATTGGGAGGCACGGGTCAGCTTGGGGGCACCTGCGGGAAGGGCAGTGGTGAAGGGAGCACCTGGGCTGCCGGCGCAGCGGAACTCGGCCGGGACCGGGCTGGCGCACCAGAGGAGAAGGAGCAATAGAAAGATCATAGTGAACGGCCTCGATGAAATCTCCTGCCCGAGCCTGGCCGGCACCCGCAGCCATTGGGTCATCAGATGGGGCGGCAGCCGCTGCTAGTCGCTGGCGCTTGCCCTTTTGATCGCGGTCTTCATGCAGAATTTTTGGGGCGGCGAGAAGACCGAGACAATATAGGAAATAGGTCCGCCAGACGGTTGCCCCGGCTCTCTCCCCCTTCTATATTGACCTCCTATGGCTTTGAAGATCGTCGTCGTCGCCGGCACGCGGCCCAACTTCATGAAGGTGGCCCCTATTCTGGCCGAGTTGCGCCGCTTTCCCGGGGATTTCGCCCCGCTGCTGGTACACACCGGCCAGCACTACGACTACCGGATGTCCGACATCTTCTTCGAGGAATTGGAAATGCCCGCCCCCGACTGCTACCTGGGGGCCCAGGGCGAGGGGGCGACGGCCCAAACTGCGGACATCCTGCTCAAATTCGCGCCGGTGCTGGTCCGGGAGCAGCCCGACCTGGTGCTGGTGGTGGGGGACGTGACCTCGACCCTGGCCTGTACCCTGGCTGCGGCCCAGCGCGATTTGCCCGTAGCCCACGTGGAGGCTGGCCTGCGCAGCTTTGACCGGCGCCTGCCCGAGGAACTCAACCGCCTGGCCATAGACGCGCTCTCCGATTTGCACTTTACCTATTCGGCGGATGCGGACGCCAATCTGAGGGCCGAAAACGTGTCGACGTCCTGCATCTTCCGGGTGGGCAACGTGATGATCGACACCTTGGTGCGCCTGCGGGAGCGGGCTGCGGCCTCGACGGTCCTCAAAGATCTGGGCTTGGAGCGCAGAGGGTACGGCCTAGTCACCCTGCACCGCCAGTCCAATGTGGACGACGAGCGGACCCTCGCTGGCATTCTCGAGTCCTTGGCCCGCATCGGCCAGCGCCTGCCGCTGATCTTCCTGGTCCACCCGCGCACCCGCAAGAACGCCGAGCGTTTTGGGTTGGGGTCCCGCATGGAGCACACCCCCGGACTGCGCCTGGCTGAGCCGGTCGGATACCTCGATATGTTGTGCCTACAGGAATCGGCGCGCCTGGTGCTCACGGATTCGGGCGGCATCCAAGAGGAGACCACGGCCTTGCAGGTGCCCTGCCTGACGCTGCGCGAAAGCACCGAGCGGCCCGTGACTATTGAGCAGGGCAGCAATACCCTGGTGGGCTGCGATCCGAGCCGCATTGTCGAGGCCACGCTGCGGGTCCTCGATCAGGGGGGACAAAAAACTTATCCCATCCCCGAGTTGTGGGATGGGCATGCTGCTGAGCGGCTGGTGGAAGTGCTGCGACAGGGGATAGGACGGAGATAGAGGAGAGAACTATGCGTTTACTGATCACTGGCGGGGCCGGCTTCATCGGGTCGCATCTGTGCGATTTCTTCCTGGAAAAAAACTGCGAAGTGATCTGCATGGACAACCTACTGACCGGGCGGGCCGACAATGTGGCCCGGCATTTTGGTCACCCCAAATTCAGTTTTGTCCATTATGATGTGACCAACTACATCCACGTGGATGGGCCGCTGGATTTCATCCTCCATTTTGCCAGCCCGGCCAGCCCGCCCGATTTTGAGCGGCTGGGCATTCGTATCCTCAAGGTGGGCGCCCTGGGCACCCACAAGGTCCTGGGCCTGGCCCGGGTCAAGGGGGCCAAGTATCTGCTGGCCTCCACCTCCGAGGTGTACGGGGATCCCCAGATCCACCCCCAGCACGAGGACTACTGGGGCAACGTCAACCCCATCGGCATCCGCGGGGTGTACGACGAGGCCAAACGCTTCGCCGAGTCCATGACCATGGCCTACCATCGTCTGCACGGCATCGACACCCGCATCGTGCGCATCTTCAACACCTACGGCGAGCGGATGCGACTCGACGACGGGCGGGCCATCCCCAACTTCATCAGCCAGGCCCTGGCCGGCGAGGAATTAACCGTGTACGGAGACGGCAGCCAGACCCGCAGCATCGGCTACGTGGCCGATCTGGTCGATGGAATCTACCGGCTGATGCAGTCCGGGCTCAATATCCCGGTCAATATTGGCAACCCGGTGGAACTGACCGTAAAACAATTGGCCGAGAAGATCATCGCCCTCACCGGCAGCCAGAGCCGGATCGCCTTCAGACCCCTGCCTGCCGACGATCCCAAACAGCGCCTGCCCGACATCAGCCGGGCCCGCCGCGAACTGGGCTGGGAACCGCAAGTGAGCGCCGAAGAGGGCCTGAAGCGCACCATCGAGTGGTTCGCGAAGAACCGGTGAGCCATGATTAATCTAGGAGTACACGAGAACTGCCTGGGTTTTGAGATTCACGACGGGGACCGGTTGGTAACCCTGTACCGGACCCGGGAGGAGCTGCCGCGCAGCGAATCGCCCAAACCCTGCTTTGCCCCCATCTACACCCCCTCGGGCAGGCTCATTACCGAATACCGGCCCGCTGACCATCCCTGGCATACCGGGCTGTACTTTGGCTGGGTCCACGTCAATGAGACCAATCTGTGGGGCGGTCCCTGGTACCTGCCCGACAAGGGCAAATACGAATTGGTCGAGGGCAGCCACGGGGTGCAGCGCCACGTGGACTTTGTCGAGGAGCAGGTGGAGGCCGGGGAAGTCTTCATCCAGGAAAAGCTGGAGTGGCTGGATCATCAGGACGCGGTCATGGCCGAGGAATTGCGCACCTACACCTTCCGCAAGTTGGAGGAACCCGGGTACCTGTGGACCATCGAGACCCAGATCCGGCCGACGGTGGAGCGGCTAGTGATGGGGGCTTCGCGGGCCGCTCGCTACAGCGGCCTAGAATTGCGTATGGGACCGCTGCTGGCGGATGCGCGCCACCAGAGCAGCGAGGGCAGTGAGGGTCACGAAAACATCATGGGGCAGAAAGCCCGCTGGGTGAGCGCCGCCGGGGCCGCCGGGGGCGCGGTGGTGATGATGGACCACCCAGATAACCCCCGTTACCCCACGCCCTGGTTCACTCGGCGGAACCTGCTTGGCGCCGGCCTGCTGATGGAAGGCGACCTGGAAGTGCAGCGGGGGGAGCAACTGGTGCTCCGCTACGGTTTCGCCGTGCTCGACCAGGCGCCGGACTATAGGGCGGTCGAGGAACTCTACGGGGAGTTTGTCGCGGAGAGCGAGTGAGTTGCTCCAGGTAGGGTCCAAGGGCACAACCAAGTATCCCGGCAGTGCGATCAAACTCGCTCAGAGCTAGCGTCCGAGACTCCGGAACTAGGTTCTCTCGCCGAGTTCACCTTTCTCAGTTCCTATTTTGCCAGAACAAATCTCAGCGAGAAAGATTTGTCCTTTTCTTGATTACTGCACATTTGTTTAGTATTTTGAAGCATCGTCAAACAAGGAGTAGATACGTGCGAAAAACCCTATCGTGGGTCACACCATCGCTGTCCCTAGCGTTTTTTTGCGCGGCCAATGCCGCAGCCGAACCGATGCCTGCAAACCCCGACAGCGCCCTCTTGGCGGTACTCGGGGAACTCAGGGGCACTTCTCTTCCTCTTGAGGTAGCGGTGCAACACGCCCTGAAAAACGCCACTTCAATCCGCAGGGCAGAGGCCACCTATCTGGCCGCCGCCGGCGCAGTGCGGCGGGAAAGAGGGGCCTTTGATCCCGAGTTCTTCTTCAGTCTGGACTATCAGGACCGAGAACAGCCCACAGCTTCGTTTTTCGCCGGCGCGTCGGTGCTGGCCACCCAGCAGACGGCCTCCCGGACCGGGTTGCGCATGGATCTGCCGGTCGGCACCAAACTGGAACTGGCGCTCAACACCGTCCGGCTGAACACCAACTCCCAGTTCGCTTTCCTGGACCCAGAGTACAATACCTCTGGCAGTTTCAGCATCCGCCAGCCGCTGTTGAGGGGATTTGCCAAATCCGCCCGCAAGGGGCTTTCCCACGCGGAGCGGGCACTGGCAGCCGAGAAAGCCCGCTACGATCAGCAGGTGCTGGCCCTGAACGCCGAGGTCGAACACCGGTACTGGGATCTTTACGCCGCCGAACGCGATTATGCGGTGCAACGGTTTTTGCGCGACCGCGCCACGGCCTTCCTGGAGGAAACCCAACTGCGGACCCAGGCAGGTATCATCGGCCCCAATCAGGCCGCCAATGCGAGGACTTTTTTGGCTGAACAGCAGTTGCTCCTCATCGACCGCGAGGAACAACTCGACCGCCAGTCTGATCAACTTGCTTCCCTGATCGGCGTGCGGCCCGAAGCCGGAATGCCCCGCTTCATTCCGATAGATGACCCGCCCAGCGACTTTCCCAGCGAGCCGGTGGAAAGACTGATCGAACGCGCGCTGAAGAACAATCTCGACTTGCAGGCAGCGCACCAGGACCTGGAAGCGGCGCAGGCGCTGGTGAATGCGGCCAAATGGGAGGCGCGGCCCCGCGCCGACCTGGTCGGCTCGCTGGGAGGTGCAGGACTTTCTGGGACGGCCCAGGAGGTCGTCTTTGGCAGCGACACGCTGCGCACGGCGCGCAGCGGTGGTTCCGGCGAAGCGCTGAGTCAGGCCGCCAAGCGCGAGTTTCCCAACTGGAGCGTGGGCTTAGAACTCAGCATTCCCATCGGTTTTCGCAGCGCTTTGGGCGAGCAGGAGCGCCTGGAGGCACAGGTCCTCAGCGCCAGGCAGGTACACCTCGAAAAGTCTCGCCTGCTAGAGGAGCAGGTACGCGCCACCTGGCGCGAATTAGCTCACGGGAAAAGCCGCCTCGAAGCGGCCAGAGAAGGCGTGGAGGCTGCCCAGGAGCAAATGCGCATTGGTGTGGTTGAATTCCACAACGGTCGCTCGACGGCTTTTGAGTTGGTGCATCTCGGCGCCGACCTCGCCGTGGCACAGCGGCGCTATTCCGATGCCTTGGTGCGCACGGCCAAAGCAGCCGCCACCCTGAAGCAGCTAACGCATTGAGAGAGGGACCTTATGACCAAAGAAAGAAAATTCTCGCTGGGAGCGGGGGGGGTATGGGGCAGGGTGGTTTTTTCCGCACTCGCTGTTTCCCTGGCCCTGTCGGGTTACGGTTGTTCAAAGGAGGAGGCAACTGGCGGAGGTTTTTCCATGCCGCCGATGCCAGTAGAAGTGGCGCTGGCACAGGTGCAGAAGATTTCGGATCGCTTTGAAGCGGTCGGCACGATCGAGGCGGCGGCAGCAATCACGGTCGTGTCAGAGATCGACGCCGCCGTCATCCGCCTTCCTTTCGCGGAGGGCAGCGCTATAGGGCGAGGAGCGCTCATCGCCCAGCTCGACGATTCCCAGCTGGCTGCCGAGGTCGCGCGCGCCGAAGCGCTGCGCGCCCAGGGCCAGGCGACCTACGACCGCGTCAAGGTGGTTGTCGCCCAGAAAGCCGGTGCCCCCCAAGACCTGGACGATGCCGCCGCGGCGCTGAAGGTCGCCGAAGCAAATCTGACCCTGGCCAAAGCGCGCGCCGCCAAAACGCGGATCACCGCCCCCTTCTCCGGGATCATCGGCGCGCGCAAAGTGAGCGTCGGCAGCTTCCTACGCAGCGGGCAGGCGATCGGCGAATTGGTGGACATCGACGAAATCCGGGTGACGTTTTCGGCCCCCGAGCGTTTCCTTTCCCTCCTGAACCGCGGCGCCCAGATCGCCGTCTCCACGGCCGCCTATCCCGACCACCAGGCGACCGGGGAGATCATCGTGGTTGAACCAGTCCTCGATGCGGCCACCCGAAACGTCCGGGTCGTGGCCAGAGTGGCTAATCCCGAGCGCAAGTTCCTTCCCGGAATGTCGGCCAACGTCTCCGTGGTCCTCAACGAGCGGCCCGACGCCATTGTTATCCCCAACGAAGCAGTGTTTGCCAACGGTGGCCAGTTCTTTGTTTTTGCCGTCAAAGCCGATACTACTGTCGCCCGCGTCGCCATCGCGCTGGGCATGCGGCTGGCTGATGTGGTAGAGGTCACGCAGGGATTGGCGCCGGGAGCGCAGGTAGTGCGGGCGGGCCACCAGAAGCTCTTTGAAGGCGCCAGGGTCATGCCCATCGCCGCTCAGGGCGCAGCAGCGGCTAAATGACTCCTTTTTGCCCAACCTCTGAACGAGGAGAGCCTAAATGAAGCTCAGTCACATTTCCATACAGCGCCCGGTGTTCGCCACCGTGATGAGTTTGACCATCCTGCTGTTTGGAATCATTTCCTTTACGCGCCTGCCGGTCCGCGAATATCCCGACATCGATCCGCCGATCATCTCCGTGGTCACCTTTTACCGGGGCGCCAGTCCCAGCGTGGTGGAGACGGAGATCACCGACGTGCTCGAAGAGCAGTTTGCGACCTTGGAGGGGGTGAAGACCATGACCTCCTCGAGTCGCGAGCAGGGCTCGGCCATCACCATCGAGTTCGAACTGAACCGCAACGTGGACGAAGCCGCCAATGACGTGCGCGACCGGGTTTCCCGCGTTTGCGGCAGACTGCCCAGGGAGGTGGACGACCCCATCGTCTCCAAGGTCGACGTCAATGCCCAGGCCATTGTCTGGCTGGCGCTCTTCAGCGAACGCCACACGGGACTGGAGTTGACCGAGGTGGCCGACCGTCTGCTGAAAGAGCGGATTCAGCGCCTGCCCGGCGTCGGCTCGGTAATCATCGGCGGCGAGCGCCGCTACGCCATGCGGGTCTGGCTCGACCCCCTGCACATGGCCGCGCACGGGTTGACCGCGCCGGACATCGAAGCGGCCATCCGGAGAGAAAACGTCGAAATCCCCGGCGGCAGGGTGGAAGGGGAAGGCAGGGAGTTTGCCGTCCGCACCCGGGGCGAGCTTTCCAGGCCGGAAGAGTTCGGGGCGATTATCGTCCTCCAAAAAGAGGACAATGTGGTGCGGCTGCGGGATGTGGCCGAGGTGGTGGTGGGTGCCGAGGACGAACGCACTGCAGTCCGTTACAACGGCGAGCAAGCCGTGGGTCTGGGCATCGTCAAGCAGTCCAAGGCGAGCACCGTCGAGGTGGCCGCAGCGGTGCGCGGCGAGCTGGGGGAGTTGACCAGGTTGCTCCCCGAAGGCATGAAATTAAACGTCGCCTACGATTCCTCCGCCTTCATCGACGAATCCATCGCCGAAGTCCAGCAGACCCTGGTTATCGCCATGTGTCTGGTAGTGCTGGTGGTGCTGGCCTTCCTGAAGAGCTTTCGCGCCACGGCCATTCCTTCGCTGGCCATACCGATCTCGATTATCGGCGCCCTTTCGGTGGCGTACTTCGCCGGCTTCACCATCAACATCCTCACGCTGCTGGCGCTGGTGCTGGCCATCGGCCTGGTGGTAGACGATGCAATCGTGGTGCTCGAAAACATCTACCGTCACATGGAAATGGGGAAAGACCGCCGGCAGGCGGCCCTGGATGGCAGCAAGGAGATCGGCTTTGCGGTCGTCGCCACCACCCTCGCCCTGGTCGCGGTATTCGTGCCCCTGGCCTTCCTGACTGGGTCCGTCGGGCGGCTCTTCAACGAATTCGGGGTTTCCGTCGCGGTGGCGGTGCTGATTTCCGGCTTCGTGGCGCTGACCCTGACCCCCATGCTCGCTTCGCAGATGTTGAAACCGCTGCACGGCACCGGCACCGGCTGGATATCTCGTTCGTTCGACTCCTTCTTCGAATTCCTGAATCGGTTCTACGAGCGCGTCCTGCGGGGGGCCCTGCGCCATCGGGTGCTGGTGATCGCCGGTGGTGTGGCAGCCGTCGTTCTGGGGGTGTACCTCTTCAAACTCCTGCCCAGCGAACTGGTGCCCACCGAAGACCGGGGCATCGGCTTTGGCATCATCATCGCCCCGGAAGGCGCCACGCTGGGTTATACCGACAAGTACATGCGAGAGGTGGAAAGCCGCCTGCTGGTCCTGCCCGAGCGCCGTGGGCTCTTCACGGCCACGGGGCTGGGATTTGGCGGACCCGGACAAGTGACCAATGGGTTCATGTTCCTGGCGCTGAAGCCGCGCGACCAGCGGCAGAAATCCCAGCAGCAGATTGTCCAGGAGCTGTTCCCACAACTGCTTTCGATTCCGGGGGTGCTGGCCTTTGTCGTCAACCCACCCAGCCTGGGCGGGGGTGCCTCTTCCAGCCCGGTGGAATACATCCTCCAGGGGGAGAGCTACGAAGAACTGGACCACGCCCTGGGCATCATGATGGGGGAAGCCTCGCAGTTGGGGTACCTGATCAATCTGGACTCTAATCTGAGATTGAACAAGCCGCAGCTCGATATAGACATCGACCGCGAACGCGCCGCGGGCCTGGGCGTCTCGGTGACGGATATTGGCTCGGCCCTGGAAACCTTTTTGGGTGGCCGCACGGTCACCAATTTCAAGCGCGGCACCAAACAGTACGACGTCATCTTGCAGATGCGGGCACAGGCCCGCTCTACGCCAGATGCGATCCGCGACATCTACATCCGCGGCACCGGAGGACTGGTGCAGTTGGCCAGCGTGGTGAAGGTGGAAGAGACCGTGGCCCCCAAGGAGCTGAACCACTACAACCGGGTGCGTTCGGCCTCGATCACCGCCAACCTCGCTCCCGGGGTGACGCTGGGGCAGGCCCTCGACGACCTCGACCGCATCGCGCGGGAAAAGCTGCCCTCCAGCATCAAACGCGATTTCGGCGGACAGTCCCTGGAGTACAAGTCTTCGAGCACGAGTCTTTATCTTATGTTCCTGCTGGCGATTGGGTTCATCTACCTGGTGCTGGCTGCCCAGTTCGAGAGCTTCATCCATCCCTTCACTATCCTGCTCTCCGTGCCCCTGGCCATCTGCGGCGCGCTGGTGACGCTGTTCCTTTTTGGCCAGAGCCTGAACATCTATTCCCAGATCGGCTTGATCATGCTCATCGGCTTGGTCTCCAAAAACGCCATTCTGATCGTGGAGTTCGCCAACCAACTGCGGGCCCGTGGACATGAGGTGGGCGAAGCCGTGGTTCAGGCGTCGATCATCCGCCTCCGGCCCATCTTGATGACTTCCTTCGCGACCATTTTCGGCGTGCTGCCCATCGCCATCGGCCTGGGGGCGGGCGCAGAAGCGCGGCGTCCTTTGGGCCTGTCAGTGGTCGGGGGCCTGTTTTTCTCTACCTTCCTGACTTTGGTGATAGTCCCAGTGGTCTATGCCCTGCTGGCGCGTTTCACCCGGGTCGAGGTGCCGGGCGAGCAACAGGCAGAAACCGAACTGGGGGCACCGGTGCCGGGCGTACAATAAGGCCGGCGGGTAAAAAAAGCACCGAAGCATACAATAATCCGGAGACTGATCCGTCTCCGATGGGTATCCCTCCGCCCCCGAGCTGGGATGCGGGCCACAACAAACCTTGTACTGATCTATGGAGCGGAAGCTGAAAAAACACCCTCTTCTTCCCTGGTGGCCGGTCTTGTTAATCGGGTTCGGTGGAGTCGGCGCTGCCGGGGCGGCGGCTCGGGGCCTCAGCCTGGAAGAAGCCCTGGATCTGGTCCTGGCCCAGAGTGCGGAGGTGCGTCTGGCCAGCGCCGGGGTGGAGCAGGCGGCGGCCGAACAACTGGTGGCCCGCAGCCAGCTCTATCCCCAGATATCGGCCACGGCCGGGTACACGCGCACCCTCAAGTCCCAGTACAGCGGTCTGGGAAACTCCTCCTCCGAGCCTGACTCCGGAGGACAGGGAGCCCCGGCCGACACCAGCTCGAACGCCTCCTTTTTCGACGATCTGCCCTTCGGCCAGAAAAACCAGTACTCCCTGGGCTTGTCCCTCTCCCAGAACCTCTTTGCCGGCGGGCGGCTGGTGGCGCAGAAGCGCGCCGCCAATGCCCGGTACCGCAGCGCCAGCCTGCAACTGGCCATGGCCCGGGCCCAGGCGCTGCTGGAGGTGACCCGGCGGTACTACGACGCCCTGCTGGCCGAAGAGCTGGCCCTGATCGCCGATTCCTCCCTGGTCCAGGCCGAGGGGGTGCTCAGCCTGACCGAGACCACCTGGAAGGAGGGGCAAAAGTCAGAGTACGAACTACTGCGAGCTCGGGTGGTGCGAGACAATCAGCTGCCCCTGGTGCTGCAGCGCCACAGCGAGCGCGATCAGGCCCATCTGCGCCTCAAGGAATTACTCGCCCTGGCCCTGGACGATTCGCTGAGCCTGACTACCGGGCCCGAGACGCCCCTGCCCCGCTTTGCCCTGGCTGCCGACACCAGCGCGGCGCGGCGGGTCCCGGTGCGCCAGGCCCAGGAAGGGGTGGCCGGCACTGAGGCACTGCTGCGCGCCGCCCGTGGCGAGCGTCTGCCGGCCCTGAACTTCAATTCGCGCTACAGCCCAGTGGCCTACCCGCGCAGCGGCCTGCCTGGCAAGGGAGACTTCCGCTCCGATTGGACGGTGGGGCTATCCCTGTCCCTGCCGCTCTTTACCGGCCGACGCCTGGCCGGCAGCGAAGGAGTGGCCCGCAGCCAGCTGGTTGTCGCCCGCACCCGCCTGGACCAGGCCCGCCAGGCGGCGACCCTGGAGGCGCGGGTGGTACACCGCGACCTGGCTCAGGCCGCCGCTTCACTGCAGGCCACCGCCACCACCGTCGAACAGGCCCGGCGCGCCTGCGGCATCGCCCAACTGCGCTATCAGGAAGGACTCTCCACCCAGCTCGAGTTGAGCGACGCGCGTCTGCTGCTCGACCAGGCCCTGGCTAACCAGGCCCGGGCCGCCTGCAACCTGCAGGTAGCCCGCACCAGACTGTCCCTGCTCTCCGAACTGCCCCTGTCCGGGGGTGGAGGGCAGCCGGCTTCCGCCCCGGCATCGGCCTCGCCGGCCGGGGCGGCGACCGCCAATTCCGCAGGGAGTTTTTGACATGATAAAGAAATGCCTGCTGCTCGGCATCCTGCTGGTCGCCGGCTGCGGCCGGCCCGAGGGTGCCCCACCTCCCGCCGCCGCCCTGGCCGTCATCGAGATCGGCCGGGAGGACTACGCCATAGCAGCGGTGATCGAACTGGAGGATGGCCCCGCCTTTTCCGGCTCGCTGGTCCCCAGCCGCCAGGCTACCCTCCGCGCCCAGCTAGCCGGAACGGTGAGCGAAACCCTGGCCGAGGCCGGTGAGCCGGTGAGCAAGGGACAACTGTTGGCCAGGCTGGAGGCGATCGCCATCCGCGAGGCGCTGCTCTCGGCCAAATCGGCGCAGGCCGACGCCCAGCAGGGCCTGGACCTGGCCCAGCGAGAAGAGCAGCGTTTCGCCACCCTGGCGCAGGCCGGGGCTATTCCCGCCCGCGACCTGGAAAACGCCCAGCACCGCAAGGTGGCGGCGCGCGCCGCCCTCGACCGGGCAGCGGCCCAGCTGGCCACGGCGGTAAAACAGGTAGACTACACCGAGATCCGCGCCCCCTTTGCCGGAACCGTCGGCCAGCGACGCATCTCGCGGGGCGACGTGGTCCAGCCGGGCGGGGAACTCTACACCCTGGTAGATCTCACCAGCATCGAGCTGGAAGCAGCGGTCCCCGCCGAAAATCTGGCGGCCCTTCAGGTAGGCGTGCCAGTGCGTTTCGCCGTGAGCGGGTACCCGGGCAAGCTCTTCAGCGGCCACATCAGCCGTATCAATCCCAGCGCCGATCCGGTCACGCGCCAACTGCACCTCTACGCCGCCATCGACGATCCCGCCCACGCGCTGGTGGGCGGCCTCTTCGCCACCGGGCGGGTGGTGAGCCAGAATCGGACGGGCATCGCTGTGCCCCTGGCGGCCCTCAATCTGCAGGGTCTCACACCCTCGATCACCCGTATCCGGGGCGGGCGCGCCGAGACCGTGGCCCTTGCCCTGGGACTGCGCGACCAGTTCGCCGGCAAGGTGGAGGTGGTCTCGGGCCTGAGCGCCGGCGACACGGTGCTGGTGGGTGCGGCGCAACATCTGAGTGCCGGTACCCCTGTCCAGCCGCCAAGGGCCCGGACCGCCCTCTAGTCCCTCTTTAGGAGCACGCATGTTCATCTCCGATTTCGCCATCAAACGCCCCAATGTCACCGTGGTCTCCATGGTGGCACTGGTGATCTTCGGCCTCTTTGCCCTCTGGCAACTGGACACCGACGAGTTCCCCGACGTCCAGCCGCCCTTCGTGCTGGTGGGCATCGTCTATCCGGGTGCTTCGCCGCAGGGGGTAGAGCGCGAGGTGGTGGACCCGGTGGAGGAGGCCATCTCGGGCATCAGTGGGGTCAAACACATCCAGAGCACCGCCAGCGATGGCTACGCGCAGCTGGGAGTAGAGTTTGTCTTCGAGAAAGATATCCAGCAAGCCACCCAGGATATCCGCGACGCCATCTCGGCCATCCGCGCCGAGCTGCCCGCCGAGATGAAGGAACCCATTCTGCAGCGTTTCGACCCGACCAATCAGCCCATCGTCTCCCTGACCCTGGCCTCGTCGGCGTTGAACTCGGCCCAGCTCACCCGCCTGGCCGATCCGGGCATCACCCGCGTGCTGCGGGTCATCCCCGGAGTGGCCCAGGTCAAGGTGGCCGGCAAGGTCGAGGCCGAGTTGAGCGTCGAACTCAAGCCGCAGGCCCTGGCCGCCGCCGGCATCAGCGTCGCCCAGGTGGTGCAGGCCCTCCAGTCCCAGAACCTGGCTGCTCCGGTGGGCCGGCTCAACACCGCGCTGACCGAGCAGGCCATCCGCCTCGAGGGCCGTCTGGAAGGGCCCGAGGAGTTTGCGCAGCTGGCGGTGGGTCGCGGCGCCGAGGGCCAACTCATCCGCCTGGGCCAGCTGGCCACGGTCTCGGCCGGCACCGAAGAGCCGCGTACCCTGGCCCTTTTCAACGGGCGCGAGGCAGTGGGTATCGACATTATCAAATCCAAGGGGTACAGCACTACCGAGGTCAGCAAGCAGGTCCGCGACGAGGTCGAAAAGTTGCGGCAGACCCTGCCCCCCGGAGTCGAGATGGACATCGTGCGCGATTCGGGCACTCGGGTATCCAATTCGGTGCGCAACGTCCAAGAGGCGCTGCTCGAAGGAGCGCTGCTCACGGTGCTGGTGGTGTTCCTCTTTCTCAATTCCTGGCGTTCAACCACCATCACCGGCGTGGCGCTGCCCATCTCGGTGATCTCCTCCTTCATTGCGGTGTGGATCTTCGGCTTCACCCTCAATACCATGTCGCTTCTGGGCCTCTCGCTGGCCATCGGTATCCTCATCGATGATGCAATTGTGGTGCGAGAGAACATCGTCCGCCATACCCACATGGGTAAGGACCACTTCACCGCTGCCCGCGAGGGCACCGACGAGATCGGCCTGGCGGTGGTGGCCACCACCTCCTCGATCGTGGCAGTCTTCATCCCGGTGGCCTTCATGTACGGGGTGGCTGGGCAGTGGTTCAAACCCTTTGCCCTGACCCTGGCCTGTTCGGTGCTGGTTTCGCTCTTCGTCTCCTTTTCCCTCGACCCGATGCTTTCGGCCTACTGGCCTGACCCGCCGGTGCCCGAGGACCGCAAGAACTGGATCACCCGCAAGCTCGACCGCTTCAATCATGCCTTCGAGCGGCTGGCCGAGTGGTACAAGGTGGTCATCGCTTGGGCGCTGGACCACCGCTGGAGTATGGTCGGCCTGGCCCTCCTGTCCTTTGTCGGGGCCCTGGCCCTGCCCTCCCTGGGCCTGGTGGGTTCGGGTTTCATGCCGGTGGACGACCGTTCCGAGCTGAACATGGTGGTCGAAACCCCGCCCGGCTCCAGCCTCGAGTACACCCGCCTCAAAGCCGAGGAGGCCGCCCGCCTGGCCCGGGCTCTGCCTGAGGTGCGCTACACCTATACTACCATCGGCGGCGCCTCGGGCGCGGTGGACCAAGCCAGCATCTACGTGCGCCTGGTGCCCATGGAGGACCGCCAGCGCGATGCCGAAACCTTGGCAACCCTGATGCGTGAGCAAATTAAACGTCTGAGCGGTACCACCACCTCGGTCTTCACCAACTCCATGCAGGGCCACAATACGCAGATCCAGCTCCAGCTGCGCGGCAACGACCTGGCGTTGCTCAACCGCACTGCCGCCCAGGTGGCTGACCAGGTCCGCCAGGTGCCCAATGCCATCGATGTCAGCCTGTCGACCAAAGGGGATAAGTCCGAGCTGGAGGTAGAGATCAATCGCGACCTGGCCGGAGCCCTGGGGTTGAGTGTGGGCCAGGTGGCCCAGGCCCTGCGCCCGGCCTTTGCCGGGTTGGAGGTGGGCAACTGGGTCGATCCCAGCGGCGAGACCCGCAAGGTGCGGGTGCGCTTCTCGCCCGAATACCGGCAGCGCCTCACCGATCTGGCCCAGCTGCCCCTGATCATCACCCCTGCCTACGGCGGCCCGCCGGCCGTCATGCCCCTGGGCCAGGTGGTCCAGCTCAGCGAAACCGTGGGGCCGGCCCAGATCACCCACCTGGACCTGGACAAGGTGGTCTCGGTGCAGGCCAATGTCTCGGGCCGCTCGCTCACCGAGGTGATGACGGACATCACCGCGCAGTTGCAGGCCACGCCTTTCCCTTCCGGGGTACGCCTGACCCAGGGCGGCGAGGTGCGGGACCAGCAGGAGGTATTCGGGCGCATCGCGACGGCCCTGGGCATTGCCGTGGGCCTGATGTACCTCATCCTGGTGCTGCAGTTCAACTCCTTCCTCGACCCGTTGGCAATCATGGTTTCCCTGCCCCTCTCGCTGATCGGGGTGATGCTGGCGCTGATGATCACCGGCTCGACCATCAACATCATGAGCCTGATCGGGGTAATCTTGTTAATGGGCATCGTCGTCAAGAACGCTATCCTGCTCATCGACTTTGCCAAGTGGGCGCGCGAGCGCCAGGGCATCTCGCTGCGCGAGGCGCTCATCCAGGCCGGCGCCATCCGCCTGCGCCCAATTCTGATGACCACCTTTGCCCTCATCGCCGGCATGATCCCGGTGGCCCTGGGCAGCGGCGAGGGGGCGATGTTCCGCGCCCCGCTGGGGCGGGCGGTGATCGGGGGCACCATCACCTCCACGGTGCTGACCCTGCTGGTCATCCCCACCGTGTACGAAATCCTGGACACCTGGCGCGAGAAGGTTCTGCGTTTTTTTGGCCGGGGGGACCACCGCGCCGGGCACTGAGACCGGGCCTCGCATCCTGCTTGACACGCCTCGGCGCGCTGCTCTATCTTATTCGCGCACTACCACCCCCTATATAGATAGTTAAAAGAGCCTGCCCCCTCTGGGCGGCGGGCACGCCCACCACCTCTCAGCGAGGGAAGACCCTTGAAAAACTTCGAGTATCTAGCTCCCCGGACCCTGCGCGAGGCAGTGCGCCTGCTGGCCGAAAAGGGCGAGCAGGCCCGGGTGCTGGCCGGCGGCACCGATCTGATCGTGCAGATGCGCAATCGACGCCGGCAACCCGAGCGCGTCGTCGACATCAAAAACGTTCCCGACCTCAACAAGATCACCTACACCGCCCGCAAGGGGCTGCGCATCGGCGCGGCCGTACCCTGCAGCCGGATTTACAGCGATGCCGAGGTGGTGACCCGTTATCAGGGCCTGGTGGACGCGGCCTCCATCATCGGCGGCATTCAGATCCAGGGCCGGGCCACGCTGGGCGGCAACCTGTGCAACGCCTCCCCCAGCGGCGACAGCATTCCCGCCCTCATCGCCTACGGGGCCATCGCCGAGATCGCCGGTCCCGAGGGCCAGCGCGAAGTGGCAGTAGAGGACTTCTGCACCGCACCGGGCCGCAATGTGCTGCGCCCCGGCGAGCTGCTGGTGGCCCTGCGCCTGCCCACCCCGGGCAAGGGTGCCGGGGCTCATTACCTGCGCTTCATCCCCCGCAACGAGATGGACATCGCCGTAGTCGGCGTCGGGGTATGTGTGGAGCTGGCCAACCGCGGCAAGGAGTTCAAGTCGGCGCGCATCGCCCTGGCTGCGGTGGCGCCCACCCCGCTTTTCGCCAGGCAGGCCAGCGAGCTTTTGGCGGGCCGGCCGGTGAGCGACGAGGCCATCGCCGAAGCGGCCGAGGCGGCCAAGGCCATTGCCCGGCCCATCACCGACATGCGCGGCACCGTCGAGTTCCGCCTCCACCTGGTGGGGGTGCTCACCCGGCGCGCCCTGCAGGGAGCGGTGAAGCGGGCGCGCGGCGAATTTGTGGCCAACGCGGTGCAGGAAGCAGCCGGCTAAGTGCCCATAGGGGCGATAACTGTCGCAGTGGGGAGCCACAATGACCAGCAATGATCTGTGGATTCATCCAGTTTTGCGCCAGGCCTACGTGCGGCGACCATCCATCCAGACCATTACCCGGAGCTGATAATTAGATGAGCAAGGTACACGTAACAACCCAGATCAACGGCGAAGAGGTCGAATTCCTCTGTGAGCCGCGCCAGAGCCTGCTGGAGGTGCTGCGCGAGACCCTCGGCTTCACCGGCACCAAAGAGGGCTGCAACGACGGCAATTGCGGGGCCTGCAGTGTGATTGTGGACGGGGCGCTGATCAATTCCTGTCTGGTGTTGGCCGTCGAGGCCCAGGACAAGCAGATCACCACCGTCGAAGGGCTGGCCAACCCGGCCGGGTTACATCCCCTGCAGCGCAAGTTCCTGGAGCACGCCGGTCTGCAGTGCGGCATCTGCACGCCCGGTTTCCTGGTGGCAGCCAAGGCCCTGCTCGATCAGAATCCCGATCCCACCGAGCACCAGGTGCGCCATTGGCTGGCCGGCAACCTGTGCCGCTGCACCGGGTACGACAAGATCGTCCGCGCCGTGCTCGACGCGGCCCAGACCATGCGCACCAGCGCCTGAGCCAGCGAGGAGGAAGCCCATGTTGACCACCAACGGCACCCACTACAAGGTCATCGGCACCCGCCCCATCCGCCACGACGGGACCGACAAAGTCGTCGGCCGGGCGGTGTACGGGGGCGATGTGCGCTTGCCCGGCATGCTCTATGGCCAGGTGCTGCGCAGTCCCCATGCCCACGCCCGGATCCGCAGCATCGACACCTCCAAGGCTGAGGCCCTGCCGGGGGTGCGCGCCGTGACCACGGCCGCAGATTTCCCCTCCACTGCGGACAGGCGCATGGACCTGGGCGAGGAGGTGGTCAGCCTCAAGTATCTGCGCGAAAATATCCTGGCTTCCCACAAGGTGGTGTACAAGGGCCAGGCCGTGGCCGGGGTGGCCGCCATCGACATCCACACTGCCGAAGAAGCCTTGGCCCTGATCCAGGTCGACTACGAGGTGCTCAGCCCGGTGGTCGAGGTGCGCCAGGCCATGCAGGAAGGGGCGCCCCTCTTACACGAGACCGTGACCACCAAGGAGTTGGGCGAGGACACTGGCCGCAAGAGCAATATCGCCAGCCACCTGCACCACCAGGTGGGCGACTTAGCTGCGGGTTTCGCCAGCGCCGCAGTGGTGATCGAACGGGAGTTCCACACCTCTACCGTGCATCAGGGCTATATCGAGCCCCAGAATGCCACGGCCATGTGGAGCCCGGACGGCCAGCTCACCGTTTGGACCAGCACCCAGGGCGCTTTTACGGCCCGCGATCAGATCGCCGCAGTGCTGGACCACCCGGTGTCCAAGATCAAAGTCGTGCCCCAGGAGATCGGGGGCGGTTTCGGCGGCAAGATCCCCGTGTACCTGGAGCCGGTGGCGGCGCTGCTCTCGCGCAAGACCGGCCACCCGGTAAAGCTGATCATGACCCGCTCCGATGTCTTCCAGAGCACCGGGCCCACCCCCGGCTCGTATCTCAAGATCAAGATGGGGGTGGACCAGAACGGCAAGATCGTGGCTGCCGAATCTTATATGGCCTTCGAAGCCGGCGGTTTCCCAGGCTCCGAGATCGGGGCAGCGGCCATGTGTGTGTTCGCCTGCTACGACATTGCCAACGCCCAGGTGGACGCCTACGACGTGGTGGTCAACAAGCCCAAGAGCGCCCCGTACCGGGCGCCTGGGGCGCCCCAGGCGGCCTTTGCCGTCGAGATCGTTGTCGACGAACTCGCCGAAAAGCTGGGCCTGGACCCCATCGACTTCCGCCTGAAAAACGCGGCCAAGGAGGGCACCCGCCGGGTGGACGGGGTGGTATTCCCGCGCATCGGCTGCGTCGAGACTCTCGAAGCCCTCAAGAACCACCCCAATTATAAGGTTCCCCTCAAGCCCAACCAGGGCCGCGGGGTGGCCCTCGGCTATTGGTTCAATATCGGCTTTAGGTCCAGCGTCAGCGCCAGCGTCAACGAGGACGGCACTGTCAACCTGGTCGAGGGTTCCACCGACATCGGCGGCAGCCGCACCTCCATCGCCATGCAGTTCGCCGAGGTGTTGGGTCTGGCCGCCGAGGATGTCAACCCAGCGGTGGTGGACACCAATTCCATCGGCTACACCGACGTGACCGGCGGCAGCCGCGTGACCTACGCCACCGGCTGGGCGGCGTACGAGGCGGCCCAGGACGTCAAGGCCCAGATGATCGTGCGCGCCGCCATATTGTGGGAAGTGCCCGCTGACCAGGTCGAATTCAGTGAGGGGTCCTTCCTTCACCAGACGGACAGCGACAAGCGCCTGACCTTTAAGCAACTGGCCGCCAAACTCGACGAGACCGGCGGCCCGGTGGTGGGCAAGGGCAATGTCAAACCCAACTCCGGAGTGGGCGGTTCCTTTGCCGCCAACATCGTCGACGTGGAGGTAGACCCCGAGACCGGCAAGGTGCAGGTGCTGCGCTTCACCGTGGCCCAGGACGCTGGCAAGGCCATTCACCCGGCCTATGTCGAGGGCCAAATGCAAGGTGGCTCGGTGCAGGGCATCGGCTGGGCCCTGAACGAGGAATACTGTTACAACGAGCGGGGTGAGATGGCCAATTCCAGCTATCTCGATTACCGCATCCCCACTGCCCTAGACCTGCCCATGATCGACACCGTGATCGTGGAAGTGCCCAACCCCGGCCATCCCTTCGGGGTGCGCGGCGTGGGCGAGGCGCCCATCATCCCACCCATGGCCGCCATCGCCAATGCCATTTACGGGGCCACGGGCGTGCGCCTCAACAAACTGCCCATGCGGCCCGACCGCGTCCTGGCCGCCACCCAGGCCCAGGCTGCCGGCTAAAGCCATGCCCCTGGTGTGGATTCCCACCCAGTTCCAGCGCTTCACCGGGGGGCAGAGTCAGGTAAAGGTAGAAGGGGGCACGGTGCGCCAGGTGATCGACAGCCTGGAGGTGGCCTATCCGGGGATCAGGGAGCGCCTGTGCGAAGAAGGGCGGGTCCGCCCCGAGATCGCCGTGGCCGTAGACAGCGAAATCATCACCGAGGGCCTGCGCGCCCGGGTGGGACCAGAGAGCGAAGTGACCTTCCTGCCGGCCATCGCGGGGGGGTAAACAGGAATAGAGAAGGAACAGAGATCGAATCAAGGCCTGGCTGCCGAAAGGTGGCCGGGCTTTTTGTTTGATGAACCTGGTCGGGACTTGGGTGGTCTCGGTGGGCCAGGGCTAACCGGGTTGCTCGGCACGCTGGAATGATCTTGGGCTATTACGAGTTGCGGGGGAAGACAGGGGAGAAATTGTGCTTGATGGGGACTAGGTGAGAAGGTACCTTGGCGGGGTGTAGTGGATTATCGGTGGGTGCCGGTGGCTCAATAACAAGTTGGCGCACTTCACTCAAGAATTAACAGTGCCGGAGGTTGAAGTCGTGGAAGACATCATACGCGCTCATCTCGGCAAACTAGAAGTCGACGAAAATATCAAGGTTGTTTACGCTTGCGAATCGGGTAGCCGTGCCTGGGGTTTTCCATCTGTAGACAGCGACTATGACGTGCGCTTTCTCTATATCCGGCCGGTCGAGTGGTATCTATCCATCGATGCAAAGCGTGGTGTTGTCGAGCGCCCGATCAATGAAGGCCTGGACATCACCGGATGGGATTTGAGAAAAGCCCTGCAACTTTTCCGCAAGTCTAATCCTCCACTTTTAGAGTGGCTTGGCTCACCTATCGTCTATCTCGAAAAGTATTCGGTAGCCGCTAAACTTCGGGAACTGGCTTTGGTGTATTACTCGCCGTCCGCCTGTCTATATCATTATTTTCACATGGCGCGCGGCAACTTTCGAGATTACCTGAAGGGCGAAGCCATCTGGATCAAGAAATACTTTTACGTTTTGCGACCCGTCTTGGCGATGAACTGGATTGAAAGAGAGTTGGGTGTCGTTCCAACTGATTTCAATATCTTGGTGGAAAAGCTCGTCACTGAACCAGACCTACGGACGGAAATCTATTGTTTGCTTGCGGCAAAACGCGCCGGGGCGGAATTAGATCGGGGGCCACGAATAGAACCGATAAGCCAGTTCATTGAACGTGAACTGAAACGCTGGGAGACGCAGGAGATTGTGAACCATAAACGACTAGCGTTCACGGATAAACTTGATGACCTCTTCAGGGCAAGCCTGGCAGAAGTATGGCAGTTATAGCGTCAGAGCGTGCGCCCAACCGCATATTGTGGCCGCCCCGCTCCGCTAACGCTTCGCGAATGGCTGAACTCAACCGTCAGGCCGCCAGCTGTGCAGCCTCTGCTTATTTTGGCTGCTTATGAAAACAAGTTCTCTGCGTCCCATTATGAAGTGGAGGAAGTTCTCATGCGCATCGGCCATTGTCAGTTCGAGTCCATTCCAGGCGATTTCGAGGGCAACCTCGCCAAGGTCGTTAAGGGCCTGGAGCAGGCCGACGGCGAAAGGGTCCAGGTCGTCTGCTTCCCCGAGTGTTTCCTGACTGGATACCAGGACACCGAGGTGATGGTCCGCGCGGCGGCCTTTGCGGCGGATTCGCCGCAGATGATGAAACTCCTCGACCGGATCAGCGGCTTTCACGCGACCTGTATCGTCGGCTACAACGAACGGCGCCACCAGGAAGACTTCATCTTCGCGGACGTCGATCCCGAGATGGCCGAGGACAAGGCTTGGGGGGTCGGACGATCGCTCTGGAGTGCCCGCGAGTTCGGCAAGGCCCTGCTCGCGGTTGCCGAGCAAGCCGACGGGGAAAAGTGAATCGCCATTCCGGAGCGGCGAGGGCCCGCGCAGGAGTCCCTTTATCTCAGGCCCTGGCCGCCGAAAGGCAGCCGGGCCTTTTTGTTTGAGCAGATGCGAGGTAACGACGGTCAGCGTGAGAGGCGCGCTCGCTTTTAGAACTGCACCTCGCGCAACCCTTCGTCGGCGGCCCGCTGAATCTGCAGGGCCAGACTCGCGGCCTTGAGCACCGCCGTGGTGTCCAGTTCCGCCGGCTCGCCGGCCAGGTCGGCGAGGAAATCCTGTAAATAACCGCCCTCGCGCGCTGGCGGCAGGGGCAGGGTGCGCAGTTGCGCGTCGCCGGCCAGGGCCAGGCTGAGTTGCGTCGCCGTGGCCGCAGTCTCGGCCACTCCCTCCCTTCCCCATAGGGTCAGCCGCCAATACAGGGGCAGCGAGTACCCCGCCCGATCCGGCGAAAAGTAGGACACATCGCCGATCACCCCGCAGCCCCCACCCATGGTCAGCATCACCTGGGCCCCATCGCGAAAATGGGGAAACTGGGGCACAAAGGCATTCCAACTGCGGGCCGCGTTGATCGCCGTAAACTCCAGGCCGGTGATCCAGGGCAGGGCGTCAAAGGCGTGGATGCCGATGTCGTTGAGCGTGCCCCCGTGTTTGCCCGGCTCGAAGTACCAGGAAGGCCGCGAGCCCAGCATCAGCGGATGCTGGCCGCCAAAGGCGATGGCATGGATCTGCCCCAGTGCCCCCTCCCGCACCAGGGCGCGCAGCCCCAGGGCCCAGGCCGAATCGCGCATAGTCAACATACAGCCCACCTTCAACCCACCTGCCCGCGCCAGCGCTTCGATCTGGTCCAGATCGGCCAGGCTGGTACACAGCGGCTTGTCGCTGATCACATGCCGGCCTCCTTTGAGCGCCGCGATGGCCAGGCTGCCCCGCCGGGCGTAGTAGTCGCCGATGGCCACCGCCTCGCATTCCACCTCGGCCAGCATCTGCTCGCAGGCCTCGTGGGTGAACCGCACCCGCCCGGCCAGGGCCTGGCGCGTGGCAACATCGTCCTCGGCAGCGGCCACCACTTCGATGGCGGCACTGCGGCTGGCCAGCTCGTACAGGCTGAGGATATGGCCGTGGCGGAAACCTGCAAAGGCCAGTTTCAAAGGCATAGGTCGTGCTCCATGTTGGGCGCCTGCCGCAGGCCCTGGGACCCGGCGATTGCCGGGTCCCAGGGCCGGAAGCACCGGTTCGAATATATCCCCCTGCGGCAATGCGCTCAAGCGTACTTGCCGCCCCCGGCCTTGGCTCTTAAGTTTGGGTTACCCCTCTGTTTCGCTGCCCCGCGCAACTCCCCTGCCTTCACCTGACCAACCGCCGTGGATTTTAATCGCACTGCCGTGATCGGTGCCGGTGCCATGGGCTGCGGCATCGCCCAGGTCCTGATCACCTCCGGTCTAGAGGTATGCCTGTACGACGCCGACCCCGCCGCTCTCCAGCGCGGCCTGGACCGCATCGCCGGGCGCCTGAGCCGCCAGCAGGAAAAGGGCGAAATAAGCGCCGCTGCCTGCGCCCAATCTCTCCAGCGCCTGAGGCCCATCGCCGAGTGGACCGCCTTGGCCACCGTGGACCTGGCCATCGAGGCGGTGCCCGAAAAACTGGCGCTCAAGCAGGAGGTTTTCGCCCTGCTCGACACCCATTGCCCCAGGGAGGCGGTGCTGGCCAGCAACACCTCGGGCCTGGATGTGGAGGCCCTAGCCCTGGTCACCAGCCGGCCCGACCGCGTGCTTGGCCTGCACTTCTTCAACCCACCTCCGCTCATGCCCCTGGTCGAACTGGTGCGCACCCCGCACACCGACCCCAAAGTCCTGGCGGCGGTGGAAGGGCTGGCCCTGCGCCTGGGCAAGGTCCCCATCGCGGTGCGCAACCGCCCCGGCTTTGTGGTCAACCGCATCCTCTTCCCCATGATCAACGAGGCCATCTTTGCCCTGGCCGAAGGTGTGGCCTCGGCCGCCGATATCGACCGGGCCATACAACTGGGCGCCAGCCATCCCCTAGGTCCCCTGGCCCTGGCCGACTTCGTCGGCCTGGACGTGACCCTCGATATCCTCGAGTCTTTTGCCGAACGTTTTGGCGACCCCAAGTACCAGCCTTGTCCCCTGCTGCGGCAAATGGTGGACCGGGGCGAACTGGGCCGCAAGACCGGCAAGGGATTTTTCGGGTACTGATTTTGATGCGCGCCCGGGTCCTCACCCTCCTGCTCTTGCTGAGCGGCTGCGCCTCGGCCCCGCGCTACACCCTTCCCGTGCGCCCCGGAGACCGGGGCGTGACCCGCGAACTGGAAAAACGCCAGCAGGCGATGTTACACGGCGACCGCAGCCGACTGATACGGGTGGCGCAGAGTTACGTGGGGGTACCCTACCAGTGGGGCGGCAACACCCGCACCGGCATCGACTGCTCGGCCCTGACCCGAGCCATCTACCGCGAAGCCTACGGCCTGGAACTGTCGGGCAATTCCCAGCAGCTGTACCAGTTGGGCAGCAGCATCTACTCCCAGCGCCAGCTCCACCCCGGCGATCTGGTCTTCTTCCGCATCTCCTCGCAGGGGCAGGGGGTCTCCCATGTGGGGGTGTACCTGGGCAAGAACCGTTTCGCCCACGCCAGCCCCTCGATGGGCCAGGTAGTCATCGCCCCCCTCTCGGCCCCTTACTTCCAGGCGCGCTACGCCGGGGCGCGCCGCGTCCTGCGCTGAGATGTCCGGACTCAGATCCCAGCTCCCTCTCCTGCTGGGCGGACTGGCCATCGAGGCCGCCTGGTGCTGGCTGGTCTGGTTGGGCCCCCTGCAGGCCCAGATCCCCTGGTTCTGGGCCGCCCTGCTGCCGGTCTTTGCCGCTTATCTGGCCGCCGCCTGGTGGGTGTGGCGCCGGCCCGCCGGCCCGCTGTGGCCCATCCTCGGCCTGGCCCTGCTCTTCCGCCTGACCCTGCTGGTCAGTGAACCCAGCCTCTCGGACGATATCTACCGCTACGTGTGGGACGGCCGCGTGCAGTTGGCCCAGATCAACCCCTATCTGTACGCCCCCGAAGCCCCCGAGGTGGCCCACCTGCGCGATGGGCTCTACGCGGGTATCAACCACAAAGAAATCTCGACCATCTATCCGCCCCTGGCCCAGTTCTTCTTTCTCCTGGTCTGCGCCCTCCACCCCGGACTCTTGGCCATGAAAGGAGCCTTGGTCCTGGTCGAACTTGGCCTGGTGCTGCTGCTGGTCCGTATCCTGCGCCAGCGGGGCCAGGATACGCGCCGGGTACTGCTCTACGCCTGGAATCCCCTGCCGGTGATCGAAGTGGCCGGCAGCGGCCACCTCGATGTGCTGGCGGTGTCCCTGCTGCTCCTGGCGCTGTACTGGCTTGAAGCGGGGCACCGGCAGGCCGCAGTGTGGGCCGGCGCTGCGGCCCTACTGGCCAAATTCCTGCCGGCCCTGGCTCTGCCCCTGTTCTGGGGGCGTCTGCGAGGCCATCGCCGGCGCCTGTGGTGGCTGCCGCTGCTGGTGGGGCTGGGCTTTTTGCCCTATGCCGGGGCAGGCAAACAGCTCTTCGCCGGCCTGCAGGCCTATTTGCTCAAGTGGCGCTTCAACGACGCCTTCTTCTCGCTGGTGTACCAGCTGCTCAAGGACCCGGCCCTGGGCCAGGACGAGGCCGCCCTGCACCACGCCAAGCTGCTCTGCGCCGCCCTGCTGGGCCTGGTGGTGCTGTGGGCCTGTTGGCGCGGCAGCGACCTGTACCGGGCGGTCTTCGCCATCCTGGGCGCTTATCTGTTGCTCACCCCTACCCTGCACCCCTGGTATTTGATGTGGGTGCTGCCCTTCTTCGTGCTCTTCCCGGTGCCGGCCTGGCTCTACCTCAGCGGCGCCATCTTCCTTGCCTACAATGTCCTCAGCGTCTATAGTAGCACCGGCCTCTGGGAAGAACGCCCCTGGGTGCTGTGGGCCGAGTTCCTGCCCTTCTACCTGCTCTTGCTGGGCCTGCCGCTGTATCGCTTCCTGAAGCGCCGCACGCGCTGAAACTTTCACCCCTTTGCGCCGTCTCTATTACGCATGCGACTATTGGTGTTTTGCCTCCTCTCGCTGGCCCTCTCCATGCCCGCCTGGCCCCAGGACGCCTTTATCCTTCACACCGGCGACACCCGCTCCTTTCTCGAAGTGTGCGGCTGCGCCGACGGGCAACTGGGCGGCATTACCCGGCGCGGCACCCTGATCGAGCGACAGCGGGCCAGCGGCGATCCCTTCTTGCTGGTCGACGCCGGCGGCTTTGTCGACGGTGAGGAGGAACTCGATCACCTCCGGGTGGAGACCTATGCCCGGGCCATGGTGCAACTGGGATACGGGGCCCTCAATCTGGCCGGCGACGACTTTCACTTTGGCGCTGAGTTTATCACCCAGCTGGCCAGCCAGCTCAACCTGCCCTTGGTCTCCACTAACCTGCGCCAGCCTTTGGCCGGGGTGGTGCCGCACCTGGTGCTTCCTCTGGGCAAGTGGCAGGTGGGCATTCTGGGCGTGGGCGCGCCCCAATCCGACCACTTCGTCGAACCCGCCCCTGCCCTCGTCACCCCCATCGCCCAACTGAAGGGCAAGGTCGATTACCTGATCCTGCTCAGCGATCTTGCCGCCGACAACAACAAAACCCTCGCCGCGCGTTTTCCCCAGCTGGATCTCATCATCAGCCGCCAGGCTCTGCCCCGCCAGGAGGGCTGGCCCGCCCTGGTCGGCTCGGCGCCCCAGGGCACCCGCCTGGGCCGGGTTAAACTCCGGGCCGACGCCGCCGGCAAACCCGTTTTAGCCAGCGCCGAGGAAGTGCCGGTCAGCGCCGCCCTGCCCGAGGCCGCGGCGATGAAGGCACTGATGGCCGCCTTTCAGGACAGTGTGGCCCGCAAGGCTATCTTGCAGACGCCCATGCCCTCGCCCTTTGCCCCTTATGCGCTCGAAGGAGACCCGACCCACACCTACGCCGGGGAGGCCGCCTGCCGGCCCTGCCACGCGCAGGAGCACGCCCAGTGGCAAGGCACGTTACACGCCCACGCCTTCGACACCCTGCGCCAGAAGAACCGCCATTTCTTTCCGCAGTGTGTCACCTGCCACACCACCGGCTTTGGCCTGCCCAGCGGCTTTGCCCTAGCCCAACCCCGCGAAGCCCTGGCCGGGGTGCAGTGCGAGGTCTGCCACGGCCCAGGCCAACAACACGTCCTGCGCCCGGAGCCGGCCAATATCCGCCGCAACGCCGATGCCGAGTTCTGCCAACACTGCCACACCCCAACGCAGAGTCCAAAGTTTACCTTTGCCGAATACCTGGCCAAGATCGACCACCGCGCCGCGCCCCAACCCCTCGGACAGGTGTTGCACCAGCACCTCCAACAGCAGGGCAAGGCCGAACTGGAACTCTTTGTGATGAGCCTATGCCCCTATGGTATGGAAGCCGAGCAGGCCTTGCTGCCCCTGCTCGAAGGTTTCGGGGACCAGGTGCATCTAACCGTTTACTACATCGCCAATGAGCAGGACCAGGCCAAACCCCGGCCCGTACAGGCCCGTCCCCAGGAGCGGGCCGGCTGCGCCGGCCAAGCGTCCTCGGGCAATGGGCCCTTTGCCAGCCTGCATGGCCAGCCCGAGATCGACGAGGGCCGGCGGCAGTTGATCGCCCGCCAAGATTTCCCCCAGCGCTACCTGCCCTATCTGCTCTGCCGCAGCCGCCAGGGCCCCGGCGGGGACTGGCAGGCCTGCGCCGTGGCCGCCGGCCTCGACCCCGAAGTCCTGCAACAAGAGGCCGCCGGCCCCCGGGGTGAGCAACTCTTCCGCGAGAATATCCGGCTGGCCAATTCCCTGGGCATCGACCTGTCGCCCACCCTGCTGATCGACGGGGAGGAGTTCAAGCGCGAGTTCGCGCCCCTGCCCCTGGCCCGCCGCCTCTGCCGCGACCGGCCCGAGAGTCCATTATGTCGCGAACTGCCCGCCTGCGGCAGCGACACCGACTGCGCCCCACCCCCTGGGAAAGGCGCCCTTTGCCGCGATCCCAACACGCCGCAGGCCCACTGCGACTACTACGAGCCGGTGCCCTTCTCACTGCAGGTGCTCAACAGCGCCACCTGCGAGGTCTGCAATACCGGGATTTTCCTGGCTTCCACCCTCGAACTCTTTCCCCAGGCCCAGATCAGCGCCCACCGGCTGGAGACCCCCGAGGGCCAGCGGCTGGCCGGGCAATATGGCATCCAGATCTTTCCTGCCTATATTTTTAGCGCGGACTTCGCCCGCGATCCCCGTTTTGCGCGGGTGCGCCACCTGCTCGATAAAAAGGGCGAGGCTTATCTGTTGACTCCCCGCCT
The DNA here is from genome assembly GCA_945861755.1 of Gemmatimonas phototrophica. Lineage (GTDB taxonomy): Bacteria > Latescibacterota > UBA2968 > UBA8231 > UBA8231 > SICG01. Next base: position 28,472 of record CAMAVQ010000024.1, read on the forward strand.
GGTCGGTGCCTCCCTGTGGCACCAGCGGCCCTCCAGGCCTGGGCAGTTGGAAATTTTCGCGCCGGCCTGGAATTCGGACGCGGAAATGGCATTGCTATATAATTGGCCCGCAGATCCGGCCGGCCTTCACCTCCGCCTGCTCCAGCACGGCGCCGAGCCGGGCGGCGAAGAACTAGCAGTGCGGGCCTGCCTGGGGGCCGGGCAGCCCGGGCGCTATCCGGCCTACGCCACTGCACGCGATTCGGCCGCCAGTTGGCGCGCCGCCGCCGCCCTGGCCGGGGCTGACCTAGGCGCCCTAGCCGCCTGCCTGGAACAAGGGCGGGGCCGGCAACTGCTGGGTGAGGCCGCCGCCCTGGCCGATTCCCTGGAACTGGAACCGGGCACGATCTCGGCCCTGCTCGATAACCGCGTGCTCTTGCGCCGCGCCCGTCCCGAGGATTTTTGGCCCCTGTGGAAGAAAGGAACCGGACCTTGAGGTATTATCTAACCCTGGGTTGGCTGCTGGTGGTTGGCAGTCTGTGGGGTTGCCTGGAGACGATCCGCCGGCCGGCGCCCGACCGACCCGCAGCGGCCCAGGGGGCAGCCCGGCCGGCTGCGGGAGCGACCCTGCCGGCACAACACCCCGCAGCGCCGCCCCCGCAGCCGGCTGCCAGGAAACGCGCCGCCACCCCGGGCGCCAAGCAGGTCAACGAATACGCCTACTGGTGCATCGGCAAAGGCCTGTGGCAGGAGGCCCGGCTGCACCTGGAGCAGGCCGTCCAGCACGACAGTCTGACCGCTAGTTATCACAACAACCTGGCCATCATCTACGAACACTTAGGTCTAGAAGAGCAGGCCGCTGCCGCCTACCACCAGGCCCAGACCCTCCAGCCTGAGCAGGAGGCGTACCAGGCCAATATCCGGCATTTCGGGGACCGTCAGCGGGCCGCTCACCCCGACTCGACCGCTCTGCTCCAGACCGACCCCCAGCCCCCCACAGGAGAGTGAGGATGCAGGCACCCATCAAAAGCGCAGGCCCCTTGCTGGCGCTGCTGGCCTGGATGGCACTGATCGCTGCGCCGGTGTCCGCCCAGGATATCCTCACCACCCAGCTCGACCAGGGCTTTGGGCAGAACAAGGTCCGCTACAAGGATTTCAAGTGGATGGTGATGGAGAGCCAGCACCTCAACCTCTACTACGAGCCCGAGTTCGCCGACCTGGCCCAGCTCGCCGTCCAGTACCTCGAAGAGGCGTACATCCACATTAGCCAGGTCATGCACCACGAACTGTCGACCAAACCGCCCATCGTCATCTTTAAATCGCATTACGAGTTCGAGCAGACCAACATCGTCCAGGACTTCCTGCCTCCCGGCGTCGCCGGCTTTGCCGAGCCGCTGCGCTACCGCATGGTCATTCCCTTCAACGGGGACCTAGACGAATTCCGCAATGTGCTCACCCACGAATTGATGCACATCTTCCAGTACGACGTCCTCTACAAGGGGCCCATCAAACGCCTCTCCTCCAATCCGCTCAGCTCGCCGCCCACTTGGATCATGGAGGGGCTGGCCGAGTACGCCACCGAGGAGATGAGCACCATCGACGAGATGGTGCTGCGCGACGCGGTACTCACCGACGAACTGATCCCGCTCAAGATCATGGACGCCCAATGGGGCATGGGCAATGTCTTTCTGGCCTACAAGCAGAGCCACAGCCTGATGCAGTACATCGCCACCAATTACGGCCCCGAGAAGATCAGCCGAATTCTGAGAGCATGGGACAGCCAGAACGACACCGACAAGTTGCTCAAGCGCCTCATCGACCTGGATATGGAAGACCTGGACGAGCGCTGGTCGGCCCAGCTGCGCAAACACTACTGGCCCCTGCTGCAGAGCCGCGACTACCTCAGTGAGATCGCCCACAAGATCATCAAGACCGAGGATGAGTACGAGAACTACAGCAATCCCCGCTGGTCGCTCAGCGGCGACATGCTGGCGGTGCTCTCCACCGACGGGGTCGAGGAACATGTCGATATCATCCGCATCGACGACGGCAGCCTGGTACACCGGCTCACCAGCCACATGCGCACCGCCGACTTCGACCAGCTCACCTTTGGTTCGGGCACCGTGGCCTGGGCGCCGGACGGCCATACCATCGCCTTTGTCGCCAAGAAAGGCCCGCGCGACGTGTTGCTCTTGTGGGATCTCTACGACAAAAAGCTGAAGGAGACCCTGGAGTTCGACGAGTTGGAGGTTATCGAGTCGCTGGACTGGGCGCCCGACAGCCGAAGGCTGGCCCTGGTGGGCACCGGTGACGGGCAGAGCGACATCTATGTGATGGACGTGGCCAGCCACCAGTTGCAGCAGATCACCGGTACCCCGCAGCGCGACGACTACCCCGCCTGGTCTCCCGACGGCAATCGCCTGGCCTACAGCGCCAAGCAACAGGGGCAGTTCGATATCAAGGTCTACGACTTCCAATCCGGCAAGACCCAGACCCTGATCGACAACCCCACCGATGATATGTGGCCCTTGTGGATGCCCGAGAGCAACAAGCTGCTCTTCGTCTCCACCCGCGAGGGGATCAACGACCTCTTCCTCTACCATCTCGAAGAGGACATGGAATACCGCCTCACCCGCACCATCAGCGGCATCATGACCCCGGCCCTTTCGGCCGATGGCAAACAACTGGTGCTGGTGACCTACTATCACGGCCGGCGCGAACTCTACCGCATGGAGATGCCCTCTTGGCCCGAAATCAAGAAACGCAGCACCATCCTGGCGGAACGAGCCGCAGGCCGCCCCCTTCCCTTGGCCGATTCGTCCGCCCAGGTGGTCCCCCCGGTTGACACCGCTGCGGCGCTGATGGCGGTGGCAACCCTGCCCCAGCCGCTGGCGCTGATTGACCAGGCCATCCGCTCACCCAACGCGGTGAAGCTGGCCCAGCTCACGGACGCCCTACCAGAAGCCACTGCGGCCGAGCAACCCTTCCCACTCCTGCCGCAGCCGGCCGCAGCGCTGGCCCCCGATCAGACGCCAGCCCCCGCCACAACCGACAGCACCCGTGCCGATGCCCTGCCCCATCATGCCTACACCCCGGAACTGGAATTTGATGGACTGTCCGTACAGATGGGTTATTTCGACGGCTTTTTCTCCTCCGTCGCCCAGTTGAGCATGAGCGACCTGCTGGGCAACCACGACCTGTCGATGTCCACCGATTACGTGACCTCGCAGCAGATCGACAACGACTTCAACTTCGCCTTCTCTTACACTTACTACGGCCAGCGCCCCACCTACAATGTGGTGCTCTTCAACTGGAACCAGTTCTTCAATGATCGACAGAATCGCCTCTTCTTCTACCGGGGCACAACCGTGCGCGGCATCGAGCGCAGCCGGCAGAGCGGGCTGCTGGCCAATATCAGCTACCCCCTCGACATCTATCGCCGCCTCGACCTGAGTTACACCTTTGTCGACGAGCAGAGCCAGCTGGTCTGGCCCACCGATGAGGTTATCGAAAGCTTTGGCACCCATCTCTTCCGCGCCGCCTACGTACACGACTCCATCGCCTACGGCCTGCTGGGGCCCACCAGCGGACGGCGCTTCTTCCTGTCGGCAGGGCGCACCCTGACCCCGGTCGAGGGCGATCGCTCCTTCTCCCATCTAGAGGGGGACTACCGCCACTTCCTGCGCCTGGGACGCTGGTCAGTACTGGGCCTGCGGGCCACCGGCGTCAGCTCCCTGGGCCGCGACGGCCTGCACTACAACCTGGGCGGGCCGGCCTGGTTTTTGCCCTTCTACAGCGGCTTCAACCTCAACATGGGGCCGCTGCGCGGCTACAGTTTCACCGAGTTCGAGGGCACCCGGGTGATGCTGATCAACAACGAGGTGCGGGTGCCCTTCATCCGCAATATCACCTTCGGCTGGCCCGGCACCTTTGCCATCCCCGCGGTGGACGGCAGCTTCTTCCTCGATATCGGCACCGCCTGGAACAAGGGGGATACCCTGAAGCTGTGGCCCCTGCACAATCCCCACGATCCCCTGCCACGGGCCGCGGCAGAGGTGGCGCAGCAGCAGCGCCTGCACGGCAGCGTCGGTTTTGGCCTGCTGGTCTACTTTGTGCTGCCGATGAATTTCGAGTTCGCCAAACAAACCGACCTGCGGGGCAACTACTCGGATTACAAATTCCACTTTAGCTTTGGTAAAAGCTTTTGAAAAAGCGCGCATCCATACTCCTCGTCCTGCTAACCGTTCTGGCCTCCTGCGCCACTGCGGGCGGCCCCTTCAAGCAGGTGACCTTCCAGGCCCCCTCCCAACCCGATCCGGAATTGCGCCCCTACCTCAAAGGCGTACAGCGCATCGGCGTGCTCTCCACCACCAATATCGAGCCGCTCAAGGAATTAGATATCGAGAAGGTGATGGACCGGCTGGCCGAAGCCACGGCCCGCGGCCTGGGCAGTCTGGCAGAAAGAACCGTGGTGGGCCAGGACGAGATCCGCTGGAACTGCAAGGACCTGCGTTTCGACTCCACTGGGGCACTCAGCCCCGAGAGCCGGGTCGTCCTCCGCGATCAGCTGCCCCTGGATGCCCTGGTCTTGGTGGAACTCAAGTCCCTCAAAGCCCAGGTGACCCCCATGTCGCCCAGTCCGTACGGCGGCATGACCAGCCAGCCCGGGTTCGATCTGTCGGTGGATCTGCAGGTGACCCTGATCAACCTGCGCACCGGAGAAACCTGGACCCAGCGCGGCGAACCCCGGCGCAACTGGCAGCCGGTTCAGACGCAGCTCCTCGGCGATGACCAAGCCGAACGCCAACTGCTCCAGGCCCTGGCCGGCCCCCTGAAGAAATTCCTGGACCGTTTGGCCCCCCCACCCAACCAGCAGGTGCGCCACTTCGACCTGGGTGCAAGATAAAAAAACCCTCCCGGGGCTTAGGTTGCCCGGGAGGGTTATGTTGCGCCTAAAGGGAAGCGGTGTTTACCTGACCAGCAGCATCTTGCCCACTGCCACCTGCGGGCCGGCCTCCAGCCGATAGAAGTAGATCCCCGCGCCCACCTGATGCCCCAACTCGTCGGCGCTGTCCCATTCCATGCCGTAACTGCCCGGCCCCTGCACATTCTCCACCAGCACCTTCACCCGCTGCCCCAGCATATTGTAGATCGACAGCCGCACCGGCGCTTCCTCGGAAAGGGTGTAGACGATGGTGGTGGTGGGATTGAAGGGATTGGGGTAGTTGCCCACCCCGAAGCCCTCGTTTCCGCTCAGCTCAGCGGCCACCTTGGCCGCCACGCCTTCTAGGCCGCCGGTAACCGAGTTGTATTTCTGGCCGTCGTCAATGGCCCCGGTGTCACTCCCGTTGCGCGGGACATTGACCTTGACGCTGCCGGCGACCAGGCCACCTTCGTGGCCGTCGCTGACGGTAAAGGAAATCTGATAAACTCGCCCGTTGCCACCGCCCTCGCGCTCGGCCCGCACCTGGGCGACCGCCGTGCCGATCCCCGCCCCGTCCGGACCCGTCTTCTTGCCACTGCCCGAACCGTACACCGACTCGTCCTGGGTGATCTTGGTGATCTTGACCGTCAGCGGGTCGTTGTTCGCATCGGTTAGTCCGGTGATCTGGATGTTCACCATCTTGTGGTCAGGTGGCCACAGCAGCCCGATGCTGGGCGCCGCCAGCGAAACGTTCGGCGCGTGATCGTCGTTGGTGATGGTACCCAAGCCTTGGGCATCGGCCAGGGTCGCGTTGACCACATTGGTGAGATTCACCGCGAAGGTCTCGGTGGCCTCATTGGCCAGGTCGCCGTTGATGGTGATGCTGATCGTCTTGCTCGTTTCCCCGGCGTTAAAAGAAAGGGTGCCGGTCTTTTCCAGGTAGTCGATGCCCGCCAGCGCGCTGCCATTCAACGTGGCATACTGCACACTCACCGCCTGGCCGCTGGCCGCCGACAGGGTCAGGGTGAACACCAACTGCTTGGTGCCGCTATTGCCCTCACTCACCGCAGCATCGTTGATACTCAAGGTCACCGCGATATCGTCGTTGGTGATGGTGCCCACCCCTTGGCCGTCGGCGATAGTCGCGTTGACCACATTGGCCAGATTCACCGCGAAGGTCTCGTTGGGCTCGTTGGTCAGATCACCGTTGATGGCGACACTGAGGGTCTTGCTGGTTTCGCCGGCGGCAAAATTCAGGATACCGTTGGCCGCCACATAATCGCTGCCGGCCAGGGCGCTGCCGTCTGCCGTGGCCCAACCCCCACTCACCGCCAGACCACTGGGAGCTGAAAGGCTCACCGTAAACAGCAGTTGCTTGGTTCCGCTGTTGCCCTCGCTCACTGAAGCGTCACTAACGCTGAGGGTCGGGGTCGCATCGTCGTTAGTGATGGTGCCGACGCCCTGCCCGTCGGCCAGGGTCGCGTTGACCGCATTGGCCAGGTTCAAGGTGAAAGTCTCGTTGGCCTCGTTGAGCAAATCGCCGTTGATGGTGATGCTGAGCGGCTTGCTGGTCTCGCCGGGATTAAAAGAAAGGGTGCCGTTGGCCGCCACATAGTCGCTGCCGGCCAGGGCGCTGACATTGGCCGTGGCAAAACCAACACTCACTGTCTGGCCGCTGGCGGCCGACAGGTTCACCTTGAACATCAGCTGTTTGGTGCCGCTGTTGCCTTCTAGCTCTGTGGCGTCGCTGATGCTCAGGGTCACCGCCAGATCGTCGTTGGTGATGGTGCCCACGCCCTGGCCATCGGCGAGGCCCGCGTTCACCGGATTGGCCAGGTTCACGGTAAAGACCTCATTGGTCTCGCTGACCAGATCGCCGTTGAGGGTGACACTGATCGTCTTCCCGGTCTCCCCGGCGGCAAAGCTCAGCGTGCCGTTGGCCGCCACATAATCGCTGCCGGCCAAGGCGCTGCCGTCGGCCGTGGCAAAACCCACACTCACCACCTGGCCGCTGGGGGCCGACAGACCCACCTTGAACACCAGTTGTTTGGTGCCGCTGTTGCCTTCAATCTCTGTGGCGTCGCCGATGCTCAGGGTCGGCGTCGCGTCGTCGTTAATGATGGTCCCCGCCCCTTGGGCATCGACCAGGGCTGCGTTCACCGGTCCACTCAAGTTCACCGCAAAGACCTCGTCGGCCTCGTTGAGCACGTCGCCGTTGATGGTGATGCTGAGGGCCTTACCGGTTTCACCGGCAGCAAAGGTCAGGCTGCCGCTGGCCGCCACATAGTCGCTGCCGGCCAGGGCGCTGCCGCTGGCCGTGGCAAAACCAACACTCACCGTCTGGCCGCTGGCGGCCGACAGGTTCACCTTGAACATCACCTGCTTGGTGCCGCTGTGGCCCTCGATCTCCGTTGCATCGCTGATGCTCAGCGCCGGCAGATCATCGTCGTTGGTGATGGTGCCCACGCCCTGGGCATCGACCAGAGCCGCGTTTATCGCCCCACTCAGGTTCACCAAAAAGATCTCGTCCGCCTCATTGCCCAGGTCGCCATTGACAGCGACGCTGAGGGTCTTGCTGGTTTCCCCAAGCGCGAAGGTCAGGGTGCCGCTGGCCGACACATAGTCGCTGCCGGCCTGGGCGCTGCCATCGACCGTCACCCAACCCACACTCACCGGCTGCCCGCTGACGGACGACAGGCTCACCTTGAATACCGCCTGCCTGGTGCCGCTGTTGCCCTCGACCACCGAAACATCGCCGATGCTCAGGCCCGGCAACATATCGTCGTTGGTGATGGTGCCCACGCCCTGGGCATCGGCCAGCGTCGTATTGACGGCACTGGTCAGATTCACCACAAAGGTTTCGTCGGCTTCGTTGAACAGGTCCCCGCTGACGAGGATCACCACGGCCGCGCTGGTCTCCCCGGGGGCAAAACTCAACACGCCCCTTGCCGGCACATAATCGCTGTTATCGGCCGTCCCGTCGGCCGTGACATAAGAGACGCTGACAATCTGACCGCTGGGCGCAGACAGGCTCAGGGCGAATACCAGGCGCTTGGTTCCGCCGTTGCCCTCGGCCACCGACACATCGCCGATGGTCAGGGCCGGCGGTGCGTCGTCGTTGATAATGGTGCCCACGGCCTGGGCATCGGCCAGCGTGCCGTTGACCACACTGCTCAGGTTCACCAGGAAGGTCTCGTCCGCTTCGTCGAGTTGATCGCCGGCAATCACAACGCTGAGGGTCTTGCTGGTCTCCCCGGCAGCAAAGTTCAGGGTGCCGCTGGCCGCCATATAATCGGCACCGGCCCGGGCGCTGCCATCGGCCGTGGTGTAGGC
>CAMAVQ010000025.1 GCA_945861755.1 Gemmatimonas phototrophica
TCGTCGTAGGTGAGGTCGCCGACGAACTGGGCTTGCAGCCCGGTGAAGGTGCTGAGCACGTCGCGCAACACGTCGATGAGCTGCAGGTCCATGGCGCCATTCTGGCTGTTCTTGACATGCACCGACACCACATTGGCCAATTTGACGAACCCCTTGAGATTCTGCCGATCTCCCGCATCCTGCACCACCATCGCCCGGTATCGCCCCGTGTCCATGCTGTTGATGTCGAGCATCTCCAGGGCCATGTCGATCTTGCTTTCCCCCGTCCGCGACCCGCCCAAAACCTGGGCCTTCAGCCCCGGCTCCATGTCCAACTTCACGTGGGTATCGCGGTCCAACTGCCTGGGCGGACCAAAGGCGCTCACCCCGCCCTGCTGATTGGCGATCAGGCCACGGGTATCAAAGTTGGCGATGGCCCGCACCTGGTCCATGCGGGCAGCGGTGGTCTGGGGTTGGCGCTGGACCAACTGTCGCTTGGGTTGGGGCACCTTGCGCAATTCCAGTGGTTTGGACAGGGTGGGATCTCGGCGGGTGAAGAACTTGACCTTGGCGGGTTCGGGGACCGAGGTCCCCTTGGGAGTGGATACGGTGATGAGGATCAGGACGAAGATCAGGTGCACCGCCAACGCCAGGCATAACGAATACCAGTATAGCCGGCGCAGCTGGTGGAAGGCGCTTTCGATCGGTGTCGCTGGTTTCATAGGCGAGGCTCCTCTGGCGGTCCTGTGTACCCGTCCCCAGCCCCAATGTTCTCGCGCAGCGGCGATCAGTTGGCAGGCATTTGGCCCCGCAACTCGAGCGGCTGCCGCAGGTGGGTCATCAACTCCGGCGAGGCGTTGGCCAGGAATAGCTCCGAATACAGTTTTTCGGGGAGACGCGCCTTCAGAAATTCCACTTGGGCAGGAGTGCGGGCGTGGGCCGCGAAGCCCATGAAGATCACCCGCCGCCGGTACCCGCCCTTGAGCGAGTTGTGCAGGGTGTTCAGGTTGAAGATGGTCACGTCGCCAGGGCGGTTGTCGAAGGAGGCGCAGGGCACCTCGTCCTCGGCAATGCCCCACAGCGCCCGGGTGTCCAGATTCCCCTCCCAACCCTGCAGATGCGATCCGGGAATGACCCGGAGGGACCCGGTCGCCGGTGTCAGCGGGTCGAGGTACATGCCGAGTTTGGCGAAAGGCAGCTCCCGGTACACGCCGTCGGGATGCCACATACCGTCCCCCACATACAGTTCCCCGGCGCTGCCCAGGTAGTTGTAGTCCTCGCCGAGGATAGCGGTCAACACCGCGTCCAGCCGCGGATTGGCCACCAGGGAACAAAGGCGGGCACTCGATTCCACCAGGTAACCACAGCCGGTCCGCTTGGTGCCGTCGTGGGTGATCCCCTTCTCCAGATAGATCCTTTCGAACTCCTGCGAGATCCAATCGCTCTCCGCGGCGAAGAGCCCGGGAAGGCGAATGAAGCCGAAATCCTGGTAGAAGCGCTGCCAGTGTTGCTGCTGGGGGGACAGTGGCATGGCGTTCAGGTCTCCTTGCTCCAGATTGGCCCGACCTCGGTCTGCTGCCAAAGTCGGGCGAAGTCGGGGGTATTGCTCTCGTCGATAAAGTCGCTGGTGATGGGATTGGCGTACGCCGGCGCGTACCCTGGGGCCCGGTGGTGGTGCAAGCGCGCCAGGAAACGCAGCGCATCGACGTGTCCGGGCCGGTTGGGGTCGTGGCGGGTGTAGATGGTCAACCCTTCGGCGTAGCGCAGCCGCACCAGGAAGCAGCCCGGGTCGTGCGGTGCCGCCGCCCGGTAGCGCTCCAGCTTCTCCCAATCCAGCGACACCCCCAGCCCCGGCCCCTCCGGCACCGCCACGCAGCCGCCCACCACCTCCATGCGCTCCACCGTCACGTCGTCCCGCCACAGATGACAGAGGTCCACATGGTCGAGGGTGGCCTTGCGGATCACCGCCGCCTCGTGGGCGAGAAAGGCCTGGTTGATGGTGCCACCACATTGCTGGTACATCACTGGTTTGTTGGCCGCCTCGGCGATGGCTCCCACCTTCATCGCCAGACCCACCGGTGCGTGCCCGGCCATGTACGCGTCGCACAACCCCTTGAACATCACCTCGGGAGGACCGTGGTGGATGATCACCGGCAATTCGCATTTGGCGCGCAACTGCCGGTAGCCCTCCTCGTCACTGACGGGCAAGAGGTCCTCGAAACGACCGGCCACCCCAAAGCGCTCTAGCTCCTTGAGTAGGGCCAGCATGGTGTACACGTCGGTATTGGCGTTGAAATCGTAGTGAATCTTGAAGCCCCGCGGCGCCACCGCTTGTATGGCCTCGGTCTGGTCCACGGTGTTCTGGACCTCGTCCACATGGTACTTGAGCCAGTGATATCCCCGTCCGGCGGCCTGGCGCACCTCCTCAGCCATGCCCTCGGGGGGCTGGGACACGGTCCAGGCCGCCACTGGTACCCAGGCCCGCACCTTGGGTCCCATCAGCTTCCAGGCCGGCACTCCGAGGTGTTTGCCCATCAAGTCGTAGAGGGCCATGTTCATGGCCAGGTCGGTCTCGGCATTGAGCCAGTCAAAGGGGTCGGTGCCCAAGTATCTGTCGCGCAGCGGGCCGGCTTCCAATGCGCCCCACGACTCCCCGTACCCCTCCAGGCCGCTGTCGGTGCGCACCACCAGAATGGTGCGGCCCTGGATGGCTCGCCCGTGATAGCGGGCCAGCACCTGGGCGTTGAACTCCTGATACGGGATGAAAATCGGATGGTCCTCGATCTCGGTTATCCGCATGGCCATCAGGACGCCAGCCGCTCCAGGAGCTGCTGGCGTATCCCCTCCAATACCTCGTAGTTGACGATCTTCTGCCCGCGCCCATCCACCACGTAGAAGGCGTCGGTGGCCCGGTCAGCCACCGTGTTGATCAGCGCGGTGTGAATGTCCAATTCCTGCTCACCCAGAACCTGGGTGATCTTGTGCAGTAGACCGACCCGGTTATGGGCGTCTACCTCGACCACCGTGTACTTGTCTGAGACCTGATTTTCGAACTTCATCTCCGGAGCCCGGACGTGCTCCCCCTCCTGGCGGGCTCGCCAGTTCCAGTTGGCCCGGTACTGGCCGAAAAGCTGGTCCTCCTCCAGGGTCCCGCCGATCACCTGGCCCAGTTGCTCCCGCACCCGCTGCTGCTTGCGTTCGGGCAACACTACCGCCCCGTCCACATCGGTCACCTGAAAGGTGTCCAGCACCACGCCGTCGGCCCGGGTGTTCACCTGGGCGCGCAGGATGTCGATGTCATTGACCGCCAGCACCGCACAGATCTTGGCCAGCAACTGCCGCTGGTCGCGGGTGCAGATGGCCAACTCGGTATAGGCCGGACGCTCAGCGAACTCCAGCGCCAGTGGCTGGTCCTCCACCTCCTCGATCAGGCCAAGATGGGCCTCGATCTGGTCGCGGTTATAGGCCATCAGGTAGCGGGAAGGCAGCTGCTGGACGTGGGCCTGGAAGGCGGCGACCTTGTGCGCCGGCCAGGTGCCGGTGATGAAACGCAGGTGCATCTCGAGCAACTGGCGGACGTGGTGCTGTTCCTCCAGGGTGTTCAGCCCGGACTCGATCTGCTCCCGGGTCTTGTGGTACAAATCCCACAACAAGGCCCCCTGCCATTCGGTCCAGGCGTCGCGGGCCACCGCCGACAGATCGGCGTAGGAGACCAGGTAGAGGGCCTCCAGCCAGCTGAGGTTGGCGAAGAGCCCGGCGAACTCGGCGATCATCCGGTAGTCGTCCAGGTCGCGGCGCTGGGAGATGATCACCATATCCTGATGGTGTTCGACCAAAAAAAGAACAAAACGCCGATCCTCGCGGGGCAGATTCAGGCGCTCGAGCAATTCGCCGGCCATCTCCAGCCCGCAGACGATGTGGTCTTCGCGCTTGGATTTGCCGATGTCGTGTAAGAGCACACTCAGGTAGAGCAGGTCGCGGCGCGGATAGTCGGCGAAGAGGCGGTTGAGCGGGCGTTGCTCGCCCGTGCGGCCCAGGGACTCGAGATTGTCCACCGCCACCAGCACGTGTTCGTCCACCGTGTAGAGATGGTAGATATCGTACTGCACTAGACAGGTCAACGCGCCAAACTCGGGCAGGTACGCGCCCAACACCCCTTGCTGGTGCATGGCCCGCAGGGTGCGGGAGGCGCACTGCCGGCGTTTGAGGATAGCCATGAAGGCGTCGCGGGCCTCGGGTGAACTCCGCACCTGATCGTCGATCAGGTGCAGGGAGGCGCGGACGGCGCGCTGGGCCTGGTCGCTGAGGCGCAGCCTGCGGGTTTGCAGCAGCGAGAAGAGCCGCAGCAGTCGCAGGGGATCAGCGGCGAAATAGGCCTCCCCTTGCCGCAACTCGATCTTCTCGTCCACCACCTCCACCCCGTCCTCCAGCAGCAGCCGCCGGCCTTCGCGCTCCCGCCGGGTCAACTGCTCGAAGGCCCGGTCCACCAGGGTGTACACCGCTCGGGCGTGCAGGTAGTAGTGGTGCATGAACTGCTCCACCGCCAGTTCCTTGCCCCGGTCCTCGTAGCCGAAATGGCGGGCGATCTGCGGTTTGAGGGCATGTTCCAGCACATCGTGTCGCCGGCCCACCTCAAAGTGCAAATCGTGGCGCACCCGCCAGAGGAACTCTCGGCCCCGGACCAGCGCGGCATCTTCTTCGGTGTCCAGCAGGCGCCGCCGCCACGACTCCACCTCGGGTCCGCCGGCTTTGGCCTTGAGCGCCCACTCCAACACTTGTAAATCGCGCAGGCCACCGGGACTCTCCTTGAGATTGGGCTCGAGCAGCTGCACCGAACCGCCGGCCTGGCTGCGGGCCTGGTGCCACTGGCGCAGGCCGGCCACCGTCTGGAGGGGCAACTTGGCGAAGAGCTTCTGCTGGAACTGGGCGAAGAGTTCCGGGTCTCCGGCCAGGAGTCGTCCATCCATCATCGCGGTGCGGGCGTCCAGTTCCTGGCGCGACATCTCCACCACCTCGGCCAGGGTGCGGCTGCTGTGGCCCACCTCAAAACCCAGATCCCACAGTGGGCGCAGCACCCCGGAGATGAAGCCGGCCTTTTTATCCTTTTCCTTTGGAAAAAGAAAAAGCAGATCGACATCCGAGTACGGGCTCATCTCCTGGCGCCCGTAGCCCCCCAGAGCCACCAGGGCATGAACCGTATCGGGAGGCGGGGCCCCGTCGTATATTTCCAGCACTAGGGCGTCCATCAGCTCGGCCAGGGCGCGGGCCGTTTGTAGGCCGGCAGCCCCGGCCTGGTGCGCCTCCCTGAGCCGCTCCAACTGATCCTTCCAGAAACCCCGTCTCACCTCTGCTAGGGGCCTGCCTTCCCCGACAGCCAGCGCAGCGCGCAGCTCTTCCCTGGCGCTCATCGGCGGGACCGGGTCTTGCCCTTGACCTTGGGCTTGGCTTTGGCTTTGGCTTTGCCCGCCGCTTTTTTTTGCGGGGCGAGCTGGAGCCCATTGGAACCCTTGCCCTTCAGTAAAGCCAGCTCCAGCACCTGGTCGAAGCGCTCCACCAGTTCGAAGCGCATCTGGGCCCGGATCGGGGGGGGGATCTCTTCCAGATCGTTGGCGTTTCTGGCCGGCAGGATCACCCGCCGAATGCCGGCCCGTTGGGCTGCCAGCACCTTGTCGCGGATGCCACCTACCGGCAGCACCCGCCCCCGCAGGGTGATCTCGCCGGTCATCGCCAGGTCGCTGCGCACGGCCCGGCCAGTGAAGAGGGAGACCAGCGCCAGGGTCAGGGCGACCCCTGCCGAAGGCCCTTCCTTGGGAATGGCCCCGGCCGGCACGTGGATGTGGATGTCGGCCTCGCTCAGCGCCTTCGCCTCCACCCCCCAGTCTGCGGCCCGGGTCCGCAAATAACTGAGCGCCGTCCTGGCCGATTCCCGCATCACCTCCCCCAGTTGGCCCGTCAGGATCAGCTGCTCCTTGCCCTGCATGCGGGTGGCCTCGATGAAGAGGATCTCCCCGCCCACCGCCGTGGCAGCCAGGCCGGTGACCACCCCCACTTCGCCCTTGCCGGCAGCGACCTCGGCGAAGAAATGGGCTGGTCCCAGGTATTCATCCAACTCGCCGGCCTTGAGGTTAAAGCGCCGCCGTTTTCCTTCGACGATGCGCCGGGCCGCCTTGCGGCAGAGGGCGCCCAACTGCCGCTCCAGTTGGCGCAGACCAGCCTCGCGGGTGTACTCGCCGATCAGCCGCCCCAGCGCCTCGTCAGTCAGTTGCAACTGACCTGGGCGCAGGCCGTGCCCCTCCACCTGCCGGGGCAGCAGGTGCCGGCGGGCGATCTGCAACTTTTCGTCGGGAGTGTACCCGGGGATGGCGATTTCCTCCATGCGGTCCCGCAGGGCCGGCGGCACCGGACCCAGGAGATTGGCAGTGGCGATGAAGAGCACCTTGGACAGGTCAAAGGGCAGGTCGAGGTAATGGTCCACAAAGGTGTTGTTCTGCTCCGGGTCCAACACCTCCAGCAGGGCCGAAGCCGGATCGCCGCGAAAGTCGGCCCCCACCTTGTCGATCTCGTCGAGCATAAAGACCGGATTGTTGGCCCCGGCCTTGCGCAGCCCGTGGATGATGCGGCCGGGCAGGGAGCCGATATAGGTGCGGCCGTGGCCGCGGATCTCGGCCTCGTCGTGTACGCCCCCCAGGGAGATGCGCAGAAACTTGCGGCCCATCGCCCGGGCGATGGAGCGTCCCAGCGAAGTCTTGCCCACCCCTGGCGGTCCGACAAAACAGAGGATGGGGCCTTTGGTCTCCGAGCGCAGCCGGCGCACGGCCATAAACTCCAGGATGCGATCCTTTACCTTTTCCAGGCCGTAGTGGTCCTCGGCCAATACCCGCGCGGCAGCGATCAGGTCGAGATCGTCCTGGGTGGAAATCGCCCAGGGCAGGGCCAGCAACCAGTCCAGATAGGTGCGCGACATCGAGTACTCGGGGGCCGAGCTGTTCATCTGCTCCAGCCGGCGTAATTCGCGCTCGGCCGCCTCCCGGGCCTCGGGGGAAAGCTGCGCCGATTCCACCCTGGCCCGCAACTCCTCCCCCTCGGCCAGCTGCGGATCATCGCCCGACAGCTCCTTCTGAATGTGCTTGAGCTGCTCGCGCAGGTAGTAGTCGCGCTGCGACTTGCCCAGCTTCTCCTGGACCTGGGCCTGGATTTTGAGGCCCACCTCGAGGATCTCCTGCTCGCGGGCCAGCAGTCCGGTGAGGTATTCGAGCCGTTGGCCGATGTCGAGTAATTCTAGCAGCTTCTGCTTTTCCTCCAGCGCCAGGTCGAGGTTGGAGACGACAAAATCGGCCAGCCGCCCCGGATGGTCGATATTGGTGGCGATGATCTGTAGCTCGCGGACCATGTTGGGGGTCATTTCGACGATGGCTTTGAACTGCCGGTGTACCGTGCGGTGCAGGGCCTGGACCTGGGTGGACTGCGGGTCGCCCTCGTCTTCGAGCCTCAAGATCTGCCCTCGGAGGAAAGGGACCTCCTGCACCAGCTCCCCCAGCCCGCAGCGGGCCAATCCCTGGATGATCAGTCGCACGGTGCCGTCTGGCATCCGCCACAACTTATGGATCTTGGTGGCCGTGCCTACTTGGTAAAGATCAGCGGCACCCGCCTCCTCGGCGTCGAGGTTCTGCTGGGCGAAGATGGCCAGCAGCCCATTGCCTTCGGCCGCTGCTTCCAGCGTGCGCAGGGCCCGAGCCCCGCCGGCGGTGAGCTGGTGGGGCATGTAGGGATAAACCACGGTGTGGCGCACGGGCAGGATGGGCATTTCGGCAGGCAGGCTGCCGGGCGGGGCTTCGACCACCGCGATGGGAAACTCGGATTCGGACACGTTTTCGCTCCCTCGCCGATACGGTTAGACCTCGCGTTGAGATTGCGCACCAATTTGCCAGCGCTGATATGGCATGAAGGCCGGCCTGGATGACGACCTTTGTTCTTTCGCGGGCCCTTTGTTCGCCTAGGGTATACCACAGCTTGACAGGTGTCAAGCCGGCGATCATATTGATCTTAATAAGCCGCTTTCACCGGAGGTGTTCCCCCCTATTGAGTGAACCCGTCGCCCCCCCCAGCCCCCAGTCGGTGATGCTGGTCGGCGTTTCCCTGCCCCATATCCCGGTCTGGGAGGCGGAGGACTCGCTCGACGAACTCAGCCGCCTGGCCCACACTGCCACCCTCCGCGAAGGGGCGCGCCTGCTCCAGAACCGCGAGCGTGTCGATCCAACATACTATATAGGTAAGGGCAAGGCCGAAGAACTCAAACCTTTGGCCGAATCTTGTGGGGCAGACCTGGTCGTTTTCGACAACGACCTCTCGGCGGCGCAGATGCGCAACCTAGAAAAGTTGAGCGGCCTGCGCATCCTCGACCGCAGCGGCCTGATCCTCGACATCTTCGCTCTGCACGCCCGCACCCATACCGCCCAGCTCCAGGTGGAACTGGCCCAGCTCAATTACCTGATGCCCCGCCTCACCCGCCAGTGGTCCCATCTGTCGCGCCAGGCCGGCGGCGGCGCCATCCGCGGCATGGGCGCGGTGGGCGTGCGCGGACCGGGCGAAACCCAGCTGGAAATCGACCGCCGCCTGATCCGCCGGCGCATCAGTGAACTCAACCTCAAGTTGAAGCGCATCAGCGGCCAACTGGCCATTAGCCGCAAGAGCCGCCGCCAGGAATTCAAGGTGGCCTTGGTGGGCTACACCAATGCCGGCAAGTCCACCCTGATGCGCGCCCTTTCCGGCGCCCAGGTGCTGATAGCCGACCAGCTCTTTGCCACCCTCGACTCCACCACCCGGGCCGTGGAACTGGACCAGGGGCGCAAGATCCTGCTCACCGACACCGTGGGTTTCATCCGCCGGCTGCCCCACCACCTCTTTGCCTCCTTTCACGCCACCCTAGAAGAAGCCATTCAGGCCGATCTGCTCCTGCACGTGGTGGACATGAGCCACCCCCATTACGAGCAGCAGAAAGATACCGTCGACGAGGTCTTGCGCGAGTTGGGAATAGAGGATAAACCAACCCTGGTAGTCTACAACAAGATCGACCGTATCGACAAGGCGGAGGAGGAGCGGCTGGCCCGCCACTACGCCCAGCAGCCTGGGATCGTGGCGGTCTCGGCACTCAGCGGGGTAGGTCTAGATCTGTTGAGGGAGAAGGTGCTCTTCTACGGCCAGGAAGAAGAGGTG
Organism: Gemmatimonas phototrophica; assembly: GCA_945861755.1. Lineage (GTDB taxonomy): Bacteria > Latescibacterota > UBA2968 > UBA8231 > UBA8231 > SICG01. The sequence continues at coordinate 9,193 of CAMAVQ010000025.1, forward strand.
ACGGTGGACCTGCACATCCCCCAGCAGGAAGGTCGCTTGCTCTCCCAACTCCACCACCAGGGAGAGGTGCTCACCCAGGCCTTTGCCAACGACCAGGTACACCTGCGGGTCCGCCTGGACCGCTCCTGGGTCCGGCGCTGGCACCTGGAGCGTTTTGTCCCCGCCTAGGGGGCTAGCCACCCCCGCTGCACCGCCGGGACCAACAAAATAGGGACTACCGCCCTTTGGCTGTAGTCCCTGTCTGTCGAAAGCTCTTTGCCGCGTCTGGTCGCTACTTCACCAACGCCATCTTGCGCACCTGCACCTGCTCCCCCACCCGCACCCGGCAGAAGTACACCCCGCTGCCCAGGGAATGGCCGGCGCTGTCCAATCCGTCCCACACCACCCGATAATAGCCCGGCTTCATGTTTTCTTCCATCAGGGTTTTCACCCGCTGCCCCAGCAGATCGTAGACCTCCATCACCACCAGCACTGAACCCCTGAGGCCCAGCGGCACGGTGAAGGGGATGGTGGTGCTGGGATTGAAGGGGTTGGGATAATTCGCCCCCAGGCTAAAGTTCTTGGGCAGGGCCAACTCGGTCGGATCGTTCAGCAGGCGGATGGCGGTGCTCTCGTAGTCGGTGGCGAGGAACTTGCCCGCCCTCAGCCGCAGCGACTGGGGGTAACCATCCTGGTTCAGCTTCACCTTCACGCGCAGCAACTCGCCCTCGCCCGAAGCGGACCAGCGCTTGCCCCGCCGCGCCGCCGCCAGGCTCAACCGGCCCTCAGCGTGTTCCACCCGCCGGGTGTACCCCTGCGGGTTGTCGCGGAAGATGCCTCCCGCCTCCAGGCCCTCCTCCAGTATTTCCAGCTCGCCCGGATCGTAGTCCAACTCCAGGGCATATCCCGCCAGATCCCCCAACCCCTTGGCCTGGTAGACCAGCTCGATCACCGAATCCCGCCGCCACTCGCCGGTAAATTGCGGCGCCGCAACCTCCACCCCAGCCTGGGTATTGCCGCCCCGGTACACCGGCTTGAAGACCGGTGGTGCCCCGAAGCCGGTGGTATTGCTGATGTTTGAACTGGTCAGGGTCAGGTCCTCGACCCCCACCCGGAGGTCGTTGTTGAGATCCGCCGACTTGAAATAGGCCGCCGAGGTATTGGTGCCCCAGGCCGCGTCGATGGCGTTGACATCGTCCTCGTCGATCTCGTTGTCCTCAGTGACATCCCCGGCCTTTAATACCCGGCCATCCTGCTCGAGCAGGAACGAGGCATCCCCGCGCACATCCGAGGCGAAGAAACCGTGGGCGCTGCTGAGGGTGAACAGCTCGCCGTTGCGCACCACGATCGTGTCCGTCCTCCCGCTCAGGTGGCTGGTGTCCTTGACGGTGAGCACATAGCGGCCAGCCGGCACGCTGTACAGACTCAGGGCCCCCGAGGATGTGGTCTGCACCTCCACGGTGTCGGTGGTGCTGGTCAAGTCGTCGTTGGCCGAGCGGAACCTGCTCTCCACCACGTCGGCGGTGCTGCCGGGCAGGCGCAGGTGGATGTCGAGCAAGGTAGAGTAATTGCCGTTGCCGATGGGCGAAGAGCGGCCTTCGAGCAGCACGGTGGCTTCGATGCGTCCCCTGCCCACGGTCTGCACCTGGGCGTTCTGGAGGGACATGCCGCTGCTCTTCTTCAGGGGCACGGAATTGCCCACCAGGTTGAGGGCCGCATCGTCGTCGAACTTGATGGCAATGGTTCCGCTGATGCTGTTGCCCACCACTACCCGGAAACTGGCCAGTCTGGCTGGGTCAGCCGTGCTGCCCACCAGTTCACCCCCGGGTTTGGTCTTGGTGAACTTCACCTTGGTGCCCGAAGTGGTGTTCTCCACCACGCTGCCCCCGCTGAAAATCAAGCCCAGGTCGGTGAAGGGGCTACCGGAGTTGACCACCGAAAAGACCGAGGATTGGAGATCCACCACCGCGCTGATCACCTCGGCGGCCACCCCTCCGGACTGGACCAGCACCTCAAAGGTCAAGGTGTCGCCTGCCCCCACGGTGACCTTGCTGGGACTGAGGGACAGGTGCGGACTGAGTCCGGACCCGGCCTTGACCACCAGCCGGTTCGAGGTTTCACTCACCTGCCCGGTGGTATTGTCGGCGAAGGTGGCATCGGCGCTGATGCCGGCGTAAATGGTGTACGTACCCTCGGTCAGGGCAAAGGTGCTGGTTTTGGTGTCCCAGTTGAAGGAATTCCCGTCGCTCTCGCGGACGGCGGTGATGGTGCCCGCAGTGGTGCCGGTGCTGCTGTTGATAATTACCGGATTGCTCGCTTCCAGGGCCTGGAGCGTGCTCAGCCCGGTATTGGTCGAGGCGTACAGGCGGATATAGGCGTTGTCGGTGCTCGCCCCGTCATCCACCAGATAGTCGTCCCAGTCGAGGTGGATGATGTCCCCCTGGTTGATCTCCGGCATGCGGCTTTTGAGCAAGATGCTGGGGGCGTGGGTAACCACCAGCGATCCCCCCTTGGACACCTGCACATTGCCATTGCCGTCGTTGATCACCGCATAGAGCCACACCCGAGTGCCGCTGACCGGCACACTGTTGGGCGGATTGCGCAGATCCCACACATAGAGGTCGCTGGGGCCATCGCTGTTTTCCGCCAGGCCGCTGACGATGAGCCGGGTGTCGGTATCGCTGGTCAGCGAGGTGGTCGAAGCCCCGGCCTCGGTGGAGTGGTCGGTAACCGCCGGATCGTCGGTGGTGAAGTACAGGGCAATACTGGCGTTGTTGTCCAGGTCCTTGTCCCCCGGCCCCTTCTGCCACTGGATGGTGTAGATGGGCTGGGAGCGGCTATAGAGCTGTCGCTGGGTGTCTCTGCCCGGCTCGTAGAAAACAAAAGAGGGCGAATGGCGCAGCACCAGGGCCGCGCTGCTGTTGCCCACCGTGGCGCTGAGCGAATCGCTGGCCACTGCATAGAGGTAGTACAGCCCCTGGGGGATCAGCGGCGAGGTGACATCCCACGAATACTGGTGGTCGTGGCTGGTCAGCGAGGTGGTGGCAGTGATGGCGGTGCCCCGGTTTCCGGCGACACTTTTGCCCAGCACAAAGCGTTGGCTGGGATAAGTGCCTTTGACTGAAAGCGAGGTGATGCCAGTAGCCGCCGCATAAAAAAGCTGCACTCTGGCCTGGCTGTCGTAGTCCACCACGCTGAAATCCAGATCGTAGGGGTTGGCCTTCAAACCGCTGCGCACCCCGGTGTCCACGGTGTCGATGCCGCTGGGGTCGATCTGCTGCACCACCGGGCTGTGCTGCAGGGTGATGGCCCCGGTGCTGACCGCAAAAACCGGCGGGTTTTTCTGGTCGTCGGCCACCAGGTAGATGTAATAATTGCCGCTGGGCACCTTGAGGATGGACCCAAAGAGGGCCGAGGTCTTCAATCCGGCGGGCGGATCGTCCCAGGTATAGGTCTGGCTGTTGCCTTCGGTGAGGTCGTCGGTGCCGGCCGAGTTGATGGTGCTGACATCGTTTTCGTCGGCGATCAGGATGGCAAAGATGCGGATATCCTGCACCGTGCGCAGGCTGTTCCCAGGATAGGCGTAGAGGGCCGCTTTTAGGCCACTGCTGCTGAGATTGTCGTCCGCATCGTTGAGGTTGTAGGTAATGCCAAAAGAGGTATTGGCGGTGTCGCCCACCCCATCGGGCTGGGCGATGGAAACCGTGGGTTTGTTGTTGGAAGGGAGGATGTCGATGTCGGCACCCAATTGGAAGTAGGTGCCGGCGGCCACGAAAGAATCCAGCGGGCTGGTACCCACCCGCACCGTGCGCGCCCCTTTGCCAGTGCCCTCGGCGCTGGCGGTGCTGTTGGTCACTACCTGTAAATTGGTCGCCGAGTCGCTGCCCAGCAGGTTGAGCTTGACCAGCAGGCCGATCTTGTCGTCGTCGTCCCCCCACTCGTTGGTGGTCGTCGAGTCGTCGTTCACCAACCCCTCGAAGTATTTGTCGTCGTCGGCCAAGGTGCTGCCCACCGTCTCCCACTCTCCGGACAAAAAGCCATCGACGCTGGACCCGCTGGCGCCCAAACCCGTGCCATCGCTGGCATCGGCCACGTGTACGTAGATCGGATTGTCACCCATCTCGCTGGTGAGGGTCTGCGGATTCACCGGTTTGTAGCGGAGGGTGTACTGGTACCCGCCCACCGGCACCGACTCGTCTTCCCAGGTGAGGGTGCGCCCCAGCACCTTGAAATAGGGGTGGTGATTGACATTGGTGACGTTGCCCAGCCCGAACCCCTCCCCGATGCCGCCGGCAAAAGCCAGGAAGAGATTGTCCGTTTCCGGGTGCTGAGCCAGGGTCGGACAGAGCTGAAAGACATCGGTACTGGCGATGCCGTCCTGGATGCCGCTGCCGTCCGAATCGTCATCGGCCACCTTTTCGGGCAGGGTCCAGCTGGCCCCATTGTAGGTGGCATAATAGATATCCTGCTCGCCGCTGCTGCTGTACCCCGCCGAAAAGGCGATGTGCAGGTCGCCCTTATTTTCGAGGCGGTCGTCCACCAGCGCGCTGACCCGCTCGGTCAACTCCCAATCTAGTTCGATATTGTATTTCTGGGTGCCGTCGCTGAAGAGGGCCGGGGCTGCGGTGTTCCAGGCTGCCGCAGCCGTGCCCCAGGCGGCGCTGCTGCCCACAGCGCCCACATCGCTGTAGCTGTTGAAGTAGATCCCTTCGGCCGGGGTGTTACTGCCGAATTTGTAGACCGCGTAGACCTTGTCCGGCACCCGCAGCCGGTCTATGGCCAGGCTGGGGAAATAGTAGGTCGCCCCGGTCTCCAGCGCCGCATTGCTGGCCGAAGCATTGTCGAAGGTGGCCACACTCGACCCGTCCACGGTCTGGTTCCACCCCGAGGAACTGACATTCACCCAGGTGGTGTCGGTGCGCAGACGTTTGTGCTCGATGCGGTTGTCGGTGTCGTTGTAGGAGAGCACATGTAAGGCGTCCCCGTCCCCCACCTTGATATCGGGCCCGGTATTGCGATCCGCATCCGGATCTAGACGCACCCCGCCGCTGCCGGTGAGACCATCCTCGCCGGTGGGCTGCATGGAAAAAGGCGCGGTGTAGCGCTGGACCTTGGCCAGCATCACATCGTCGGTGCCCGTTCCCCGGCTGGTGCCCCGCACATAGGCGATGAAGATGTTGTCGCGGTCGTCGATGGCCAGGCGCGGAAAACCAGTACTGCGGCCTTCGGCGGTGGCGGTGTTGTTCACCTTGATCGGGGTCTGCCAGGTGACTCCATTGTCCTGCGAATAGGAGAAGTACACGTTCTTGTCGCGGGCGTGGGAAGCGGTGGAGACAAAGGCATAGGCTATCCGAGGCTGGCCGCCGCTGCCGACCTCCAGATCCAGGGTGGAAAAGGAGGTGCCGCTGCCATTGGTGCTCAAGGGGTGGTAGGTGAGGGACCCCGAAACGCTCACTGCCGTGGTGAAGGTAGCCCCCCCGTCGGTGCTGCGGGCATACATCACCTTGTAGATGGGCGTAATGCCACCGCTGTACACGCTGCCGTTGGAGAGACCGGCCTGCTCGATCCAGGCCATGTGTACCGCTGGGAAAAGGCTGGCGCTGGTCACGCCCGGGGCCAGTTGATCAGAGCTCAGACCAAAGGGCACCACGTCCACCATGGCTACGTCCACCTGCATGCCGTCGGTGTCGGTGGTGCTGAGCTGGTCGCTTTTTTCTATCGCGTGGAAATTGGCGATGACCGGGTAGGTCGGGGTAGCTGCCTGATTGAGGTCGATCCGCACGCTGATCGTGTCGCCAACCACGAAGTCGGCGGTGGTAGTGCTGTCCTGCGGGGCAAATCCCACCGGGGTGCGGTTCTCAAAGATGGGCAGGGCGCCCAGAACCGGACCGGCCCACAGTAGCAGCAGGGGCAGCAGGCGGCGCATGGCTACTTGACCAGGACCATCTTGCGGGTCTGGCGGAATTGCCCTAGCTCCAACTGATAGAAATAGAGCCCGGCCGCCACCTGGCGGGCCCCGTCATCCTGCCCGTCCCACACCAGGGTGTGGAAGCCGGGGGCCAGCCGCCCAGAAACCAGGGTGCGCACCCGCTGGCCCAGCACGTCGTAGATAGCCAGCCGCACTTCCTGGCGCTCGGGCACCGAGAAGGGGATGATCGTACTGGGGTTGAAGGGATTGGGGTAGTTCTGGTCCAAAGCCGCCTGGGTGGGCAGCAGCCATTCGGCCAGGCTCTTGCCCTGGTGCACCGGGCTGCGCTCGTAATCGGGTGCCAACAACATGCCCCCGTCTAACTGGAGGGTGTTTTCGGCACCCTCCTTGAGCACCTCAAAGCGCAGCTGGGCCAAACTGCCCGACCCGTGTGCCTCCCAGCGCTTGCCGATGCGCGCTCCCACCAACCGCACTTTACCCTCGGCGGGGCTGGCCTCAAAGACTGACCCGCGCGGGTTGGCGGCGAAAATCTGCCCAGCCTTCACCTGGCCTGGCACCAGACGCAGGTAGCTGGGGTCGTATTCCAGGTTCAACTCGTACCCGGCCAGCCCGCCCAACTTGTCCACCGTCACCTCAACTTCCATCTCCTGGCCCGGCACCAGAGGTTTGAGTTGCAAAGGCCGCACCTCGATCACGGCCTCGCTGTTGGTGATGCGGCCGGCCACGGTCTTGTACACCGGCGAGGCCCCAAAGCCTTCGCTGTTGCCAAAATTGGAGGTGGTCACCGTCAGGTCCGGCGCCCCGACGCTGTTGTCGTTGTTGATGTCGGCCTGTTTGAAACTGGTCGCGGTGGTGGTGGTGCCCCAGGCGGCGATGATCAGGTTGACGTCGTCCTCGTTGATCTCGTTGTCTTCGCTCACGTCGCCGGCGATGAGCTGGCGGCCGCTGGAGGCCAGCAGGCCAGCAGGGTCGCCTCGCAGGTCCGAGGCAAAGAAGCCGTTGTTGCTGCCCGAGCTGATGGTCACCGTCTCGCCGTTGCGCACCACGATGGTGTCGGTGCGCCCGCTGACATGGCTGGTATCCTTGACCGTCAGCACGTAGCGGCCGGCAGGCACACTGACCAGGCTCAGGGCACCCGAGGAGTTGGTCAACACCTCCACCGTGTCGGTGGTGCTGGTCAGGTCGTCGTTGGCGGAGAGGAACTTGGCATCGCTGATGTCGATGGTGCTGCCCGGCAGGCGCAGATGTACGTCTAGGAGGGTGGAGTGGTCACCAGTGCCCAGGGGCGCCGTGCGTCCCTCCAACTCGACGGTGGCCGCGATCTGCCCCCGCCGCACCCGGGCGAACTGCGGGTTGAGCAAGCTCAGGCCCTCGCCGTCGTCCAGCGGGTCGCTCTTGTTGATCACCCCCAGCACACTGCCGGTGGAGCCGCCGGAGAAGGTCACCGAGGGACTGGCCACCAGGCCGGTGCCGGCCACCAACTGGAAGCGCGCCAGGGCCACCGGCGAGGTAGTGGTGCCCACGGCCTGGCCGGAGAAGGTGGACTTGGAGAAGCGCAGCTGGCTGGCCGCAGACTTGTAGGTGTTCTCGATGGGGGTGGTGCCGGCGAAGACGTTGCCCAGGTCGACGAAGGGCTGGGTCCCCGAGGCCGAACTCTGATCAACGAGGGAAATACTAGCATCATTGAGTTTGAGCACCACCTGCACAAAGTTGATGGGGGAGGAGTACTGGACCATCACGTCGTAAATCAGGGTGTCGCCGATGGCCACCGGGCGGTCCGTAGGTGCCAGGCTGATGTTGGGGGTGCTGCCCGCGGCACCGACGGCCAATGCGGTCGAACTGCGGCTAAGGGTCGTGGCGGTGTTGTCGCTGAAGGTAGCATCCTTGCCGATGGCGGCATACACATGATATGAGGTGGCCGCTGTGCCGAAGAGCTTGGTGTTCCAGTCGAAGAAGTTGACACTGTCCTCCCCCACGCTGCGGACCGTGCCGGTCTGAGTGCCGTTGGAACTGTTGATCAGGAAGGTGGTGGTGCCGTTGACCGCCGCATCCAGCGTCGCCAGGGTGGTCAACGCCGAATTGGTGGAGGCGTAGAGCCGGATATAGGCGTTGTCGGTGCTCAGCCCGTCGTCGACCAGATAGTCGTCCCATTCCACCCGCAGCACATCGTTCTTGGAGAAGCTGGAGTAGTCGTCGAGCTTGGAGGTCAACAGGATGAGGCGCGGGTCATGGGTCAGGGTCAGCGCCCCACCCAGGGCCACGCTGCTATTGTTGTGGCTGTCGCTGATACGGGCATAGAGCCACACCTTGACCCCATCCTGGGGCACGTCGTTGGGGGGGTTGCGGTAGTTCCACATGTACATGTCACTGGCAGCGCCGGCGTTCTCGGTCAATCCCTTGACGACGGTGCGGGTGTCGGCATCCTTGAGCAGCGAATCTGGGTAACTCTCATAGTTGGTAGTGGCCGGACTGTCGGTGGTGTAATACAGGTCGACGGTGGCATTGTCGTCAAAGTCCTGGTCCCCCGACCCCTTTTGCCACTGAATGGCGTACACCGGCTGCGAGCCCGTGTTGAGTTGGCGGTGGGTATCGCGCGGCGGCTCGTAGAAGACAAAGGAAGGCGAGTGTTTGACCGTCAATTGGGCGATGCTTTGCCCGACAGTGATGTGCACCGAATCAGAAGCCACGGCATAGATGAAATAGCTGCCCTCTTTGACGGTGCTGGCCGCCCCATTGTCCACTACCGCCGCCGTCACATTCCAGGCGTACTCGGTATGGGCGCTGGTCAGCGTATCAGAACCGGGGATGGCGATGGCGCGTTTGCCCTTGGTGCTCTTGCCCAGAGCGAAACTGAGGCTGGGGTACCGGCCGATGGTCGACACCGAGGCCAATCCGCTCACGGCGGAATAGAAGAGCTGCACTTCGGTAGACCCTTGGCGGTCAAAGTCGCGGACCCGGAAATCCAGGTCATAGGGATTGGCTTTCAGCCCGGTGCGCACCCCGGTATCCACGGTGTCGGCCCTGGCCGGGTCCACCTGATCGATCAGCGGCTTGTGGCGCACGGCCAAGGGCCCGCTGCTGCGGGTGTATACCGGGAGATTCTTCTGGTCATCGGCCACCAGGTAGATATAGTAGTTGCCCGTGGGCACCTGGTAGAGCGAAGCAAAGAGCAGGGCTCGGAGTGCCGAAGAAGGCTCGTCCCAAGTGTAGACCTGGGAGGTCCCCTCCAGAAAATCGTTGCTGCCACTGGCATTAACCGTGATGGCGTCGTTTTCGTCGGCGATCAGGGTGCCAAAGATGCGGATATCCTGCACCGAGGCCAGGGTGCTGTCGGGCGAGAAGTAGAGCGCTGCGCGCAGAGCGCTGGACCCCAGGTTGTCATCCGGATCACTCAGATCGTAGCTGATCGGGTAGGAGGTATTGGCCGAATCGGCCAGCCCGTCGGGCTGCGTGATACGCACCGTGGGTGCGGTGTTGGAGTCGATGATGTCGATGTTGGCGCCCAACTCAAAAAAGGTGCCAGCAGCCACAAAAGAACCCAGCGGACTGGTCCCCACCCGCACCGTGCGCGCGCCCTTGCCGGTGCCAGCGGAACTGGCCGTGCTGTTGGTCACCACTTGCAGATTGGTCGAGGAGTCGCTGCCCAGCACGTTCAGCTTGACCAGCAGGCCAACTTTGTCGTCGTCGTCCCCCCACTCATTGTCGGTGGAGGTGTCCTCATTGAGCCTGCCCTCAAAGTACTTGTCGTCGTCAGCCAGGGTGCTGCCCACCGTTTCCCACTCGCCGGCCAGAAAGCCATCGGTGCTCTTCTTGCCGGTAGCACCCAGCCCGACACCGGTGAGGTTGTCGGCGACGTGCACAAATACCGTTTGGTCGTCGACCCCGGCCGTGGTCTGATGCGGATTGACCGGCGTGTAGGTCAGGTCGTACTGGTAACCGCCTACCGGCACCGACTTGTCTTCCGAGGTGACGGCGCGGCCCAGCACCTTGAAGTAGGCGTGGTGGTTGACGTTGGTGATCCGATCCACCCCCAGGCCCTCGGCGGTTCCCCCGACGAAGGTCAGGTATACATTGGGGTCGTCGGTGCGTTTGGCGATCATCGGCGCGCTGAGGAAAACGTCGGTGGTGGCAATGCCGTCTTCGATGCCGCTGCCATCCGAGTCGTCGTCGGCCACCTTTTCGGGCAGGGTCCAACTGGCCCCGTTGTAATAGCCGTAGTACACATCTTGTTCGGCGCCACTGCTGTACCCAGCGGTGAAGACGATGTGCAACTCCCCCCGGTCGGACCGGCGGTCGTCGACCACCGCGCTCACCGGTTCGGTCACCTTCCAGTCCAGTTCCACGTTGTACTTCTGGTTGCCATCCTGGAAAACCGGCGAGGTGGCCGAACTCCAGACCGGCGCGGCCACGGCCGTGCTCCAGCCGGCGCTGCCACCCACCGCGTTGTCATAGGTGTAGCGGTTGAAGAAGATGGTCTCGTAGGTGGCATCCCCGTATTTGTAGAGGGCGTAGATGCGGTTGGGCGAGCTAATCCGGTCCACCGCCACGGTGGGAAAATAGAAGAGCGCATTGACTTCCAGGGCGGTGTTGGCCACTGAGGAATTGTTGAAATCGTCGACGCTGGCCCCGTCGCTGTTCTGGTTCCACCCGGTGGTGCCGACGATGCTCCACGCGTCGGCCAGCTGGGTCTTGTGCTCGATGCGGTTGTCGGTGTCGTTGTAGTAGATCAGGTGTAACACGTCGCCGCTGCCCCGGTCGACGGAAGGCCCTGTTTGGCGATCGCCATCTGGCGCGACGCGCACCCCCCCGGTGCTGCCCGCGGTCCCCAGGGACCCGACCGGCTCCATGGTGAAGGGACTGGTCTGCCTATTGACCTTGGCCATCATGATATCGTCGGTGGCCGTACCCTGGCTGGACCCGCGCACATAGGTGATGAAGACATTGTCGCGCTGGTCGATGACCATACGCGGGAAGGCGGCATCCCGCCCCTGGGTGTTGCCTTTGGTGGTGGTGTCGTTGACCACCACGGCGCTGTTGCCGGGCAGCCAGGTGGCCCCCCCGTCTTCGGAGTGGTTGAAATACACGTTGTTGGGGGTGGTGGCAAAAGCCGCCCGGTTGCCATCCGGGGAGGAATTGAAGGCGTAGACGACGCGCGGGTTGCCGCGGCTGTCCACCTCGAGGTCGAGGGTAGAAAAGGAAGTGCCGGCCCCGTTGAGGGTCAGGATATCGAAACGCAGGCTGCCCGAGATACTCACTGGAGTGGAGAAGGTGCCGCCCTTGTCGTTGCTGCGGGCGTAGCGCACAAAGTACACCGGGGTCAAAACCGGCGAGACCACCTCTTGAGAAATCCAGGCCGCATGTACGGTGCTGGTCCCCGAAACCGATACATCCGCCCTCATGCCATCCACATCGGCGGTTTCGAGAGCTTTGCTGCGTTCGAGGTTGTAGAAATCCCCGACCACCGGGTATGTAGGAGTGGCGGCCTGACTCAGGTCGGCGCGCACCGTGACCTGGGAACCCTCGGTAAAGTCCTGCCGAGCGGTGCTGTCGCGGTTAGAGAAACCCGTGGGGGTGCGGTTCTCAAAGGTGGGAATGGTCCCGTAGGCATCCCGACCGAGGAACAGGCCGGCGACCAGGGACCAGGCGATCAGGAGGCGGTGAGGCAGCGCGTTTTTCACGTCTCCATTCCTTCGGAAGCGCTGAACCGCCGCTTCGTGCGGCAGCAGGGCATTGCCATTTGAGCAACTTCAATGCCACCCAACGCCTCGGACCCCTTAAGTCGTTGAAATCACTATCACTACCTCCTCCATAGCCCTCTTGCTGCAAGCGGACATTTCGCCGTGCACAGAATTTATTTCCCTTCTTCTGGAGCATTTTGCCGCCCCGGTCCTGGTTTCCTTGCTAGTGGGTGGTTTCGGAAACTCTTGCCGCAGAGGGGAAATGTGCCTGGAACCTGCCTGAGCGGCTGCTGGCATAATATTTGCCCTCCGTAGCAGGGTCTTTTACCAGGGAGGGCGCACATGGCACGAAGCTCAGGATGGCTGGCATGCGGGGGACTGATGTTTTTAATCTACATCGTTCCCGAACCGCTGTTGGCTGCCAAGTTGGAATTGCGCCAGGGCGGTACCGGCAACACCGATATCTCCGTGGACGTAGGCGACGAGTTCGAGGTGGAACTGTGGGTGGACGCGGAGAACCGGCCCATCTCCGGCGCCGCTGTTTTCCTCAGCTTCGACGACCAGGTCCTGGAGTTGGTCGGCAGTGATCGCGCCGGATTCGCGCCCTTCAACCCCGGGTCTTTCCTCGCCACCGGTGAGGTCTACCGCAATACCTTGCTCGACGAGAGCGATCCGGCGGCAGCAGCGACCGGCACCCAGGTCGACTACAGTGTGGTGCGCGCCAGCGACCAGGGGGCAGGCAGGATTGCCACCTTTAGGCTGCGGGCCAAAACGCCGGTTCCCCAAACCGTCGTCCGCATCGATGAGAGCGGGGGCCGCGAGACCCGCTTCTTCACCCCCGATGGGGCCCATCAGCCCTTTCAGTACATTGCCCCCCTGCAAATCCAGGTCAGAGGCATAGAACTGACCGGTTTCCCCCAACGCCTGGTACTGGCCCGGGGCCAGATCGACAGCACCTCCCTGCAGTTGGACCATTTTATTTTTGATCCCCTGTATGGGCCCCAGGACATCAAGTGGGACATTTCGCCCAGTCCTGATCTCTCGCTCAAATTCGATGTCCCCAATCGCCGCTTGCTCCTGCAGGCGCCCGCCTCCTCTTCCTTGTGGGAGCAACTGCGGCTCACTGCCACCAACCCCGACGGCCAGTCAGCCACCGCGACCGTCGAGGTCTTCGTCAACGCCGCGCCCCAGCTGCATACCGAACTGGGACTAGTGGCTTTTGCCGAGGACCAGCCTTTTGAGTGGCCGCTGGATACCACCGTCGATGACCCGGACTCCGGTCCCGACCGGCTCGAGTGGCAGGTCGAAGCCCCCCAGGAACTGGGCGCCACCCTCAGTAGCGCCGCCCGCAGCTTGCGTTTCTTCCCCAGCCAGAACTGGAGCGGCCAGGGCCAGCTCACCCTGATGGTGGCCGACGAGTTTGGTTTTGCCGACACCGCCCAGGTCTCCTTTGTTGTATCGCCGGTGGAGGACGCCCCCCAGTTCCGCATCGCCCCCAATGTCCGCCTGATCCGCGGCCGGCAGGACAGCAGCCTGACCCGCGAAGCCTTGCTCAGCGATGCCGAGCAGACCCCCGACCAGCTCAACCTGACCTGGACCGGCGCCGAACATCTTTCCCTGGAGGAACGCGGGGGACGGCTGGTGCTCAGCGCCCCGCTGGACTGGACCGGCACCGAAGAGATCACCTTGCAGGCCAGCGATCCCAGTGGCCTGAGCGACCAGACCCCGCTGACCGTGAGTGTGGTCCCCTCCCTGCCCCCTTCTCTACAGGAAGCGCCCCGCCGCCGGGGTATCGCCCCGGGCACCCATTTCGTCCTGGCCCTGGATTCGCTCGTAGTGGACCCCGACGACGAAGCGGGAAATCTCCGCTGGCAGGTGAGCGGCCAGCAACAGTTGAGCGCCAACCTGAGCGGGAACCGGGCCGTGCGCATCGAAGCCCCCGGCTCCTTTGCCGGCACCGAGCAACTCCACTTTGCCGTCGTCGATCCCAGCGGAGAAAGCACCGGCTTCGATTTGCTGATTTTTGCCGCCGCCCCCGACGGGTCCCCCACCATCGCCCCCCTGCCCGAAATCGGCGTACCCCTGGGCGGCGTCGACACCTCGCTGGACCTAGACGAGTACCTCTACGATCTGGACCAAGAGCCGGCAGAGATCACCTGGTCCGTCGGCGTCTTGGAGGGTGTGGACCTGCGCATCGACCCCGACACCCACGTGCTGGTGGTGAGTCCTGCCGCCGATGCCAAACCCGGACTGCGGCAGGCCGAGCTGCGCGCCCTAGATCCGGAAGGCCATGAGGCCCTGCAAATCCTGGCGCTGCGCCTGATCGGCAGCGGTATTCCCGAAGATCCCGACCCAGAAATCCCCCCCGATACCACCATCGCCCTCTTAGCTCCAGTCCTGGCCTCCCTGCCCACCCTTGCCATCGAAGCCGGCCAGTTCGACCAGAGTCTTGACCTGGATGATTTTATCAGCCAGGCGGACCCGGCCACCCTCACCTGGGAGGTACAGGCCACGGCCCATCTCAACGGCCTGATCGACGCTCAGAGCCACCGGCTGCTGGTGTTAGTGGAAAAAGGATGGGAAGGCGAGGCCTTGCTGATCGTCCGAGTTAGGGATGCCCAGGGCCAAAGTGCCGAAGGCGTGGTGCGGGTCATCGTGGTGCCAGCCGCCCCGGCGCTGAGCCTGACCCAGAATCTGCAGGTGGATCTGCTAGAGGGCGATACCGAAATTCGCCTGTCCCTAACCGACCTTTTTGCAGACGGCCAGATCCCCGCAGGGCTGACCTGGGAAGCCAGCGGCGGCCAGCCCATCCAGATCAGCCAGGACGCCACCACGCACATGTTGGTCCTCAAACGCGAACAACCCTGGCAGGCCGGCGAAACCATCACCCTGCAGGCGCGCGATGCCCAAAACCACCTGGCCAGCGGCCAGCTGAGCATCCAGGTCTACCCCTCCGACGGCAGCGCCGGTCAGGAGGTGCCCGAATTCCGCCTGGCCCTCTTGCCCAATCCGCTCCAGCCCGATTACCTGGATCTCTACGTACTCAGCGACCTGCCCCTCTCCCAGGCGCCGCGACTGCGCCTGCAGGACGGCCAGAACCTGGCAGTCATCCAGGTCGCTCCCGGCATCTGGCAGGGCAGCCATGTGCGGCAGCCGGGCCAGACTGGAGTCCAGGCATTTTTAGCCCTGGGCCTGGATCAGGATCGGCAACTGCTCAAGAGCAGCCTGTCTTTCGGCAAATAGGGGGCAAATACCCCGCCGCCAGGCGCGTGTATTCCTCCACCTGAGTCTTCGCCCTAACTCCATCGCCAGCACCTGGGCCACCCCGGGCGCCGCCTCCACCGACAAGGCCCGCGAACTGCTGGTGCCCTGGTCCAGGGCCAGGGTATGGGCCGCGAATCCCTCCTTTGGTGCGGTCCGGTTCCTGACTATATTACTGCCACTTTCATCCCCCACCCACCAACCCCGGGGCCTGCCCAGCCGAGGAGCTAGACCATGACCGAAGCCGAGATCTACGAGTTCGACCTGAATGGGTACATCATCTTCCGCGACCTGATCCCTCCCGACCTGGTGCGGCGCATGAACGAGCGCCTCGACGCCGACCAGGCCGGCGACTTCCCCCACAGCTTCCAGTTCCTCCACCTCGATCCCTGCTTCCTCGAGCTGATGGCCAACCCCCGCACCCTGCGCATCATGCGGACCATGATCGGCGACTGGCTGCGCCTGGACCACACCTATGGCCTGCAGATGAACAAGGAGACCGAGCTGCGCGAGAACCTTCACGGCGGCCTGCGCGCCGACCACGGGGAACACCAGTACCAGTGGGCGTACAACAAGATGTGGAATGGCCTGATCGTGGTGATGTATGCCCTAGAGGACGTACCCCCTGGGGCCGGCGGCCTGATCGTTGTGCCCGGCAGCCACAAGGCGGCCATCAACACCTACAAACCCGAGGTCTATTCGCACCTGGTGGTCAATCCTTCCTTCAAGGCCGGCGACCTGCTCATCTTCACCGAGGCCCTGGTCCACGGCACCCGCAAATGGATTGCCCCGGGCCGGCGGCGCGCCCTGCTCTACAAGTATTCCCCTGGGTACTCCACCTGGGGCGACCCCGCCAATCTCGCCAAATACGAACCCATGGCCACCACCCAGCTGCAGCGCGACCTGTTGCGGCCGCCCTACGTGGGCAAACGCACCCCGCTCGAGTTTCCGGAGGTCTGATCCCATGCTCAAACAAGGCGCTTCCGGGGGCATCTACATCCACCCCTGGGATATCACCGATGAAGGCATCGAGGACTGCTTCGATTTTTTGGGGGACACCTGCGGCCTGAACGAACTCTTCATCGCCGCCGCGTACCACACCAACACCTTCCTGCTGCCCCACAACCCCAAGCGCCTGCTGCGCTGGGACGAGGGCTCGGTCTTCTTTACCCCGCAGCACGCCCGCTGGAGCCAGACCCGCATCCGGCCGGTGGTGGGCGAATGTGTGGACACCAGCGGCTACCTGGCCAACATCGTCGACGCCGCCCGCCAGCGCGACTGGGGGGTGATCTTCTTTGTGGTCTTCCACTTCAGCCACAGCACCGCCCGCGCCTACCCGGATGCCTGCTGCGTCGACGCCATGGGCGAACGCCAGCGCGCCGAACTGTGCCCAGCCAACCCCGAGGTGCGCGCCTACGACCTGGCTCTGGTCGAGGAATTGATGACCACCTACGGGGGCGACGGCATCCGCTACGAATCCCTGGGGTACGGCGGCTGGAACTCCGGCTTCGTGGTCGACAAGGTCGAGGTCACGCCCTGCCCGCGCGACCGGTTCCTGCTCAGTCTGTGTTTCTGCGGCCACTGTCTGGAGCGGGCCCGCCAAACCGGCGGCGACCCGCTTTCCCTGCGCCGGGCGGTGCGCGACCATCTCTTCGACAACCTGGACCGCAACCCAAACGAATGGGATCAGGGCCCAGTGGATGAAGAGTGGGCCCGCAATGCCTTCGAGGGCCGGCTCTGGCCCTACCTGGAGACCCGCTGCGACACCGTCACCTCCCTCTACGAAGAAGTGCAGCAGGTGACCCTGGCCCACGGCGGGGCCTTCATGCCCTTTGGTCCTCAACAGCACCGCGACGTGCTGGGCGGCCTCGACTACGGCCGCTTCTATCCGCATCTCAAGCGGGTCAGTTTCGGTGTCCGTGGCGCCACCCCCGACGAGCAGTATGCCAACCTGGTAGCAGATCTGCAGCAGGCTCCGGCCTGGGCCGAACCAGAAATCATGCACAACCAGCGCACCTTTAAGTCGATGGAAGCCTTGCGCGAGCAGGTGCTGATGGTGCGCCAGGCCGGCATCCGACACCATTCCTTCCACTACTACGGCATGAGCCGCACCTATCAGCTCGAGTGGATCGGCAAGGCGCGCCAAGCCTGGGCCTGAATCGCCGGCCACCGGTGTCTAACCAACAGTACCGATCCTCCTCGTCCTGAGAGATAGGCCATGCCCCTCGCGTTTCTGTTCTTGATCGCGCTGCCCGCACTGGCGGGTGCCGACGAATTGCGCTTCGACACCCCACAGGAATGGCGGACCTGGAAGCTGCCCCTGGGCGCATTGCAGTTCACCGCCTCCGGCGACCTCAAACCCGTCGAGATCCACAAACACAACAACGCTGTGCTCGACGCCGGGCAGTTCGGGGGCGGCATCCGCAGCGCCGGCTCCGAAACGCGCAGCGCCGAGCTGGTGATGGACGGGGACCTGAACACTGGCTGGGCCCCCTCTCCCTCGTCGCCCCTGGAGGATCGCTTCCTAGAAGTCAACCTGGGCCGGGGGGTCTCCGCCTACCGGGTCACCCTCGACTTTGCCGAGGACGCCCCGCCCTTCGAACTCTTCGATCTGCTCCTGTCCACCGGGGAACAGCAGGTCGACCAGGTCGGCAATCCTATGCCCAACACCCTGGTTTACCGCATCAGCGAGCGCTTCAAGGAGAACACCAGACACCAGGTGGTCTACGAGCTGGACCGCCCCGAACACACCCC
Source organism: Gemmatimonas phototrophica (assembly GCA_945861755.1). GTDB lineage: Bacteria > Latescibacterota > UBA2968 > UBA8231 > UBA8231 > SICG01. Next base: position 26,794 of record CAMAVQ010000025.1, read on the forward strand.
CATCCAGTACCTGCGCCTCGCCGTGCTCAAAAGCCCGCCCGGTGCCCGGCTGGTCGAGGTGGAGGTAGAGTGCATCGGCGACGACCTGTTGACCAACCTGCCGCAGAAAGGCGGCGAAATCCAGATCATCGTCGATACCAGCAAGCCAGACGAAGCCGTGCAACTGGGCAACGCCCAGTCCCTCACCGATGGCGACCTGAATACCCGCTGGCAGCAGCGCAACGAGCCGCGCGCCACCTACGACATCTGGGGGAACATCACCATCGACCTGGGCGCCGTGTACTGGGTGGATTGGTTCCGCATCATCGGTGGGGTGGTGGTGCGTTCGGGCAACGGCGGCGGCATCACCACCGCCCAGTATATTTCGCGCCGCAGCTTCATCTACAAGTACTACGAGGTGCTCACCTCCGACGGCTCCCTGGCCCCCGATGGCAGCCGCTTGTGGACCAAACACTACGCCGACTACCCCACCCAGGAATCCTTCACCATGGGTATGGCCGACCACAAGTTCGACCTCGCCCCCACCCGTTACATCCGCCTGGTCTGGCGGGTGTGGGACGCGGCCTGCGCCGTGGCCGTGGGCGGCACCCAGAGCAAGACCTCGCAGTTCTGCCTGGTCACCGGCGCCACCGAGGAGTTGCAGGCCTTCGGCGAGGGGTACCCGCAATCCCTGGAGTTCTCCTCGCCCATCATCGACCTGGGCGAGGACAAGAATCTGCAACACCTTTCGTGGAAGGCCGATACCCCGCCTGGTACCCGCGTCGAGATCCGCAGCCGCACCGGCGATCAGGTAGTCCAGCAACTGACCTACCGCGACAAGGACGGCAAGGAAGTCACCCAAAAGAAATACGAGAAACTCATCCCCTCCTTCCGCGGCCCCATCGACACCCTGCTGGTCGCCGGCGGCGACTGGAGTCCCTGGAGCAAGATCTACGGGGTCTCCGGCGAGCGCTTCCACTCCCCCTCTCCCCGGCGCTACCTGGAGCTAGATACCCGGCTGACCAGCGACACGCCCCAACAGGCGGCCAGCCTCGACTGGCTGGCCCTCGAATACACGCCCCCACTGGCCAGCCACGCCCTGAGCGAAATCTCCCCTCCCGAGGTCCGTCCCGGCGAAACCACCGAGTTCTCCTACTTCCTGCGGTCAGAAGACCCTGCCCCCGGCCTCGACCAGCTTGCGGTGGAAGCCACGGTGCCGCTGCACTTCACCGCCGCCTATGTGGATCAACAACTAGTGGCGGCCGAAGCCGACTCTACCCCCGCCGGATTTAGCGTCAAGTTCCCCAGCCCGCTGCGCTCAAATCAATTGGTGGAGCTGCGTTTCTCCTCCGCGGTTTTTCTCCAATCTACCCGCTTCGATCTTTTTCTGGAGGACAGCCGCGCCCAGGTCCGCCAGCCGGCCGAGCCGGGCGATGCCACCCAGCTGTCCGAGAGCAACAGCAATGTCGTGCGCCTGCCCGTCGCCGATCGCCTGTTGGCCAATCTCTCCCTGGTTCCGGTATTCACACCCAATGGGGACGGCATCAACGACCAGTTTCGCCTCTCCCTGGACCTGGTCAATGTGCTGGCCCCCCGGCCCCTTTACCTGCGCCTCTACGACCTGGCCGGCCGGCTGATCCACAGCGAGGAGCAGCAGGCCCTGGCCGGCCGCCAGGAATTCTCCTGGGACGGCCGCGATGCGGGCGGAAAACTGCTGCCGCCCGGCCTCTACCTGCTGGAACTGACCATCGAGGGCGACGCCCGCCAGGAGAACACCCGGCGCGTGGTGCAGGTCGCTTATTGACCTTTGACAGGCCCTGGTCTTCCGGTTAGATTGCTGCACCCTTTCCCCCGGCCCGGTGGTTTATGCGTTCCCAAATCGTCTTCGGCGCCCTGCTGCTGCTGTACGGCCTGTCCTTCTTCCTGCGGGGAGAAGACCCCCGGGCCGCGCTGGGGGACCGCGTCATGGAGGGGATCTTCTTCCAGGGCGGGTACGGGCTGGATTGGGTCTACGCCGCCGGCGAGGAGTTCGAGCAGGCCCACCCCGACATCAAGGCCCATGTGTGGGGAAACCCCCGGGCCTGGGACCAGAGCCGGCCCCGCTTTTTGGCCGGCAATCCCCCCGACGCCTTCTGGTGCATCCACAACATCAATTTCTGGGCCAATCTCCAGGACGGCCTGGTCGCCGACCTCGACTCGCTGATGGACGCCCCAGCCTATGGCCAGGAGGGCGTCCGCTTTAAAGACACCTTCCTGCCCCGCACCCTCGAAGAGGGCCAGTACCAGGGCAAGCAGTACTTCCTGCCCATCACCTACGCGGTCCAGGGTATCTGGTACAACAAGAAGATGTTCGAAGACCACGGCTGGACCGTGCCGACCACCTGGGACGAATTCCTGGCCCTCTGCGAAAAGATCAAGACCACCACCACCATCGCCCCCCTCACCCACCAGGGCAAGTACCCCTCCTATTTCGGGATGATCTTCCGGCCCCTGCTCTACAAGCTGGGGGGCGAGGAGTTGTTGATCGCCCTCGACAACCTGGAACCGGAGGCCTGGCAGCGGCCAGAGGTAGTCCGCGCCGCCCAGTTGTGTCGCGATCTGGTCGAGAAAGGGTACGTCCTGGAGGGTTCCTCCTCCTTCTCCCATACCGAGGGCCAGATGATCTGGCTGCAGGGCAAGGCCGCCATGATCCCCTGCGGCACCTGGCTGGAATCGGAAATGAAGAACGCCCTGCCCCCCGGCTTTGAGATGCGCCTCATGGCCGTGCCCGGCTTTGCCGATGGCCAAGGGAGCGTCAAATCGGTGGAGACCAACGCCGACCCCGCCTTCTGGGTGCCGCGCCAGGCTGCCCACCCCGACTGGGGCATGGAGTACTTCCGCATCCTGCTCTCCAAAAAGATGGCCGCCAACTTCCTGGCCACCATCGGCTCGGTCATGCCCATCAAGGACAGCACCGAGGGGATCGCCATCCCCCCGGCCATGCAGAGCGCCCTCGACGCGGTGGACGCCGCCAAAGGCGAAACTTTTAGTCTGCGTTTCCTCTCCTGGTATCCCGAGCTGCGCATCGAATACGAAAACGCCTTTGGCGCGGTGCTCAACGGCGACCTCTCCCCCTCCGAGTTCGGCAACCGGGTCGAGGCCCAGGCCCAGCGCCTGCGCGACGATCCCGACCTGGTGCGTATGACCCGCCTGCCCTCCAAACCGCTGGCCAGCCGCTGAGCTATGCAGAAAAACTGGAAAGCCGGGCTGCTCTTTGTCCTGCCCGCCCTGCTCCTGTACTTGCTCTTCATGATCGTCCCCTACCTGCTGGCCTTTGGGGTGAGCTTTTCCAAGTGGCGCGGGGTCTCGATGCAGATCCAGTTCAGCGGGCTGGACAACTTCCGCCAGATGTTCGGGGACCCGCATTTCTGGCGGGCGCTGCGCAACACCGTTTTTTTCACCGTCTTCACCGGGGCTATTGTCCCGGCGCTGGCCCTGCACTTTGCGGTGACCATCTCGCGCCGGCTGGTGAGCGGGGCGCGCTTCTTTCGCATCGCCTTCTTCTTTCCCAACCTCATCTCCCAGGTGGCCATCGCCGTGCTGTGGTGGTTCGCCCTCAACCCCGAGTTCGGCATCCTCAGCAATTTTCTGCGCGCCTTAGGCCTGAGCGACCTGCCCTCCTGGCTGGGCGACCCGGCCTGGGCCCCCTGGTGCGTGGTGGCGGTCAAGGTGTGGGCGGCCACCGGCTTTTATATGATCCTCTACCTGTCGGCCATCGAGGGTATCCCCACCGATTACTACGATGCCTGCCGCATCGACGGGGCCGGCGAATGGCAGGCCTTCTGGCACGTCACCCTGCCCCTGCTCTCGGAGATGATGAAGGTCAGCGTGGTCTTTCTGCTTTTAAATGGTTTTGGCACCTTCGACGTGGTGCGCATCATGACCGACGGGGGCCCTGACCGGGCCACCGAGACCCTGGCGACCTATATCTATGAGAATGCCTTCGAGTTGGGCAAATTCGGCTACGCCACCACCCTGGCCATGACCCTCTTCCTCATCACCTTTGCCCTGGCGCTGCTCTCTTTGTGGCTGCAGCGCCGCGAGGCGGTCGAATACTGATGATCCTGCTGCGCAAGCTCCTGGTCCAGAGCACCTTTCTGCTTTACAGCCTGGTGGTGCTCTTCCCCATGGTGTGGCTCTTCTACACTTCCTTCAAATCCACCGACGAACTCTTCGCCAGCGCCTGGTCCCTGCCCTCCACCTGGGCGATGACCAACTTCGTCAAGGCCTGGAACGAGGCCCGGTTGGGGGATTATTTCTGGAACAGCATCTTCGTCACCAGCACCACCCTCGTCCTCCAACTGCTGGTGGGTGCCATGGCCAGCTATTCCCTGGCCAAGTACCAGTTCCGCGGCAGTTCCCTGCTCTACTACGCCTTCCTGGCCGGCCTGATGTTCCCCATCTTCCTGGGCCTGGTCCCCCTCTTCTTCCTGCTCAAGGGCCTGCACCTGATCGACACCCACATGGGGCTGATCCTGGTCTATGCCGCCTCCGGTATCCCCTTCACCGTCTTCGTGCTCACCGCCTTCTTCCGCACCATCCCCACCACCATCATGGAAGCCGGCATCATGGACGGCTGCTCCCACTTCACCCTCTTCTGGCGGGTGATGCTGCCCCTGGCCAAACCCGGCCTGACCACCGTGGGCATCTTCACCTTCATCGCCATCTGGAACGAATACATCCTGGCCCTGGTGCTGCTCTCCTCCTCCCACCTGCGCACCTTGCCCCTGGGCCTGGCGGTGCTGCAGTTCGTGCAGTATTACAAGGTTGATTTCGGCGCCCTCTTCGCCGGCCTGGTGATCGTCATGCTGCCCACCATCGCCTGCTACATCATCCTCCAGGAGCAGATCACCAAGGGTATTACCGTGGGCGCGGTGAAAGGCTAAAACTGCACCAAACTTTCGGGTGGCTCAACAAGTAGCGGCGGGGAGATGACCCTGTAGGCTTTTCCCGGGGAGTGGTTGGGAGGGGAAGTCCGCGTGGCAGGGGAGCCGGGTAGCGGAGCGAAGCGAGCGAGTGGGCAGGACGCGCCTGGGGAAAAGCCGGAATGGGTCACTTCCCGACGCCCCACCTACCCCACATCACCACCGATAAAACTTGAAATCCTTCCCCCGCTCCAACCCCTCGATCCACAACCGGCACCACTTGGCATGGTCAGTGAGCACGCTCTGCGGATGGGCGCGACTGCGGGCAATAAAAGAGGGGTGGGCCTCCCGGCCCGAAGGCGTCCCGGCCGGCTGGTAGCGCAGATCCATGCTCCAGCGGATCGAATCGGAGACATTGGGCGTGGAACTGTGGGGCGTCTCCTTGTGCATCAGCAGCACGTCCCCCTTCTTCATCGGCAGCGGCACCGCTGGCTGGGGAGGCATTTCGCCCTCCTCCAGGACGGGGCCCTTGGTGTGCAGCAGCCCTTTGCCCACCACGCGCGGGATCACGTGCATACAACCGTTCTCCAAGGTGGCATCACACATGGGAATCCACACCGTCAGGACAAAATGGGGATCGGCCTCCTCCCGAATCACGGCCGCGTCCTGGTGCCAGGCAGCGACGTGGGTGTTGGGGGTCTTAGAGGTCTTGGAGGGCATCTTGGGCCGCAGGTGCTGGATGGGGTTACAGCTGATCTCCGGCCCCATCAGCCCTTCCACCAGGTCCATCAGATGGTCGTTGCGCAGAAAATCAAAGAGCGCCCGGCCCCGGAAATGCATGATGTCCAGCTCGTTGTAGATCGTCCCGTCCTCCTCGCAGATCCGCGTCAGCCGCCGCCCGAAGGGCTCCTCTTCGTACAACTGGCTGATCTTGCCCTCGGCCTTCAGCTCCCGCGCCCTTTTGTCGATGTACGCCTCGTATTCGGCGATCACCGGGTCCAGGTCGCTATCTAGTAATCCACCCCGGACGACCACATACCCTTCGCGCTCAAAATGCTCCTGATCCTCTTTGCTCAACTGCATCTTTTCTCTCCTAATTCCAACGGTGGCCGCGCATGCCTTTGCCCCGCTCCAGGGCCTCGGCCCAGCGGCGCGACCATTCGGCGTGATCGGTGAGCACACTCTGCGGATTGGCGCGACTGCGCGCCGCGAACTCGGGGTGGAAGGGCCGGCCCGTGGGGGTGCCGGTCTGCTGGTAGCGCAGGTCCATGCTCCAGCGGATATTGTCCGAGGTGTTGGCCGTCGAGCGGTGGGGGATCTCCTTGTGCATCAGCAACAGATCGCCCTTGTCCATCGGCAAGGTGAGCACCGCGCTCTGGGGCATCTCCTCGTCCATGATCACCGTGCCCATGCCCGGCTTGGTGTGGTGCTGCATCAGCCCCTTGCCGTGGGTGCGCGGGATGATCTGCAGGCAACCGTTCTCCACCGTGGCCTGGGTCAGGGGAATCCAGACGGTCAGGATGAAATAGGGATCGGCATCGGCCCAGGTGACCCCGGCGTCCTGGTGCCAAGGCGCCACGTGCGGATCGCCGCCCTCAGGGGTCAGGCCAGCCGGCAGCTTGGGACGGATGTGCTGGATGGGGTTGCAGGTGATCTCCGGGCCGACGAGGCCCTCGACCAGGTCTAGCAGATTTTCGTTGCTCAGAAACTCAAAAGACGCCTTGCCCCGCAGGAACATGATGTCCAGTTCCCGGTACAGGGCGTTGTGCTCGCGGCAGATGCAGGCCAGCCGGCGATCGAAGGGCTCCTGTTCGTACCATTGGGAGATCTTGCCCTCGGCCTTGAGTTCCCCGGCCCGTTTGTCGATGTAGGCCTCGTATTCGCGAATCACCGGGTCCAGGTCGCGGTCTTCCAGACCGCCCTTGACCACCAAGTACCCGTCCGCTTTGAACTGCTCGATCTGTACCGCATTCAGCGTCATATTTGCTCTCCTTTGGGGTCTGCCCTTGGCAAATATAACCAGACCACCGACCGCGGCCAACTTGCGGTGCCCCAGGCCTGCTCCTAAGTTGTGCCTATGACCCCTTATCTGTTGGTCGACTTTGGCACCACCAGCACTAAATCCGCCCTGGTGGACCTGGACACCGGCGCCTTTGCGCAGCAGCAGCGTTATCCGGCCATCCCCAATGTCCCCGCCCCTCCGGGTCATTTCGAAATACCTCTGGAGGCCCTGCGCCAGCGCTTTTTGCAGATCTGCGCCGACGGGCAGGCCCAGGCACCCCTGCGCGGCATCTTGTTGTGCAGCGAGATGCACGGTTTTGCCCTGCTCGACCGCGCCGGCCAGCCGCTGAGCAACTACATCAGCTGGAAGGACGAGCGTTCACTCGACAAGGTCCAGGGCCAGGACACCTTCTCGCTGGTCACCGGTCAGCTGGGGCCAGCCCTGAAGGGAATCACCGGCATGCGCCCCCGGCCCGGCTTTCCGCTGATGAACCTGGCCCACCTGGGCCGCACCACGGTACTGCCTGCCCAGGCCCGGATCGTCTCCCTGCCCTGCTGGCTGGCCCGCTGCGGTGGCGAGGCCAGAGAAGTGCTGCACCCCACCGTGTTGGCCGGCCTCGCCCTCTTTGACCTGCGCCGGGGGGCGGTGTCCGCAGACCTGCTCTCCCTGTTGCGGGAAATCACCGGCTGCTCTTTTTCTCTGGGCGAACCCGCCCCGGCAGACCAGGTGGCCGGATACTGGCGCCAGGACGGAGCGCAGGTCCCCATCTATGTGGGCGTGGGCGACCACCAATGCGCCGTGCTGGGCGCTGCCAACCTCCCCCACCAGACCCTCTCCCTCAACCTGGGCACCGGCTCCCAAGCCTCGGTCATCGGCGGCGACAGCGCCAATGAGGAATTGGAGACCCGCCCCTATTTCGATCAATTGCTGTTACAGACCATCACCCATATCCCCGCCGGCCGCGCCCTGGCCGCGCACCTCGACTTTCTGGCCCAGGTGCGCGGCGCCCCCAGTCAGGCGTTCTGGTCCATGCTGGCCGCTCTCGAAGAGCCCCAGCTAGCAGGGGCCACCATGCACTTTGGCCTGAGCCTGTTCAAGAGTGCCCGCGCTTACCGCGAAGGGGGCAGCATCAGCCGCATCGAGGAGGGGGAATACACCTTGGAGAACTATCTCGCCTCGCTGCTGGCCTCCTTCCTCGACCAGTACCTGGAAGTCCGCGAATTGCTCGACCCCGGTCATCAGCTCACCCAAGCCATCCTCAGCGGCGGCCTGGCCCGCAATCTGCCCCGGCTGCACCAACTCTTTGCCCGGCGCGCCGGCTGTCCCGCCTTGCCGGCCACCCCGCTGGACGAAAGCCTGCTGGGCCTGCGCACCCTGGCCCTGGTCGCCGAAGGACGGGCAAAGAGCGCCCTCGAAGCGCAGCGGATCTTCGGTCGGAGATGCTAAAAACTCCGGTGCGGCCAGCCTTCGGTCTGTTCTTCGACTTTATACTACAAAGTTCTTGACAACTCGGTAGAAATCGC
>CAMAVQ010000026.1 GCA_945861755.1 Gemmatimonas phototrophica
GCAGATGGTGTCCAGATCCCATTCCGGGCACCCCAGGGTGGTGAAGCTGAGTTTCATCGCACGCCCTATTCAGAAAAGGCCCGGAAGGTCAGGGTGAAGCCCCCCAACCCGCCCAGCGCCGCGCTGCTGAAATACGCCAGATCGTCGAAGTGTCCCCCGGTATCGGCCAGGTAGGTCAGGCCCAGCCCCAGCAAGGCCCCGGCCAACTCCCCGCCGCTGACGATCAATCCTTGGCCAAAGCTGAAGTCCTGCTTTTTCAGCAACTGGTCGCTTAAGCCCGCCCCTGCGGCCATGCCGGCCAGGGCCCCGCCCACGTGTGCCCGCCCGCTATTGGTCCCGGTGGCGTCGATCAGGGGCAGGGCCATGAGGGCGCCGAGGACGCCGCCGGCGCGCAGCACGTACGCGTCTCCCCGGGTGTAGTCGCGGTGTTGGCCCAGCCAGTTGCCGGCATACAAACCCGCCCCCGAAGAAAGCAGGGTCAGGCCGTCGCCTAAGCGCCGCGACCGGTTGTTGTCATACAGCCCCGAGGCGTAGGCCATGCCTATGCCGCCCAACAACCCGAAATCCCCCATCACTGCCCACACCTCGGCCTGGCCGTGGGTAGAGCGGCGCCAGTCCACCACCTTGAAGCCCAGGGCCGAGCCCAGCACCGCACTGCTCAGCACCGTGGCCCCGTCGCTGCGGGAATTGCGCCCTTTTTCGGCGAACAAATCCGCCAGCAGCAGGCCATAGGCGATACCGCGCGTGCCCCCGAACTGGGCCAACTGGCGATGCGCCGGGGTGACGGTGCGGTGTTGGGTGAGCCGGTAGGGCAGGTAGAAGCCGGTGGCCGTGGTCAACATGAACGTGGCCACCGTCGGGCGGGTGCTGTCCAGATCCAGCATCACCTTCATGGCCGGGCCATAGGCCAGCAGGGAGAGCAGGATCTGATCGAGGACGAGTTCGCCGCGCCCCGAGTGATCTAGCTGGAGGCCCGCCGGGGGCAGGGTCTGCCGCCGGCGCAGATCCAGGCGCAGGGAGTCGACCGCCGCTGCCGACAGGAATTGCCGCTGCCGCCAGCGCTTGCCCTGGCGCTGCCAGGCGATCTCCAACACGTACCCCTGGTCTTCACCCTGGAAGAGGCGGGCGCTCTGGAATTCCTCAATCTCGGGGAAGAGGCCCAGCCGCGTCCGCAGGGCCGGGGTGACCTCCTGGACTTTGCCCTCCGGGTCCAGAGGCACCTGGGCTTCGGTGCGCACTTCTCCGGCCCTGGCGCTGGTGGCCAGGGCCGGGATCAGCAGGGCGGCCAGGGCCGCGATGAGCAGGGCGTTATTTTTTGCCAAGGGCCTGGCACGCGGCGGCAAATTCCGCCGAGGTGGAGGTGTAGCCGATGACATGCTCGAAGTTGCGGAACATAATCTTGCGCAGCCAGCCGCCCTCGGGCAGGTTGGGGTCCACGGTATCGGGGTACTCGGCGGAGTGGGTGCAGTCGCGCAGCAGGACCACTCGGTAGTTGTGCTCCACCGCGCCGGCCACCGTCTGATACAGGCAGGCCCGCTGGCTGAAGCCCACCGCGATCAGGGTCTTGATATTGTAGCAACGCAGGTGGTAGTCGGTGTGGGTCTCGTGGAAGCCGGACCACTCCCGCTTGGGGAAATCCGGCTCGTGGGGCAGGGGCTGGATCGAGGGCGAATAGTTGGGTTGGTACGGGGCCCGCGAAGGCGGTGGACGGTCAGCGGCTCCGGCATCTCCCCAACGCGTGCCGTGGATTTCGCGTTTGATGCTGCCCGGTTCGTCGGCCAGAGAGAAGTCGTTGTGGATGAAGATCACATGCATGCCGACGGCGCGGGCAGCCTGCAGGGCCGGGGCAATGCCGTTCTCCACATAGGGATTGCCCGGACCGGTGTCGCTGTCCACGACCATGAAGGCCGTGTGCGCCAATTCTAGTTCCAGGTCCTTGTAGGCGTGACCGTCTCCCTTTTCCTCTGATTTGCCTTCGTAGTACCCGGTGCCGCTGTACCAGCGCACCGGCAGTTTCAGCGTGCCCATATCGTCTCCTTTGATCAATAAGTTGAGGGCTTGGGGGTGGCCGGTGGCCAGTACCCCGCAGGGTTTTCGTCCCATTCTCTGCCGCACAGCCGCGAGATCACGCACCATTCCCCTGCGGTCAGGTGGTCGTGGTTGTGAAAGAGGAAGCGCTGCAACCCGGCTTGCTGCGAGGCCACCAGGATATGATGCAGGTCCCCGGCGGTCATCGGGTCGCCCCCGTGGGGCATACGCCCGGTGTCGACCCAGGGCACCACCTTGCGGGCTTCGCCGGCCGCGGCGATGGCCCGCCGGGTCTCCTCTTGCACCACCTGGTCGAAGAAGACCTGCGGGAAACCCAGGTCCATGTCGGCCAGGCAATCCACTCCGGGCAGATCCACCCCCAGCCAGGCCTTGACCACGGTGAAGCAGTCCTGTTCGGTGAGGGCTGGATTCCAGGCGGCGATCTGCTTCACCCAGCGGGTCACGGTGCCGTACATGCCGTCGAAACCGCGCTGCCAGAAGTAGTGTTTGACCAGCAGAAAGTCGAGCACTTCGCTCCAGGCCAGAAAGTCAAAGGCGGTCATGCCCGAGAACACCGCTGAGCGCAGCCCGTTGCCCAGCAGGAGCCGGCGGGGCAGCGTGTCCAGGGCAGCGCGCACGGCCCGGCCCTCGTTGAGCCCGTCCTCCCGCCGCCAGCGCAGCCAGTAGGTGGAAGCCTCGTCGATGTCGAAGAGATTCATGGAGGCCAACACCCCCTGGGCTCCGTAGTAACGCACCTGGGCGGGGGTCAGGGAGCGGAAGCGGTCGAGCAGATGTTGCCGGCCCTGGTCCAGGCGCTCGGGGTCGTACCCCCGGGCCTGGGCCGTGGTCTTGGTGTGCTCTTTCATTTCACCGAATACCGCGTTGCCGTGGTGGTACTGGAGTTCGTAGGCCGACTCGGTCCAACCGTCGTTGATGCCCCCGTCTACCTGGGGGAAGGCGGAGAAGACCTCGTCCCACACCGCCGCGTGGTGGAGGGCGCCATAGGGATCTTCTGTCACAGGCAGGCGTTTGGCCGGCGAACAGCCCGAGCCGGGACAGAAGACCATGGTGAGCCAGCCCCGCTTCTTGGCGTCGTCGAGCATGGCGTGTAACTGTTTTTCTTTGGCGGCGTCGGGCTGGCCCGGGCGCGGGTCCACGGCCATGCCGCGGCTGGTGTAGGCTGTTGGTTTGGCCGGAAAGGCCGGCACGGTGAATTTGCCCTGCTCGTCGGTGAAGAGCAGCCGGCCAAAGACCAGCCCCTTTATCCCCCCCGCTTCCCAGGCGTCGAAAATGCGCACGTAGTCGTCCACCACCGTCTCCAGGGGCTGGCCGATGCGCATCCAGGCTTCCAGCGGCATTTCCTGTTCTCCTCGTATTTTTGGGTTCGTACCGGGGCAGCGTGCCCGGTTCACAATATAGATAGATTGCGGGAACAGACAAAAAAAGGCCGCGTCCCTGGCGAGGGGACACGGCCTTTGACTTACAGGAAAGAACCGGGAGGGAAACTATCGTCTCACCACGGCAATGCTCATGGGCGTCTCACTTGCTCTGCGACTTGATCTGACCCCAGGTTTGCTCGGGAGGTGCCGCCGGCTTGGTGGCCGCGCCAGAGGTCGCCTCGGTGGCGGGTGCCGCCGGAGCGGGATGGGGTCCCTTCCGGTTCTTTTTCTGGTCCTCCCACTTCTGGAGCTGTTCGGGGGTGAGCAGGGCCTCAAGGGCCTTCATATGGTCGGCAAAGAGCTGGCGCATGGCTTCTGGCTCGGGCTTCTGTCCCGATTGCCGCAGTTCCTCCATCTTGGCCCGCTGCTCTTTGGCCAACGCTTCCCACTGCGTCTTCTGCTCTTCGCTCAGACCCAGGGCTTCGGCCATCCTGCCCAGGCCCGCTTCGCCTTTGCCCCTACCCATGCCTTTGCCTCCCCTGCCTGGACCCTTGCCCCTGTCCATGCCTGCCGGATGGTTCTGCTTCCACTCGGCCAGCTTCTGGCGTTGTTCGTCGGTGAGCAGCGCTTCAAAGGCGGCGCGGTGGGCCTCGGCGGCGGCCTTCATCTGGGCCTGGCCGTCTTCGCGCGACAGGGTGCCGGCCTTGATTTGGGCGCGCAGTTCCTGCTGCTGTTTCTGGAACTCGGTCTTCAGGGGCGCCAACTGGGCCTTCTGCTCATCGCTCAGGTTCAGTTCCTGGTGCCCCGGCCCTTGCCCCTGCTTCATCCCGTGTCCGTGCTTCATGCCTCCGGCGGTGGCGGCGCTGAAGGTGCCGGCGGTGAGCACCAGCCCGGCGCAGAGCAGGGCGCTGAAAGTCTTCATGGGTCTAACTCCTTGGTTTGGGGAACACTGCTGCGGGGCAACAGTGCTGATGCGACTGTCTGTTAGACCGGGGAGGCCGGCAAAAGGTTTTAAGGTGTCGCTGGTTTTTCACCGGCGACTTTGACCAGACCCCACGACTGCGCTTCGACGGCGGTGAGCCGGTTGCCGAAGACCACCCGGCCGAAACGCTCGGGCACGTGAAAGTCGACCTTGCCCACCGGCGACCAGGCACTGGCCTGCTCTTCGCTCTGGGTTCCGTTCTGCCGCACCCGCTCGAAGCGGTAGATGTTGAGCCGCCACTCGTCGCCTGCCTGCGGTGGCAGGGACCTGGGTCCGGCGATATCGAGCGGGGGGGATGCCAGCCCGGCCCAGGGCAGGGCGATTTCGGCGCTCCAGCTCTGGTCCACATCGGCGGCATTGTTGAGCGTGCCAGTTATTTGGACGGCGCTGAGCAGCGCGGGGTTCCAGGTACCGTACCCCTTGCCGCTCCTGCTCCAGGGTTTGGTGAGCAGCAGGTCGAAAACCGTGTTGAGCGGATTGAGTTCCACTTCGGCGTAGTTCTGGCCATCGCCGTCGGGATCGATGAAGATCTCCAGCACTTCCTCTTCATACAACTGCATATCGCGCTGGCCGTAGGTGGACCACACGTCCGGGTCGGCGGCGGAGAAGTAAAAATAGAGGTACTGCTCGTCCCAAAGCATGCGGGCTTCGGTGCGGCGGGTGTGGTAGCGGTCGCCGCTGAGGAAACTCACATCCACCAGGTCCACCGGGTCCACCTCCTGCCAGGCGGCTTCGTCGCCCTTGCCGTCGACGATCACGGGCTGGGTGGTTTTCCAGCAGGTGTAGAGGGGCAGGTCCTGGGCGCCGGCGGCGCTGGCCAGGGCCAGGAGCAGGAGCCATTTGAGTTTCACGGTACACGCTCCTTTTATGATGGTATTAATTCCACTCCCACCGGGCAGTGATCTGAACCCCGGCCCAGGCAAAAGCGCTGGGCCGGTCTTGGTTATTTCCGCAAAGCTATAAATCTATTCCTATAGGGCAATGGTCTGAACCTGACACCTGGGGCAGGTGGTAGGCCTTCCTGACCCGCTCCCGCAGGGAGGGAGAGACGAAGTGGTAGTCGATACGCCAGCCGATATTCCGTTCCCGCGCCCCCGAGCGATTGGACCACCAGGTATAGTGGCCGGGCGCCGGGTTCAGGGCGCGGAAGATGTCTAGATATCCCCGTTCCATAAACTGGTCCATCCAGGCCCGCTCCAGGGGCAAAAAGCCGGTGGTTTTCTGGTTTTCCCGGGGCCGGGCCAGGTCGATCTCGCGATGGGCGGTGTTGAAATCACCGCACAGCACCAGCGCTTCTCCCCGGGCGCGCCTCGCCTCGCAGAATTCCAGGAAGGCCGCGCAAAACTCCATCTTGAAGGGCACCCGCGCATGGTCGCGCTGGCCGTTGGGGAAGTAGGCATTCACCAGGGTGAAGTCCGCAAAGCGGGCGGTTATCACCCGTCCCTCGCAGTCGAAGTGCGGGATACCTAGACCCTCGGTCACGTCGAGCGGTTCCACCCGGCTGTAGATGACCACGCCGCTGTACCCTTTTTTCTCGGCGCAGGCCCACCAGCTTTGGTACCCGCGGGGGGCGACCAGCTCTGGGTCCACTTGCTCGGGCCGGGCGCGGGCCTCCTGGATGCAGAGCACCTCGGGTTTGGCCTTGGCCAGCCAGGGCAGGAAGCCTTTGGTCGCCGCCGAGCGAATGCCGTTCACGTTCCAACAGAGCAGCTTCATAGCCATAATATGCTCAAGCCCTCCTAGTTGGGCCATCGACGGGCGAAGCCGCTGGCCGGCCAGAATATGGACAGCGCTGCCAACCTTCTGGTCAGCACAGGTCAACGCATTGTTTTTCAAGACTTAGCTCTATCCCCGCCAGCACCCGTCCACTTTCTTGACACTTCCCCTAGGCCCTGCTCCAGTCCCCGGCCCGTCCTCCGCTGTGCCTGAAAATATAGCAACATCCTGTTTATTAGCCACCTATAACTTGCTCCTGTTTGATCACCGCCCCTGGTCTGCACCGCTGGCACAGCCCTTGCAATATCCCTTACCAGAAGCAGAAAAAACTAACTCAAACAAAAAAACGAACCATAACCAAGGAGCCCTGCCATGAAACGCACTCTGATCATCGCCGCCGTCGCCATCGCGACTTCCCTTTCCGCCGCCACCCTGGGTGCCAAAGGTTCAGTGGCTAAAATCAGCAGCAAGGAACTGAGCACGGTCCGCTCGCGGACCTCAGCCTCGGCCTACGAAGTGGTCGCCCAGCATCCCGAACTGAAGACCCTGGTGGTCCGCAAGTAGGGAGCACCCCAGCAGCAGCCAGCGCAGACGCACGACCCCCTCGGGGGCCGTGCGTTCAGGTTTGGTGAGGGATTTGTGCATATTATCCAGCAGGGCAAACGGTATGAAATCCTCTAGAACCCACTTCCTCTGGATCCCCCTCGCGCTGCTGACGGCACTAGCGGTTCCCGCACAGGGCTACAACGCCCAGGTGGCGGTGGCGACCCCGGTGGCCGGCATCACCGTAGACGGCGACCTGACCGATTGGCCGCCCGCCCTCACCGCCTACCCGCTGCGTTTTCCCGAATATGGTGAAGGACCCCGCGACGAAAGCGATTTCCAGGGGTGGTTCTGCCTCGGGTACAACCAGGCAGAGAACGCCCTGTACCTGGCAGTGGAGGTAGAGGACGAGTCGGTGGTGGTCGGTAGCCAGCAGGACAACCTCGGCTGGAATACCCAGGATGGATGCGAGGTCTTCCTCAGCCTGGGGCAGCCGCCCATTCCGGGGGTGATCCAATACACCTGCTACGGGAATACCTTGGGGGTGTACGGGCGGGGTGGGCTGGAAGACACCCGGGTTGCCGTGCAGCGGACGGCCAGCGGCCACCGCTACGAGTGGCGCCTGGACCTGGAGCGCCTGGGCCAGGGCCAGGTGCGTCTGGAACCGCGGGCAATCCTGTGGTTGGATGTGGCGACCAACGACAAGGACGAGGATGGCTCCTTCTCGTGGATGGCCTGGGGGCAGGGGGTATCCAAGCTCCAGTACCCCGAGCGCCTAGGGCTGGCGGTGCTGGTGGCCGGCGGCGCGCTGCCGGGGGAGGTGGCCAAGCTGGTGCAGGTGGCGGTCGCCCAGCGGGCGGCGCAGACGGGCGGCATGATCGAGCAGGCCACCGGGTACCAGATGTTCTTCACCGGGGTGCTGCTGGCCGTCACCCTGCTGCACCTGCTGCTCTTCCTCTTCGACCGCCAATGGCGGCCCAACCTCTATTACGCCCTGTACACCGGTTTCATCGCCGCGGCCATCTTCCTGGCCTTTCAGCTGGAGTTCGCCCCAGGAGTGGTCAGTGCCTACGTGGTGTTGCTGCGCGACGTAGCTCTGGGACTGGTGGGGGTGCTGGGGTTACTCTTTCTGTACTCCCTGTTCTACCCACGTTTCCCCAAACGGTTCTGGATCCTGCTCGGCCTCCTGGCCGGCCCGGCCTACTTCGTGTACCTGGGTTTGAACGGCCAGGCCAATGTGCCGGCCCTGACGCTGCCGACCAACGGCCCCCTGCCGGGCTGGCTCTTTGGCCGTGCGCAGACTCTGCAGCAGCTGGTCTTCAGTGCGGTGGGCCTGTGGGTGGGGTTGGTCTGGCTGCTGGTCTACGTGGAGTACATACGGGTGCTCCTGCGGGCCGTGCGCCAGAAGCAACCCGGCGCCTGGATCATCGCCGTCGGTTTCCTGGCCTTTGCCCTCAACCTCTCGCCCTTGTTCAGTCAGGGCCAACTCGACCTGTCAGTGCTGGCCTGGGTGCTGCTGCCGCTGATCTCCATGTCGGTGTACCTGGCCCACCGGGTGGCGCGCACCAACCGGGAATTGCAGGTGCAGCTGCACCAGGTCAGGGAGCTGTCGGCCAAGGCCCTGGAGCAGAACCAGGCCCTGACCCAGGCGAATCTACAAATTCAGGAGCAGAACCGGGAGCTGGAGGAGGCCAACCGCCAGATCCAGGAGGCCAACCGCCTCAAGTCGCAGTTTCTGGCCAATATGTCGCACGAACTGCGCACCCCGATGAACGCCATCGTCGGGTTCTCGAAGATCGTCTACCGCAAGGCCCAGGGGCTCCTGCCCCCCCGGCAATTGGAGAACCTGGAGCGGATCAGCCAGAGCACCGAAATTCTCATGAACCTGATCAACGACATCCTCGACCTGTCCAAGATCGAGGCGGGCAAGCTGGAGATGCAGCCCGAGCGCTTCTCGGTCAAGACGCTGGTGGAGGGCTGTGTCAGCACCGTGAGCCCGATGGTCAAACCTGGGGTCGAACTGCGCACCGAGGTGAGCGAGGATCTCCCTCCGGTCTACACCGACCTGCCGCGGCTGCGCCAGATCCTGATCAATCTGTTGAGCAACGCCGCCAAGTTTACCGCAGAGGGCAGTATCGCCATCGCGGCCCGGCCGGCGGACTCAGGGCATTTTGCCCTCTCGGTGGCCGACACCGGCATCGGCATCCCGACCCAGGCCCTGAACTACATCTTTGAGGAATTCCGCCAGGTGGACGGCTCTACCACCCGCAGGTACGGGGGCACCGGCCTGGGGCTGTCGATCTCGAAGAAACTGGTCCAGATGCTGGGAGGGACCATCCAGGTGGAGAGCGAGGTGGGCAAGGGTTCCGTGTTCACCCTCACCCTGCCCCTCCAGTGCGGCCTTGCCCACCCGCCGCCGGAGTTGCGCCGATGAAGAAGATCCTGATCGTGGAAGATGTGGAGATGAACCGCGACCTGCTGGTTCAGCTGCTCGAAGACTGCTACCAGCTTTTTGAGGCCGACAGCGGGCCGCGGGGGCTGGAGCTGGCCCGGCACGAGCGGCCCGACCTGATCCTACTGGACATCTCCCTGCCCGGCATGGATGGGTACGAGGTGGCCAGGCAGTTGCGCGCCGACCCGGACCTGAGGCGTGTCCCGCTGATCGCCGTCACCGCCCACGCCATGGCCGGCGACCAGGAGCGCATCTTCGCGCAGGGTTTCGACGACTACGTCGCCAAACCCATCGACGAGGAAGAACTCTGGGCCAAGGTCGAAAAGCACCTTCCCTGAAGGAGGAGAGATGTCTGCCAAGATCCTCATCGTCGACGACGAGCCTTTCAATATCGACCTGCTGGAGCAGCAGTTGGAGGAGCAGGGGTACCAGACCTGTGCCGCCCACAGCGGCGAAGAGGCGCTCGAGCAGGTGGCCGCCGGCAAACCAGGTCTGGTGCTGCTGGACTGGATGATGCCGGGCATGGACGGCATGGAGGTGCTGCGGCGCCTGCGCGCCACGCCCCAGTGGCAGGCCCTGCCGGTGATTATGCTCACCGCCCGCGCCTCCACCCAGGACAAGGTGGCCGGCCTGGACGCCGGGGCCGACGACTATCTGACCAAGCCCATTGACGAGGCCGAACTGGGGGCGCGCATCCGCGCCATGCTGCGCATCGCCCGCCTGGAGCAGGAGAACCGCTCCCTGCGCCAGGCCGTGCAGAGCCAGGTCCAGTTCAAAGGCATCATCGGCAAGAGCCGGGCCATGGAGGCGGTGTACCAGCTGCTGCGCAAGGTGGTGGACAGCGATACCACGGTGCTGCTGAGCGGCGAGACCGGCACCGGCAAGGAAGTGCTGGCCCGCTGCATCCACCAGGAGGGACCGCGCCGCGAGCGGCCCTTTGTGGCCATCAACTGCGGGGCTATGGCCGAGACGCTGTTGGAGAGCGAGTTGTTTGGCCACAAGAAGGGTTCCTTCACCGGGGCGGTCAACGACCGGCCGGGGCTCTTCGAGACCGCCGACGGGGGCACCCTCTTCCTCGACGAGATCGGTGAGACCACCCCGGGCCTGCAGGTGCGCCTCTTGCGGGCGGTGCAGGAGGGCGAGATCCGCCGGGTGGGTGAGGAGCAGGTGCGCCACGTGGATGTGCGGGTGATCGCCGCCACCCACCGCGAGCTGAAACAGGCAGTGGCCGAGGGCCGTTTCCGCGAGGATCTCTACTACCGGCTCAATGTTTTCCCCATCGGGCTGCCGCCCCTGCGCCAGCGGCGGGAGGACATCCCGGAGCTGGCCCTGCATTTTCTGGGACAGTTGCACCAGCGAGACCCCAAGGCGCCCGAGGGTTTCACCGCCCGGGCCATGGATTTGCTGTGCGCCTACGAGTGGCCGGGCAATATCCGCGAGTTGCAGAACGAGGTGGAAAGGGCGGCCCTGCTGGGGGCTGGCGAGGCGCGCATCGATGCCGGCCATCTTTCTGAGCGGTTGGCTGGCGGACTGCCTCCGGTCCCGCGCCGGGGCAAACTCAAAGAGGTGTTGGCCCAGGTGGAGCAGGAGCTGATCACCCAGACCCTGGAAAGGCGACAGGGCAACCGCACCCACGCCGCCGAGGAGTTGGGCATGAGCCGCTGGGGCCTGGTGCAGAAGATCAAGGAATACGGCCTGGGGGCTTGACCAAAAAGAGAAACGGGCGCATCCTGAGGATGCACCCGTTTCCTTTACCGAGGACAGCGGGTCTTTACAGACGGGCCGTCCTGTTCCAGGCGGCTACCACCTGGAGCTAAAACTTAGGTGGTAGACCTCCCTGTGGATTCCATATAATGGACCACCTCCTTTCTTTTAGTGCCCGCACTTTGCGGGCAGATGAAACAACCCTGAGCCGCGTCCGGCCCAGGATGGATTGATTTCTGCTTTAATATACCTTGCGGCAGGGCTCACTTGCAAGCAAAAAAAACAGAGGCGTTCATGAGCGACCAAAACCCCCTAGAAGTGGCGGTGATCGGTGCCGGCGTCACCGGTCTGACCCTGGCCCATTTGCTCGACCGCCAGGGTATTCCCGTCCGCGTGTACGAGGCCCAATCCCGACCCGGTGGGGCCATACGCACCAGCCATGAGGGGGGATTCCTGATTGAGCACGGCCCCAACAGCGCCCAGGACACCACCCCGCTATTGCACCAACTCTTCGCCGGCTTGGGCATCGCCGACCAGTTGGAATACGCCAGCCCGGCTGCCAAGAACCGCTATGTGGTGCGGGGCGGCAAGTTACACGCCGTGCCTCTGGGTCCGCCAGCCCTGTTGGGCACCCGGCTCTTTTCGGGGGCGGCCAAGCTCCGCCTGCTGGTCGAACCTTTTGTCCGCCGCTCCGACCCGGAACAGGACGAGGATCTGGCCCATTTTGTCGAGCGCCGCCTGGGCCGCGAATTCCTCGACTATGCCATCGATCCCTTTGTCTCTGGGGTGTTCGCCGGGCTGCCAGAGAAATTGAGTGTGAGGAGCGCCTTCCCCCGGCTGTGGGAGCTGGAGCAGCGCTATGGCAGCCTGATCAAGGGGGCGATCCTGGGCGCGCGCGAGCGCCGCAAAAGGCAGGACCAGTCCAAGCAGAGCGCCCAGTCCTTCTCCTTTAAAGAGGGTCTGCAGACCCTGACCAACGCCCTGGTCCGCGCCCTGGGCGACAAGGTCCACACCGGCACGCCGCTGCAGGTGCTGCGCCAGACGCCCGAGGGGTTTGCCCTGGAACTGGCCAACCACCCCGAAGTGGTCCGCGCCCGCGCCGTGGTGCTCACCATCCCGGCCCACGGATACGAAGGGCTGGAGCTGGGCTTCGACTGCACCGCCGCCCGCCAGGCCCTGGCCCAGATCTACTATCCGCCGGTGGCAGTGGTCTTCTGCGGGTATCGCCGCAACCCCATGGACCACCCGCTGGATGGTTTTGGTTTTCTGGTGCCGCGCCGCGAAAACCGGCAGATCCTGGGGTCGCTGTGGAATTCCTCGCTCTTTGGGGGCCGGGCGCCCGAGGGGGGCCTGGCCCTGACGGTTTTTGTGGGTGGCAGCCGGCAGCCCGAACATGCCCTGTGGCCCGAGGACAAATTGCTGGGGGTGGTGGCGGAGGAACTGAAGGAGCTGCTGGGGCTGCAAGAGCGGCCCGACCACCAGGCCCTCTTCCGCTGGCCCCGGGCCATCCCCCAGTACCAGGTGGGCCACCAGCGGCTCATGGAAGCGGTGGAAGCCTGTGAGCGACAGCACCCCGGCCTCTACCTGGGCGGCAACTTCCGCGGCGGCATCTCGGTAGCCGACTGCGTCAAGAGCGCCCACACCCTGGCCGACCGGGTGGCTGGCGCGCTTGCCGGGTAGGGGGGTTTTGCGGTTATTCCTAAAGATTGGCCCTTAACCCCTGTCCGGCGAAGCGCAACGTGCATATCCTGGCCCTAGGCCTCAACCACACCACCGCGCCGGTGGAAGTCCGCGAGAAGCTGGCCTTCCCCGAGTCGGTCCTACCCCAGGCCCTCAGGGAATTGACCGGGCGCTACGGTCTGCGCGAGGCGGCCATCCTCTCTACCTGCAACCGCGCCGAGATCTACGCCGCCAGCGACGGGGAAAGTGGGGATGGCCTGTGGGATTTTTTGTCCGAGGCCCACGGGGTGGATCAAGAGCAGCTGCAGCCCCATTTCTACCAGCACCGCGACGGGGAGGTGGCCAGCCATCTGTTCCGGGTGGCCTGCGGCATCGACTCGTTGGTCATCGGCGAGTCGCAGATCATGGCCCAGGTGCGCACCGCTCTTGAGGCGGCTCAGCAGAACGGCGCGGCCCGGCTGCAGATCAACGAACTCTTCCAGCGCTCCCTGCACGTGGGCAAGCGGGCCCGCTCCGAAACGGAGATCGGTCACGGCCGGCTCTCCATCAGCACCGCAGCAGTAGAACTGGCCGGCCAGGTCTTCGATCGGCTCGAAGGCCGGCAGGCCCTGCTGCTGGGCGCCGGGGAGATGGCCGAGTTGACCGCCCAGTACCTGGTGGAGAGCGGTATCAGCAAGCTCCTGGTGGTCAACCGCACCCTGGAGCGCGCCCAGGATCTGGCCCATCGTTTTCAGGGGGAAGCCCTGCCCTTTGACCAGATGTCCTCGGCCCTGGCCGCGGTGGATATCGTCATCTCCTCCACTTCGGCACCCGGTTTTGTTATTTTCCCCCCGGCCATTCAATTGGTCATGCGCCAGCGCCGGGGTCGGCCGCTCTTCCTCATCGACATCGCCGTGCCGCGCGACATCGATCCGGCCGTCAAACAACTGGACAACGTCTTCCTCTTCGATATCGACGACCTGGAGCAGGTGGTGCGCGCCAACCGCCAGGACCGGGAGCGCGAGATCCTCAAGGTCCAGGCGCTGATCGACGAGGAGTTGAAGAGTTTTCTCCACTGGTTCAACGCCCAGGGCACCGGTCCGCTGATCCAGTCCCTGCACCAGCG
Organism: Gemmatimonas phototrophica; assembly: GCA_945861755.1. Lineage (GTDB taxonomy): Bacteria > Latescibacterota > UBA2968 > UBA8231 > UBA8231 > SICG01. Next base: position 13,590 of record CAMAVQ010000026.1, read on the forward strand.
CGCCGAGGAGTTGCGCCAGGCCGAGCTGGAGCGCTGGTCGGCCAAGCTGGCCCACCTCTCCGAGCCGGACCGCCAATTGGTGGAGGGCCTGCTGCGGGGCTACGCCAACAAGATGCTCCATCAACCCCTGGTCCAGATCCGCGAGTTTGCCAATACCGAGGACGGGTACCTGCGTCTGGACACGGTGCGGCGGCTTTTCGGCCTGGGTGGGCCTCCGGAGCAGAAGGGCTGAGATGACGGCCGCCTGCCAGACCTTTCTGGGGATCTCCCTGCTGCTCTACCTGGCCGGGGCCCTGCTCTATTTGGGCCATTTCCTGCGGCGGCAGGGCACCTGGGAGGAGTGGGGTCGCCGCGCCCTACAGTGGGGCGTGGCCATCCACTCGGCGGGCATTCTCATGCACTTCCTGTTCTCGGGACTCTCGCCTTTTTCCAACCTGCTGCCGGTGATCTCGCTGCTGATCATCGCCGGCCTGCTGGTCGGCCTGGTCCTGGAGCGCCACACCCGCATCCGCCGTCTGAATCTGTTATTAGCCCCCCTGGCCTTCTTCGGGCTGCTCTATTTGTTGTTGATGCCGGTGCGCCTGGAAGGGGCCTCTTCGGTGCTCTTGCACTACCCCTGGCTGGGCGTACACGTGGCGGCCACCCTGTTGGGGAACGTGGGTTTTGCCCTGGCTTTTGCCGCTGCCACCATCTATCTGGCCCAGGGCCGCCTGCTCAAACAGGGCCGTCTCAACAGCCTGCTGCCGGCCCTGGACACCGCGGCCAGCGCCACCTACCGCTTTGCTGCGGTGGGCTTTGCTTTTTTCAGTCTGGGATTGGGCATGGGTATCCTCTGGCTCTACGGCGCGCCCGGTGAATACCTGGCCAGGGGAGACACCAAGATCTGGATGGCCATGCCCTCGTGGCTGCTTTTCGCCACTTACCTCTACCTGCGCGGGTTGCGTGGCAGCCACGGCAGCCGGCTCAAGTGGCTGGTCGTCGCCGGCTTCCTCTCGGCCGCGGCAAATCTTTTAGTGGTGCGCCACCATTTCATCGACAACCCCTGAGGCTGAAAGGATCGGGCAATGACAGAGTTCAGCAATGTAACGGTGATCAAGAAGGCCAATGTCTATGCCGATGGCAAGGTCACCAGTCGCACCGTGCTCTTTGCGGACGGCTCGAAGAAGACCCTGGGCATCATGTTGCCTGGGGAATACGAATTCGGCACGTCCGAAAAAGAAATTATGGAGATCCTGGCCGGCGAACTGGAGGTCCTGCTGCCGGGGGCCAAGGACTGGCAGAAGGTGAGCGGTGGCCAGTCTTTTGAGGTGCCGGCCCAGGCGAAATTCAGCCTTAGGGTCACCAGCCTCACTGACTATTGCTGTACCTATGTGAAATAACGGCTTAAAGGGAGATCTCCTTTCCCGGCCTTGCCAGAGCGACTGGCAGAGCCGGTTTTTTTGTGTTGTTCGATAAAAAACTTGGCAGGGGCTAGGTAGCCGGGTAGGATTAAGGAGATAGCTATGGACCCCGGCAGTCTGGAAGGAGAGTAGGGGGAGCACCAGGGTGTCCTCCCCCTACCGGTATTGTGGTTTTACCTACCCTTCTCCACCAGCTGCTGATGGAGCTTGCGGAAGCTGGCGCTCTTGTCGTCCTCGATGACCTCCAGGTCGACGCCCCGCTCGAAGCCAGGGACACTGCCCCGGTAAAAGGCCTGTTGGTAGGCCGGCTCGTCGGTAAAGTCCCAGATCCGCTGCTGTTTTCCCACTCCGGGCCAGGTGATGCGCAGGATCCGTTTCTTTTGTCGGTATTGGGTCTTGGGGGTGGGCACCTGCTCGTCCACCCGGTACTTGGCCAGGGCTTTTTCGTCCAGTTCCACTCCCAGACCCGGCCCATCCGGTACCGCGATATACCCGTCCACCACCTCCAGCCTTTTCTTCAGCAGATCGTGCTGCCACAGTTCGTGGCAGGTGATATAGGGCAACTGGGCGTGGGAGAGCACGGAACCCAGGTGTATGGTATAGGCGGCGGTCAGGCCCGCGCCCACCATCTGCAGCCAGTAGGGTTTGTTGAAGGAGGCGGCCAGCGCCCCCACCCGGCGCACCTCAGTGGCACCACCGCCCACCACAAAGGCATCGCAGCAGTTGGCGTGCAGACAGGGCTCGGTGAAGTGCTCGGCAACGGGCTTGCGCACCCGTTCGCGCAGGATGCGGGCTCCGGGCAGGTCCAGGGTCAGCCAGAAGGGGCTCTCATAGATGCCCACATTGGGGTGTTCGTCCAGTTGCTGGAGGGTGATCTCGGCCTTGGCCGGGGTGAGCAGAAAGCCGTTGAAGTCTACATCAAACTTGTAGTCCGCTGGCACCACCTTGCCCACCGTCTCCACCTGGGTGATGATGTCGCGCCAGGGACGGGCCTTCATCTTGAAGGAGGTGTGACCGCGCTTGACCGACTCCCTGGCCTCGGCGGCCCAATCGGCCGGGGGCATGTCGATATCCCACCAGGAGATGGGGCAGCGGTCGCGCAATTTGACCCCGAGCAACGCGTGTACGGGTACGCCTTCGGCTTTGCCGGCAGCGTCCATCACGGCCAGTTGCGGGCCAAAACCGATGGCGTCGTTGTGCATGATGGCAAAAGGATTCTGGCCGACCAGCCCCTCTACCGGCGAGGGCACCCCGTGGTTGTCGCCGTATCCGACGATGCCGTTGTCGGTCTCCACCCGGTACACGTAGACCCGCTCGTCGTGGGTGGAAGCCCGGTGCATGGCGCGGGTGACGCGGTCGGCGTAGAAAGGAATATTGAGGGCGATTCTCTCGGCACGGACAATTTTCATCGAAAGACCTCCTGAAAAGGGGTTACTTCCGCACTATCGACTCCTGGAATTTATGCAGATCGTTGTCCTGGCCCAGCACCTCCATCACATCGCTGGACTTGAGCACGAACTTGCCGGTGGGCAGCAGGATCTGTTCGGGCACGGCCTGTTTGATAATGATCACCTGCACCCGGAAGCGGTTGCTCAGGTCCAACTCGGCCAGGGTCTTGCCCACCCAGGAGAGGGGCACCCCCATCTCGACGATGCGAAAGCCGGGGGCCACGGGGATCTGGTCGAGCACGTTGGTGCTCAGCACATAGGAGAGGCGCACGGCCATGTCCCGCTCGGGGAAGACCACCTGGTCGGCGCCGATCAGGTCGAGGATGGTGGCGTGGTCCTCGGTGTTGGCTTTGACCACCACGTGGCGGGCACCCATCTGCTTGAGATGCAAGGTGGCCAGGATGCTGGCGTCGATGCGGTCGGCCCCCAGGTTGACGACAATGGTGTCGAAGGCGGCGATGTGCAATTCGTCGAGGGTTTCGCGCTGGGTGGCGTTGGCGATGAGGGCCTTGTCGACAAATTCGCGCGCCCGGTTGATGCGGTCTTCGTCGCTGTCCACCACGGCCACCTCGTTGCCCAGCCGCCGCAATTCCTTGGCCATGGCCATGCCGAAACTGCCCAGGCCCAGGACGAGAAAATTTTTCATGAGAGGCTCTCCATTCTTCAGCCTACTAGTACGTTTTCTTCGGGATAACGGAGTGGGCGTTTCTTGCGCTCGGTGAAGAGGGCTGCCAGGGTCAGCGGACCGATCCTGCCCACAAACATCAGCGTCACGATCAGCAGCTTGCCCAGGGTGCTCAGGTGGGGGGTCAGGCCGGCGGACAGACCCACGGTGCCAAAGGCCGAGAACGCCTCGAAGACCACCTCGATGAACGCCCCCCGGCTCTCCTGGTGCGAGAGCATGCCCTGCTCGGACAGGGAGAGCAGCAGCACCATGCCAGTGACAAAACACACCGAGAGGATGACCAGGGTGACCACCCGGGGGATGGCAAAAGGGGAGATGCGGCGCTGGAATATCTCCACATCTGGACGGCCGTGTAACCGGCTCCAGGTGAGGGCCACCAGCACGGCGAAGGTGTTTACCTTGATGCCACCGGCGCAGGAACCCGAGGCCCCGCCGATAAACATCAGCATGATGATGAAGAAGAGGGTGGGGTCGGTGAGCCGGCCGATGTCCACGGTATTGAAGCCGGCGGTGCGGGGCGATACCGACTGGAACATACAGACCAGGAACTGGGTGGAGGCCGACATGCCTTCTAGAATATTGCCCTGCTCGATGACCCAGATGACCGCCGCCCCCAGCGGAATGAGAAGGGCGGTGGCGAAGAGCACCACCTTGGAATGCAGCGACAGCCGCGACCAGGGCTGCTGCCCTTGCGCCACGCGCAAGAGTTCGAGCAGCACCGAGAAACCCAGGCCGCCCAACACGATCAGGGCCATGATCGTGCAGTTGACCACCCAATCGCCTTGGTAGCTGACCAGGTTGTCGGAGAAGAGGCCGAAGCCGGCGTTGCAGAAGGCCGAGATCGAGTGAAAGACGCCCAGGTACGCCGCTTCGGGCAGGGTGTGGGTACGGGCGAAGCAGAGGGTGAGGATAAGTGCGCCGATGCCCTCGATGGCAAAGGTGAGCACCAGCACCGCCTTGAGCAGTTGCCCCAGGCTAGGAGTGACTGCCTTGGTCCCGGCCAGGGTGCGCAGCACCACCTCGCGGTCGCGCAGGGGCAACGAGTCGGTGAAGACGTAGAAGATCATCGCCGAGAGGGTGGTGATGCCCAGGCCGCCCAGCTGGATGAAGATCAGGATGAGGACCTGGCCGAAGGTGGTGAAATAGGTGCCGGTGTCCACCACGGCCAGGCCGGTGACGCAGGTGGCGCTGGTGATGGTGAAAAGGGCGTCGATCCAGGTGGCCGCCTCTCCGGTGGCCGCCATCGGCAGGGCCAGCAAGGCCGAACCTAGGAGGATGGCACCAGAAAAACTGAGGATGATCAGCTGGGCTGGCTTCAGGCGCGGTCGTCTGAACCTTGGAGAGGGCATGGAGGGTAAATCTAGAGGAGGAAGGCCCTTTGGTAAAGGCGCTCAGGCGCCGCTGATGATTTTAATGTCGGCGGCCTGGAAGCCGGTGCGGTCTTCTCGCTCCTCGGCACTCTGGATTCTGGTGGATTTGTTCAATTCAAATTCCAGCACGATGTCGCGGCTGGGGAAGCGCTCACTGATGTCGTGTTGCAGGCTGGATTTGTGGAAGAAGACCGACTGGAAGGGGGAGTCCTGTCGGCGCGAGTCCACATGCCACAGTCCCGGGTCGATCTGTTTGAGAAAACGCAGGAAGCCAAAGCCCCGGTCGGCCTTGAAGCTGTAACACACGCCCCGCACCCGCGAGCCTTCCTCGCCCCAGCGGGGACCGCGCTCGGCGCCGATGGGCAGCAACTCGGGGATCAGGTAGCCCGGCATATACATATCGGCCTCGCGCCGCAGCTCGGAGGAGACATTGTCGAAGGCCACCACCTCGACGCGGCAGCCGCGGTTCTGCAGGGCGTTGACCACCTGGACAAAGTCGCCGTCGCCGGTTACCAAGAGCACCCGGTCCATGTTTTCGGATTGCAGCAGGGCATCGACGGCCAGGTTGAGGTCGGCGTTGGCTTTGCCCACACTCTTGCCGGCTTCGTCGCGGTACCATTTGACCACCTTGACGATGACTTTGTACCCCTGCTCGCGCAGGCTGTCATGGAAGCCGCGCTGGCCCTCGCGGTAGGGCGCGTCCTCCTTGGAGCGCTCGGCGTCGAAGGCCACGTAGGCGTTGAGGCGGATGGGCAGGGCGCCGCCGCGGCAGGCGAATTCGCGCAGCACCTCGTAGCGCATGCCGTACCCGCCGTTGCGGGCGATGTTGGCCACGTCGACGTAGACGCCGACGCGCAGGTCCGTGTGATCAGTGGGCATAATTAGCTTCAGAACTCGCGGGGTTTGAGGACAGTGGCGGCCATAGGCAGGAAGGAGGAGACATGGCCTTCAATCGCTGGGCCAGATGTGGTTGCCCCCGGCGTTGAGGGCCAGGTTGCCCCCGTCCACCGGCAGCAGCACCCCGGTGACGGCCGAGGCCGCGTCCGAGCAGAGAAAGATCACCGGCCCGGCAAACTCCTCGGGCTCCAGCAGGCGGTTGAGGGGAATGCCAGCCAGCAGGCGGGGTTTGAGCTTCTCGTTGAAAACCGGGTTGGTCAGCACCTTGGCCTTGAAGGAGGGGGTGAGCACCTGGGCCGGCTGGATGGCATTGACGCGGATGCCCTGGCCGGCGTACTCCACGGCCAGTTCGCGGGTGAGCTGATTGACCCCGCTCTTGCTGACGCTGTAGGGGAAATTGCCCCGGCCCAGGGCACTGCTGCCGGCGATGGAGCTGACATTGACGATGCTGCCGCCCCGGCCCTGGGCCAGCATGCGGCGGATGGCCTGCTGGGCGCAGAGGAAGTAGCTGCGCAGGTTGACGGCCAGGGTCTGCTCCCAATCCTCCAGGCGCAACTCGGCGGGGCGCACCCGGCTGGGGAAGGCGTAGACGTTGTTGACCAGGATGTCGATCTTGCCGAACTCCCGATCCAGCTCGGCGAAGAGGGCTTCCACCTCGGCGGGCTGCGACACGTCGCAGCGCCGGCTCAGGCTGCGGCGGCCCAGGGTGCGGATTTCTTTGGCAGTTTGTTCGGCCCCGACCTCGTCGATATCGGGGACCACTACGTCGGCCCCCTGCCGGGCCAGGCCCAGGGCAATGGCGTGACCGATGCCGCCGCCGGCGCCCCCGCCAGTGACGATGGCTACTTTTCCGCTCAGATCGAATAGGGATTTCATCTCAACTCGCTCCTTCCACCACCCCATTGAAACTCAGGTAGGCAAAGACCAGCAGCGCGGCCACCAGCAGGACGGTGCTCAGCCAGCCGTTGCGCCAGTCTCCCACCCAGGCGCGCCGGGCGTTCATGTAGAGCAGGGTGATGGCCAGAAAGGGCATGAAGAGGGCCCCCACGATGGTGTACGCCACCACGATGCCCACGGGTTTTTCAAAGAGCAGCAAGCTCAGGGGCGCAACCGTGAGGAAGGCCAGAAAGGCCCGATAGTGTTTGGAGGTGGGTTGGGTCATGGCCGCCCGCTCCTGCGGCCCCAGGCCCTTGAAGAGGCCGACAGTATCAGCGAAGAGGTAGGGGATGCCCTGCCACACGCCCAAGAGCGAACTGGCCACCGCGCCCCAGAAGCCCAGGTACATGGCCCAGCGCCCGGCCGGTCCCATCGCCTCCTCCAGGCGTTGGGCCAGGCCCATGACAATCTGCGAGCCCTTGGCCATCTCCGGGTGCATCTGCGCCGAGATCAGGATCACTGCCACCCCGAAGAAGCCGGTCAGGCCATACGCTACCCCCAAGTCGATGCGGGTGGGGCGCATCCACTCCGGCCCGTTGCGCCCGGATTCGCGGATCCAGTACCCGTAACAGAGGATAGTCAGGCTGCCGCCCACCCCGCCGATGACGCTGAGGATGGATCTGGCCGAGCCGGTGGGCACCTGGGGCACGAGCAAGCCTTGCAAGAGCACCGACCATTCGGGACGCAGCACCCAGGCGCTGGCAACAAAAGAGAAAAACATAATGGCAATGAGCACCTTCATCGCTTTCTCGAAGAAGGTGTACCGCCCCCACAGCACCAGGGCCGCCCCAGCCAGGGAGTGCAGGATGGCCCAGGCGCTGACCGAGAGTTGGGGGAACATGGTGTGGCCGGCGATGCCGCAGGCCGAGATCAGGCCGCCGCCCACCATGAAGGACCAGCCGATCAGATAGACGAGGAAGTAGTACTGGAAGGGCCGGCCCAGGTGGGCGCACCAGCCTTCGAGAATGGTGGTGCCCGTGGCCAACTGCCAGCGGGCAACGCCTTCGTTGAGGGCGTACTTGAGCAGGGCGCTGAAGGCCGCTGCCCACAGCAGGGTGGTGCCGAACTGCGCCCCGGCGGCGGTGCCCGAGATCAGGTCGCCGGCCCCCACGCCGGTGGCGGCTACGGCGATGCCCGGCCCCAGCAGATGGAGCCAGTTGTCTATGCGCTTCAGCGGGCCAGCCACAGGTGGGGTTGCTCCACGTACTGGCGCACGGTGTCGAGGAAGCGGGCCGCCGGCCCTCCATCCACCACCCGATGGTCAAAGCTCAGACTGAGGACCAGCTGGTGGCGCGGCACCACCTGGCCCTGGTACACGGCCGGGCGCAGGGCAATGCGGCCCAGGCCGAGGATGGCGCACTGGGGCAGGTCGATGATCGGGGTGAAGGCATCGATGTTGTACATGCCGAGGTTGGTCACGGTGAAGGTGGCCCCCTGCAACTGGTCGGGCTTGAGGCGGCGATTGCGCGCGCCCTCGGCCAGGGCGGCGCTCTGGGCGGATAGTTCTTGCAGGCTCAGGCGATCCACCTGCCGCAGCACCGGGACCAGTAGGCCGGCCTCGGTGTCCACCGCCATGCCGATGTCGATCTGGGCGTGGGTCTGGATGGTGTCCTCCTGCCAGGAGGCGTTGAGCTGGGGGTGTTCGCTCAGGGCCAGGGCAGTGAGTTTGAGGAAGAGGTCGTTGTAGGTGGGCACCTGCTGTTGCCTGGAGGCCAGGGCTTCCTTGAAGCGCTGGCGCAGCTCCACCAATTCGGTGGCGTCGGCCTCGGCAAAGAGGGTGACCGGGGCGGTGGTCCGGCTGCTCTCGCTCAGGCGCTGGGCGATGATGCGGCGCAGCGAGGAAAGGGGTGTTGTGGTGCCGGCTGCCGGTGTCGCCGACGGCGGTGTGGTCAGGGCGGCTTCCACGTCCTGCCGCTGGAGCCGCGCTCCGGGCTTTGAGGCGGCCAGGGCGCTCAGGTCCACGCCGGCCTCCTGGGCCATGCGCCGCGCCAGGGGCGAGATCTTGGGGGCTCGTGCGGCGGCCTGGATGTCGCGCTCGGCGATGCGGCCGCTCTGACCGCTGCCCCGTAGTTGCGACCAGTCCACCCCTAACTGCAAGGCCAGACGGCGGGCGCGCGGGCTGATGGCGGGGCCGCTGTGCCGGTTGGTGGTGGGTGCAGCAGCGGGAGTAGCTGCGGCGGATGCGGCCGGGGCACTGGCAACACGGCTGGCGGGCAGGGCCTCGCCCAGTTGTAGGATGTAGGCCAGCAGGGTGCCCACCGGCACGGTGGTGCCTGGTGCGGGCGAGTCGGGCGGGATGCGCAGTATGCCCTCGTCGAAGGACTCCACTTCGTTGACGGCTTTATCGCTCTCCACGGTGAAGAGGATCTCGCCGGCTTTTACCGGGTCGCCATCCTGCTTGAGCCATTCGACCAGGGTGCCTTCTTCCATGGTCCACCCCAGGCGGGGCAATACGATCTCGACCGCCATGACTACTCGGCCACCAGGTCGCGGATGGCCTGGGCGATTTGGGCCGGCTGCGGCACCGCGGCCTGCTCCAGGGGGGCGCTGTAGGGAACGGGGGTGTGGGCCCCGTAGAGCCGGCGCACCGGGGCGTCGAGATCGTCGAAGCCCTTCTCCATGACCTGGGCGGATACCTCGGCGCCCATGCCGCAGGGACCAAAGGTTTCGTCCACCACCAGCAGCCGCCCGGTTTTGCGCACCGATTCGAGGATGGTGTCGATGTCGAGCGGCGCCACGGTGCGCGGGTCGATCAGTTCGACCGAGATGCCCTCCTCTTCCAACGGTGCGCACACCTCCAGGGTTTTGCGCACCATCAGGGCAAAGGCCACCACCGTCACCGAGGTGCCGGGGCGCACCACCGCGGCCTGGCCAAAGGGGATGGTGTATTCTTCCTCGGGCACCATGCCTTTGGTGTTGAGCAGGGATTTGTGCTCCAGGAAAAGCACCGGATCGTCGGTGCGCAGCGCGGTCTTGAGCAGGCCCTTGGCGTCGTACGGGGTGGTGGGCAGCACCACGCGGAAACCGGGCAGATGGGCGAAGATGGGGTAATAGTTGCCCGAGTGGTGGGTGGCCGAGGAGCCGCCCACGCCGATGCAGCCGCGCAAGAGCAGGGGCATCTTGAGCCGGCCACTGCTCATGTACTGCATCTTGGCCGCCTGGTTGACCAACTCGCCAAAGGCATCGAGGATGAAGTCGAGGAACATGAAGTCCACCACCGGCCGGGTGCCGGTCAGGGCAGCGCCGGCGCACATGCCGACAAAGCCCCGCTCGCTGATGGGCACATCGACCAAGCGCTCCGGGCCGTAGAGATCGTAGAGCCCGGTGGTGGTGTTGAAGTTGCCGCCCCGTTTGCCGGTTCCCTGGCCGACCACGAAGATGGTGGGGTTCTGGGCCATCTCCTCGGCCAGGCCTTCGCGGGCAGCGGCGGTGAAGGTCAATTCGCGCATGCTATCAGACTCCCGGGGTGCTGTAGATGTGATTCATGAGGGTGGCCGGATCGGGCCAGGGGCTCTGCTCGGCGAACTCCACCGCCTCCTGGATCTGGGCCTTGACCTCCTCGTCGATTTTGTCCAGCTCGCCGGCGCGGTAGCCCCGGGCCAAGAGCTGTTTGCGGAAAGCGGCGATGGGGTCGCGCTGCTTCCAGGATTCGATCTCCTCGACGGTGCGGTACCCGGCTTCCCGCATGCCCTCGGCATGGGCGCGAGTGCGGTAGGTGCGGCATTCGATCAGGGTGGGGCCACCTCCCCTGCGGGCCCGAGCAATGGCCTCACCGGCCACCCGGTGTACCGCGAGTACGTCGTTGCCGTCCACCGCCACTCCGGGCAAGTTGTAGGCGGCGGCGCGGTTGGCCACCTCGGGGTTTTTGGAGGAGTAGGCGAAGGGCACCTCAGTGGCGTACATGTTGTTCTCGCAGACAAAGAGCACCGGCAGATTGAAGATAGTGGCCAGGTTCAGCCCCTCGTGGAAGGCGCCATTGTTCACCGCCCCGTCTCCAAAGAAGGCCACCCCCAACCGGTCGGTCTTGAGCAGCTTAAAGGAGTAGCCGGCGCCGGTGGCCTGGAGGATGCAGGGGCCGACGATGCCGCTGGTGCCCATCATGCCCACCTCGGGGGAAAAGAGGTGCATGCTGCCGCCTCTTCCCTGCGAGCAACCGGTGGCCCGGCCGTAGAGTTCGGCCACCACCTGGCGGGGGGGCACGCCCTTGGCCAGGGCGTGGCCGTGGCCGCGGTGGGTGCTGAACACGGCGTCGTCTGGGCGCAGGTGGGCGCAGACTCCGGTGGCAACAGCCTCCTGGCCGATGTAGGTGTGGCAGGCACCGGGGATGAGGCCGGCCTGGTAGGAGCGGGCCAGCTGCTCCTCGCAGCGGCGGATCACCAGCATTTGCCGGTACAGGGGGAGCAGGACTTCCTTGCTGATGGCGTTCATCTTGCCTCCGTAGTTCTGTTGAACGGCTACTGCCTGTTGTGACGCGTCGGGGAGCGACCCACTACGGCCTTTCCTCAGGCGCGTCCCGCCGCACACCAACGTATGGTGTGCGGCGTCGAATGAACTGGGCCACCCGACAGCCCGGCACCCCCCAACACCATTTATATGGTGTTGCGCCCTCGCTCGCTTCGCTCCGCTACCCCACCCCCGGCCACGCGGACTTCCCTCCTCAACCACTCCCCAGGAAAGACCTCCGGGGTCATCTCCCCGCCGCTTTTGCGCTAGCCTCGCGAAGGGTCAAAAAGGCGTTTTTCGTCGGATGCTTCTATATGTACATCCGGCCGGGAGAGTACCTCCTCGCGCAGGGCGGTACCCAGGCCCGGCCGGTTGGGCAGGGAGAGCATGCCTTCGCTGATGCAGGCGTCGATGCTGTTGGTCATCACCTGGTCGTACCAGCCCTGGTAATAGCCCCGCACGGTCTCCTGGATCATGGCATTGGGTACGTGTAAGGTCAGATGCGCGGCCGACCACAGGGCCACCGGGCCGATGCAGTCGTGGCAGGCTACCGGCAGGTAGTAGGTGTCGGCCAGGCTGCAGATCTTGCGAGTCTCGCTCAGGCCGCCGGTCCAGGCCATGTCGGGCATGATGATGTCCGCGGCGTTTTGCTCCACCACCTGGCGAAAGCCGAAGCGGGTGAAGAGGCGCTCGCTGACACACAAGGGCACCGTGGTCTGGGATTTGAGCCGTACGTAGGACTCGACGTTGTCGGGGGGGATGATCTCCTCCAGCCACATGATATCGTAGGGCTCCAGGGCGCGGGCGATCTGCACCGCCACTGGCAGGTTCCAGCGGGCGTGGCCTTCGATGGCGATCTCCATCTGGTCGCCCACGGTGCGGCGGATATCCTCGACGCAGGAGATGCCCTTCTTCAATTGTTCCTTGCTCAGGTAATGCCCCACCGGCCCCACAGCCCCGGCCCCGGCCCGCTGGCCGATGGGCCCACCCAGGGAGACCCCGAACTGGTCGAAGGGCCAGATTTTCATCGCCTTGATACCCTGGCGCAGCAAGTCCTGGGCGAGTTGGCCGGTGCGGCCCTCGATCCAGGCATGGTAGTCCTGGTGCGGCCCGTAGCTGACACAGGTGTTGTAGATCTGGATGCGCTCGCGGCTGCGGCCGCCCAGCAGATTGTAGATGGGTTGGCCGGTGTGCTGGCCCAGCAGGTCCCACAGGGCCACATCGATGGCGCTGATGGCCCGCATCTCGGAGCCGGCAAAGCCGAAGAAATTGACGGTGGAGAAGAGGTTGCTCCAGTGGTTCTCGATGTCGTAGGCGCTGCGGCCGATGAGCAGTTTGGCGAAGACGTCGTGGATGAGGGCGCTGACCGCGCGCGGGGCATAGTAGGTCTCGCCCAGGCCGATCAGCCCGTCGTCGGTGTGGATGCGCACCCACAGGGTGTTGAACTGCTCCTCGATCCAGATAGTCTCGATGCGGGTAATTTTCATCCTTCAGCCTCTGGGGGCGCCGGGATAGGTGCCGTTGGCGTTTTGGGCCAAATTGCCGCCGTCCATGGGAATGATGGCCCCGGTGATCCAGGGCGAGGCGTCGGAAGCCAGGAAGATGGCCAGGCCCTTGATGTCGTCGGGGCGACCGAAGCGGCCGGTGGGGATGCCGCGCAGGTAGGTGTCGCGCAGGGGAGGATCGGCCTGCATCCGCGCCTCCAGGCCGGCGTTGAGCACCTGGGCGGGCAGGATGGCGTTGACCCGCACGCCCCGGCCGGCCCACTCGGTGCTCAGCTCCCGGGTCATCTGCAATACCGCACCCATGGCCATGCTGTAGGCGATGTGACCCCGGCCCAGGGCAGTGGCACTGGCCAGGGAGCCGATGTTGATGATGCTGCCCCGGCCGGCCTTGAGCATCCGCCGGCCCGCCTCCTGGCAACAGCAGAAACGGCCAACCACTAGGTTCTGGAGCACCTGCTGCACCTGCTCCATGGTCACTTCCTCGGGTTTGGCCAAGAGGCCGTCGCCGGCCACGTTGCCCAGTGCGTCGATGCGGCCGAACTCGGCGTCGAGCCGGGCGAAGAGGTCGCGGATTTCGGCCGGGTCAGAGACATTGCAGGTCACCGGCAGGGCGCGGCGGCCCAGCTGGCCGATCTGGCCGGCGGTTTCCTCCAGGCCGGCGGTATTGCGGTCGGCTATCACTAGATCTGCGCCGGCCTCGGCAAAGGCGATGCTCATGGCCTTGCCCATGCCGCTGGCCGCCCCGGTGACCAGGGCGACGCGGCCACTCATATCGAAAAGGGGATGGCTCATCTCAGGGGGTCGCTTTCACGTGGGAGACATGCCGCCCCTGGGGCGGCGTGAACTTCTCGGCGTGGGCGCTGACGTAATGGCAGATGAAGGTGCGGCGCCAGCGGTCGGCGGTGGTGTTGGCGTAGGAACCGTGGATGGTTTTGCCGGCAAAGAAGAGGACATCGCCGGCCTCCATGTCCAGGCCCACTTCTTCGAGGCCCTCGGGGATCAGGCTCTGGGCGTTGGTGAAGGAGACGGCGGTGTCGGCCGCCTCCACTTCGAGCAACCCGTGCTGGTGCGAGCCGGGCACCACCACCATCTGGCCCACACTCCGGTCCGACTTCTCCAGGGACACCCACACCCCGATGAGGGGGTCGATGGTGATGTACTGCTGATCCTGGTGCAGAGCCTGGCCGCGGGCGCCCGGGGGTTTGAAGTAGAGCATGGTCTGGATGAGCACCGCCTGGTCCCCGAGCAACTGGTCCACGGCTGTTACCAGGTCGGGCCGGGTGGCCCATTCCTGGGTGGGTTCGTCCCAATTGTGCATGTTGATCATGCGGGGAACCTGGTGGTTGGGATCACCGGGCTGGTCAGTGGTGCCGCCGCTGTCGCCTGGTTTGGGGCCTTCGGCGCGCCGCTGCATGTAGTGGTCGATCATCTGGCGGGCTTCGGCGGCAAAGAAGCGGGGGACCACCACGCAGCCTTTTTCGCGGTAGTGGTCGATCTGCTCGGGGCTGAGGGTCATGTTTCCTCTCCTGTTTGGGGGGCTAAGATGGACGGAGGAGAGGGGTGTGTCAAGTCAGTAGGCGACCTCAACCGTTCCCTGCCAGCTGTGATGGCCGGTGTCGGCGTTTACTTCGATGTGATAGAGGTAGATGCCGGGCGGCACCAGTTGGCCCTGGGCGTCGGTGCCGTCCCACAGCCGGGTGTACTGGCCGCTCAGGTCGGCGCCGGCGTCGTCCTGGCGCAGCTGCCGGCCAGAAAGGTCGTAGATCGACAGGGTGACCGGGGCCGGCTGGATCAGCATGAAGAGGCCGTAGGAGAGGGCGAAGGCGTCGTTGATGCCGTCGCCGTTGGGGGTGATCAGGGCTTTGCCCCGGCCCAGGGCCCGCACCAGTTCGGCGCTGGGGGTGCGGAAGCGCACCACCAGTTGGCCGCCCACCGAGAAGGGGTCCACGTCTCCCTCGCGCACGGTCTGGTACACCGTTTCCAGCCCGCCTGCCTCGGGTCGCAGATCCACGGCGCGCACCAGGAAGGGGGTGCCGTCGCGGAACACCGCGGCGCGGAAGACGATTTGCACAAAGCTGCCGGCCTGCACCACCCGCTGCCACAGATCCACGGTGAAACCTTCGCCCGGCTGGTACGAGGCGCTGAACACCGCCGGTTGGTCGTCGACCAGCACCCGTTCCACCTGGCCCACCACCGCCGGGGTCGAAACCTGGAGGTAGCGCACCCCGGTGTCGCGGCGCGCCTGGTCGAACTGCATCTCCAGCGAGAGCTTGAACTCGGTCTGGACACCCGGCTCCACTTCCAGGGGGCTGATCTCGCCCTTGAGGGCAGTGGCCAGGGGCCGGCGCACGTATTCAAAGATCAGGTCCTGCAGCGCCAGGCCCGGCTCGGAAAATTGGATGCGGAATTGCAAGTAGCGCTGCGGCCCGGGGGAGAGCACCAGCCCGTCCGAGACGGTCTGCCAGGGGCTCCATTGCGGATTAGGCAGGATGGGCCCCTGTTCCTCCTCGACCACCCCGATGGTGGTGTAGCGGCGCAGGGCCACCTCGTCGTAGGCTTTCTGGGTGACCCGCTCCAGTTCATCGCCCCGCTTGATATAATAGACCAAGGGCTCTTCGTCCGGCCCGGTGCGGGTCTGGATGGTGACCGGCAGTTGGCTCAGATCTTTGCCGTTGAGCCACACCTGTCCCCACACCGGGGAGCCGCCCCGCACAAAGAGGGGGATGGAGGTAAATTCTCCAGGGGGCAGCGAGCCTTCGCTGTAGACCTCTAACTCGGCAACTTCCCAGCGCTCTTTTTCGAGGGAGCTGAGGCGGAGGTAACGCACGTCCCGGGTGGGGAAGGAGCGGTCCACTGCGGTCTGACGGTTGGGGAAGACCTCAGTGAAGCCGATCAGGGACCGGTAATCGGCGAAAAGCGGTCCCTGGGGGCCCGCCCCGTCGTTGGTGCCCAGGTCGAAACTGCCCAGCACCAGGCCGCGGTGCTCGCCGTCCAGGCGGGGGTATAAGCGAATGCGATTGATCCTGAAGGTGGCGCCCAGGTCCAGGTAGATCTCGGCCTGGCGGGTGAGTTCGTCGTCCTCCTCCGGGTTCCAGGCGGTGTTGGGGTCGCCGTCGATCCAGGCGTCCAGGCCGGCCTTGCCGACCAGGGCCGGGCCCAAGGCACCTCCCAGCCCAACCGCTCTGAGCACCTTGGCCTGGATGCTGCCCTTGCGGGCCAGGGACTGCGGCGCCAGGTTGGTGTACTGTTTGACTGGCCAGATCCAGATCGAATCCGAGGAGACGGAGAGGAAGTGGGCGGATTCCATGATCTGGCGCCAGCGCTGGCCCTGGGCGCCCACGCGCAGGGAGTCGAGGGCCCACAGAGGGCCGGCGTATAAGAGGGCGATCAGCAGCAGGGCGACCATCTCAGAAGTTCACCATCACCCCGCGTTTTTCCAGGTCGCGGACCACAACCAGGGCTGTGGCGGGGTTGAGCGGGTTGCGGGACAGGTTCACCGCTTTGAGGTACTTCAGATCCTGCAACGCGCCGATCTCGGCAATGTGATTGGTGTGGGCGTTGAGGTCGACAAGTTGAACCACATTGGCCAGCGCCGAGATATCCTCCACCTGGTTGCCGGCAAAGCCCAGTTGCTGCAGCCGGATATTCATCGCCGCCAGCGGCGAGAGATCCTTCACCTCGTTGTCGAAGAACTCCAGGAAACGCAGGCGGATCAGGCCGGCCAGGGGCGAGAGGTCGCTCACCTGGTTGCTGGCGAAATTGAGTTCGTTCAGGAATACCTGGGTGGCCAGCGGTCCCAGGTCGCTCACCTGGTTGGCGGACAGGCGCAGGGTGATCAGCCGGGGCAGGTTGGCCAGGGGTGAAATGTCGCCCACCTGGTTGCTGGAGATGTCGAGGGTGAAGAGGCGCAGGAGGCCGGCCAGGGCGGCGATATCGCGCACCTCGTTGTTGCGGCAGAATAGTTCGGTCAGGTCGAGCAGGGCCAGGGGGGAGAGATCCTCCACCTGGTTGTCGGCGATGTCGAGCACGGTCAGGCCGTTCAGGTGCGCCAGCGGCGTCAGGTCCACCAGGCCGGTGCGCTGCATGGTGAGGCGGTTCAGGTTGCGCAGGCGGGAAAGGGGCGCGAAGTCGGCGATGGGGTTGGCATTGAGGGTGAGGTTGGTCAGCTGCTCCAGGCCCACCAGCGGATAGAGATCGGTGACCAGGCTGGCGGACAGGTCCAGGTTCCGCAGTTGGACCAGGCCAGCCAGAGGGCGCAGGTCGCCCAGGTTGTTGTCGCCCAGGACCAGGCTGCGCAGCTGGATCAGGCCGGCCAGAGGGGTGAGGTCGCTGATCTTGTCGCTCACCAGTTCCAGGGTGCTCAGTTTTACCAGGGGCGCCAGGGGACTGAGATCGGCCACCGGGTTGTGGTGGCTCACCAGTTTGGTCAGGTTGGTCAAATGTTCCAGGCCGCGCAGGTCGGTGATCTGCGAGTTTTCGGGGATCTCCAGGGAGACGATGCGGGCCAGATCCCCCTCGGTCAGGTTGCCCAGGGGCTGGTTCAGCTTCTTGCGCAGCAGGTCTTCGAGACGCCAGTCGGGGATAAAGATGATGGGCTCAGGGGTGTAGAAATTCACCTGCACGCCGCGCCGGTCCAACTCCTTGAGGTGGTTGGTCAGCGAGGTCTCGTTCAGGGGGTTGCCCGAGAGTTCGACGCTGCGCAACTGGCCCAGGCCCAGCAGCATGAGGATGTCGCGCACCTGATTGTTGGCGAGGTCCAGGACCTGGAGCCGGGCCAGCCCAGAGAGGGGGCGCAGGGTGGGCACGCGATTGAAATCGAGGTTCAGATGGGTCAGTTCGCCCAGGCCGGCCAGGGGGGTGAGATCGCTGATTTCGTTGCGGCTCAGGTCCAGCACCTGCAGGTGGGTCAGTCCAGCCAGAGGATTCAGGTCCCGCACCTGATTCTGGCCCAGGCGCAGCTGGCGCAGGCCGCCCAGTTGTTGGATGCCCTCCAGCACCGCGATATCCCGCTGGGCCGCGTCGAGAATTTCGAGGCCCTGCAACTGGGCTGCGGTGACAGTGCCCTTGGGCAGGGCCAGGGCCTGGCGCACGGACGCTTCGAGAGCGGGGTCGGCAAAGAGGGGGGTGGTCTGCTCGTCGGGGTTGACTACTTCCCCGCCCCCGCCGCAGCCCAGGAGCAGCAGCAGTAGCAACAAGCGCCTCATTTCTCCACCCCCGCGTAGATGGTCATGAAGCCCCGGGTGTCGGTCTGGGGCGCCAGGAGTTCGGAGCGGCGCTGGCTGATCTGCAGGCCGACGATGGTGGTCAGTCGGTAGCCCAGGTATTGGGTGAGGTTGGTCAACTGGGCGGCAGCGGTCAGTTCCTTAAAACTGTCCTCAGCTCCCGGAGGCGCTGGATCGCGCAGCTGGTAGAAGAGATGGTATTCCACCCCGCCCTCGATAAAACTATTGCTGAGCACCGGCAGGCGCAGCAGGGTCATGAACAACTGGTTGATCTCGGCGCGCCGAAAGTCCTGGCGCAGGATTGGGGTCTGGCGCAGCCACTCGCTCTTCCAGGCCGGCCCCAGGGTGAGGCGGCCCAGTTTCAGCTCGTACTGGGTCTTGGCGATCAGGCCCAGGAAGGAGGCCCTTTCGCGCAGGCCGCGCAGCAGCAACTGGCGCTGGTCCTCCAGCTGGTGATAGCACTGCCACTTGAGTTTGCCCTCCAGGCGCAGTCCGGGGACGCGGGTGTATTCGGCGCCCAGCCAGGAGGTGTTGATCCAGGTGTCGGGGGCCGGCAGCGCGTCCTGCACCGGGGCCAGATCGCCACGGGTGTTGGGCGGCTGCAGCCACTGCAGCAGATTGTCGCGGACGGTGTCGTGTGCCTTGCGCAGATCCTGGAAGAGGCGCACCCGGCCCCAGGAGAGGTTGCGGTCGGCGGTGAAGAGTGCGTAGGTGGCCAGGGTGCGCCGGGTCTCGGAGAGCTGGCGGAAGCGCTCCTGGCCCAGGGTGAGGCGCAGGTCGGGGGTGAGGAAGGCCCCGCCGTACACATTGTACCCCTTGCGGTCGCGCGCATAGGGATAGTCGGGCTCCTCGTCGTTCTCGAAACGGTCGGCCCACTGGTTGTGGTTCATGTCCACCCCGTAGAGGAATTCGGGGCGGTCGGTGTGGAAGCGCAGGAAGGGTTCCTCGTAGTCGGGAATGCGGTTGGGGCTCACATCGCTGTCGTTCTGATTGAAGTCAGAGGTGAAGTCGTTGTTCTCGTCCCAGCCGGGGAAGACCTCGTCGTCGCCGGCGTTCCAGCCCTTGCGTTTCCAGTCGGGCCGCCGGTCCTGGTCGTCGTTGTCCTCCACCAGTTCGTAGCGCTGCAGGGTGTTGCTGTAGTCGAGCTGGCCGGCCTCGTCGACCACCTGCATCGAGGTGGAATAGAAGGGGCTGACACTAAATGCCTCGCCAAAGGCGAAGTACGGATAGGCGGTGTGGGAGAGGTTGAAGAGCCAGGCCTGGGCCTGGGTGCTGGAGGCGTGGTGCTGCACCAGGCGGGGATTGGGATATTGGCGATACTGGTTATTGATGTCCACCTCCATGTACCCCCTGAAACCCCGCAGCTCGTTCAACTCCACGGTGAAGCCGACCACCTGGTTGGCGGTGGACAGGCCGTAGTCGAAGACCAGGACTTGTTGATTAGAGCCGTCCTGCACCTTGCCCGGGGCCCTGGCCACGGTGGTGAAATCGAGATTGCCCCGGTTGCCCAGCTGGCGGTCGGAGCTGATCTCCACCCGGTAGTCGTTGGCCAGCACCAATTCGATCTGCACCCGGGCGATGCGCACCGGGACCGGGCCGGTGTACGAGGGATTGGCAAAATCAAAGCTGAGCCGGATCACCTCGCTGCCGTCGGCCGCCAGGTAGCCCCGCCGCAAAAAGCCGCCCTCAACCAGGGCGCGAAAGCCGATCTCGCTGCCTCTGGTCTGGGCCCCGTCCAGGTCCCAGATCAGGATGTCGGAGGCGAAGAGGGCACCCCCGCCTTCCCCGTCTTCGGGCGAGTCGTCGCGGATCAGCACTTCCACCGCGCCCACCGGGGCGGTGTTCTGGACCCCCAGGAGATTTCCTGCCATCAGGTTGTCGCTAAAGGCCTCGGCCCGGGAATAGCTGTGGTGCATGTTGACGAAGGTGCCGCCCACCGAGACAAAGTCCCCCACCTGGGCCACCAGCCGGGTGCCCAGCAGATTGGTGTTGTCGGTGGCCTGCAAGGGCAGGCCGCCTTCGGGGGAGTTGGGTGCGCTGAGGCGCGACAGCAGCAGGGTGCCGGTGTACTTGTCGGAGGAGAAATCCCACTGGATGCCGTTGAAGAGCGGTTTGGAAAAGGTCATG
Source organism: Gemmatimonas phototrophica (assembly GCA_945861755.1). Taxonomy (GTDB): domain Bacteria; phylum Latescibacterota; class UBA2968; order UBA8231; family UBA8231; genus SICG01. Next base: position 33,623 of record CAMAVQ010000026.1, read on the forward strand.
GGGGTGAGGGTGGAGCGAATTTCGCTGCCGGCGGTGATGGCATAGTGGTACTGGCCCTTGTGATCGGCGGCCACCACCAGGTTGTTGAACCAGCGGTTGAATTTCCCGTTGGGGCCCCCGCTGTTCAGCGAAGAGCCAAAGGGTTGGGGGTTGGTCTGCTGCCAGTCGTAGATCAACCAGCCTTTGGTGAGGAAGTTGCCGTACAGGTCGTAGAAGTAGTTGCCTTCCAGGGCGGTGCTCACGTAGCGCTCGTACGGGTCGCGGGCGTAGTTGGAATACTGCCACTGCTTCCATTTGTATTCGCGATAGAGTTCCTGGGGCACATACCACTTGCGCAGGGCCGGATCGAGGGCGTCGAAGAGCACCCCCGGCCC
>CAMAVQ010000027.1 GCA_945861755.1 Gemmatimonas phototrophica
TCGATCGGCTGGTCGAAGTGGTCAGGGCCGCCGGAGAAGGAGCCGGCAGTGGCGGACGCGCGCAATGCCTGGCAACTCGACCCGGCGGTGCGGGAGGCCCTGCCGCACGAGTGGATGAAGATGGCGTGGGACCGTTGGGCCCAGACCCAGAAGCTGGGCGATACCCTGGAGGACCGCTACGCCCCGTACGACATCGGCCGTATCAAAGCCGGGGAAGTCGTGGGTTGGCGGGGCGAGTTGGAACGCCAGGCAGCGGCCACCGGTGCCGCCTGGAAGCCCTATCAGACCCTAACTTGAAGAGGGGCCTCACTCCCCCACCAATTCTTCCAGGTCCTCCCGCGACACCGTAAACACGTCCATGTCCTTGCTGATGGCCCCCAGGTTCACCAGGCATTCGGTGAACAACTCGCGGGTCCTCAGCTCCAAATCCTGCATCTTTAGATCCGTCATCACCCCGATGATGTGCTGCCCTTTGCGCACATGGGTGCGCTCGTCGGCGCGCACAAAATCGGCCAGGTGGACCACGCTGGCATCCTTGCGGCTGCGGGCCTGCTCGATGAGGTGGTTGATGGTCTTGAGCACCCCCACCTCGCCGAAGAGGTTGATCTCGGCCATGGCATAGGCCGGCTCCATCGGCCCGCGGCAAGTGGAGCCGGTGAGCCGGTTGGGCAGTTCATAGGGATCGTACCCGGCGTCCAGCAGCGCCTTGTGGCCCAGCTCGGTGTGCCTGGCCTCGTCCCAGGTGATGCGCGCCAGGTAGTATTCGGCGGTGAAGTCCTTGAAGCGAATATCCCACAAGAAGGTGCCAAAGGCCTCGATGGCGTCCACCTCGTCGCGCTGAGTGCGGATGAAGCGCAGCCGCGCCCCCTCGTAGGACTCTTTGGGGAAGCGGGCCTGGCCGTCGCCCACGTCGTAGTCGCCGGTGTGGTGGAAGGTGGTGAACCGGCTGTCGCGTTTGGGCGCCTGGCCGCGCACATAGGGCTGCTGGTGATGGCGCAGGGGGGCCGGCGTCTCGGTCCTGGGGTCAGCGCCGCTCACCCCGCCGATGCTGTTCAACAGTTGCTGCAAATGCCAGCGCCAGCGCGAAAGCTGGCTCTCATCCACCCCGCCGTCCAGGTACGCGGCGATGGCGGCCTCGGCCCATGCCAACATGGGTTCGTAGTCGAGCAAGATCCGCTTGAGGATGCGCAGGGTGGGCGCGTCGGCCACCGCGGCGGTGTCGTCGATATGGTGACGATACGCCACCTCCAGGGCCTTGCCGGCCACCTGATGTACGCCCACCAGCAATTCGGGCGCATCAGCGGCGCAGAGCAACTCCTCGACGAAGAGGTCGATCTCTGGGTCGCGATACTCGTCGATGGCGCTCAGCCGCACTTCCTGCTCGTTGAGCCGCTGGCGCAGAGTGTGGGCCGCGTCCATGTGGTAAAAGAGATGGCGCCCGGTCTCGACCTTGACCTCGAATTCGGGCAGGGCCAAGGTCCACGAGCCCAGGGCCTGGGAGAGCCGGCGCTCTAAGTAGAAATAGCGCAGCAACCGGCGGGCGTTCTCCTCCACGGTGAACTTCCCCCCCAGAGGACGGGTATCGCGCGGAAAGCGGTAGGCAAAACCCTGCCGGCGCTGGGCCGCAGCGGCCCGGGCTTCGGGAAAGGAGACGGGGGGAAACTCACCGGGCCGGGCAGAAGCATCGTTTTGATCGGCGATGGGGGCCGCGCACATAGGGACCTCCTTAAAAAAGCGCCGCCGGCATGCCGACAGCGCTGCGTGTTTGGGCTTGCGGACTGAAGGCCTAGGGCCGGCCGGAGCGAGGCTGGCGGGGCTTGGCCTGGTTCACCGTCAGGATGCGGCCGCCAATTTCTTTGCCGTGCATGCCGGCAATGGCGGCCTCGGCTTCGCTCTGCTGGGGCATCTGCACAAAAGCGAAACCGCGCGACTGCCCGGTGGCCTTGTCTTTCACAATTTGTACCCCATCCACCTGCCCAAAGGTCTCAAAGGCCTGGCGCAACTCGTCCTCGGTGGCCCGGTAGGAGAGATTGCCTAGGTAGATGTCCATCGACGGGACTCCTCCTGCAAACCTGTGCTGGATGTACCCTACCCCACTGTCCAGGGTAATCTAATTCGCGGCCCCTGGCATTGTCAATCATTTCCAACGCCCCTTTTGGGGGACTTGAGGAGGACTAGATAATATTGTATCCTAGCGGGAAACCGGACCTGTATGAGGAGGAAAGGATGAGCCATTTCCAGGAGTTGTTCCCCGGGGTTTATCTATTGCAAGGCGTGGTCGGCGGCAGGCCCCTGCGCCTGCCGCTGCTGGTGGGCGCCCAGCGGGCCCTGCTGCTCGACACCGGCTGCGCCCCGGACGTGCAGGGCGTTATCCTGCCAGCCCTGCGCGAATTGGACCTGGATCCGGGCCGGCTGGGCTTGATCATCAACACCCACTGCGATCTGGACCACACCGGCGGCAACCACGGCCTCAAACAACTGGCCCCCCAGGCCCTGCTCTGCTGCGGGGATGCCGACCGGCAGCAGATCGAGGACCCGCAGGCCATGTTTGCGCTGCGGTACGACGCCTACCGCCGCGACCACGACCTCTATTACGAAGGCGACGCCCGCGACTGGATTATCGCCAGCCTGGGCCAGGCCCAGCCCATTGATCTGACCCTGCGAGGCGGCGAGCGTTTGCGCCTAGGCCCCGACTGGGAGGTGGAAATCCTCCACCTGCCCGGACACAGCCGCGGCCACCTGGGCGTGCTCGACCGCAAACACCGCGCCCTCTACGGCGGCGACGCCATCCACGGAGCCCAGATCCCCGACCTGGAGGGCAAACCGGCCCTGGGTCCCACCTATCTCCATGTGGACCAGTACCTGGACACCATCCGCTTCATCGAAAACCTCGATCTCGACTACTATGTGGGCTGTCACTGGCCAGTCAAGCGGGGGGCCGAGATCGCCGCCTTCTGCGCCGAGAGCCGCAGCTACGTGGACCAGGCCGAGCGCCTGATCCTGGAATCCCTGGCCGCTCCCCGCACCCTCGTGGAACTGTGCCTGAGCGTGGGCCCCAAGCTGGGTCCCTGGCCGGCGGCGGTCAACAGCGAACACTGCTACGCCTTTGGCGGCCACCTGCAGCGCCTGCAGAGCCAGGGCCGCATCGCCGACCTGGGCGGCCCCCCCCGCCGCTACCAGGCCCAGCCCTGAGGCCAGCCGCCCATGCCCAGATCCCGGCCCAAAGATCTCGAATGCCTGGAGCAATTGGTGCAGGAGCTGGAGGCCGAGGTGGCCCAGCGCCGCCAGGCCGAGGACACCTTGCGCCAGGAGCAGGAGCGGCTGCGCAGCTTTCTGGCCCAGATCGAGCAGGCCGAACAGGTGCAGCGGCGCCGCGCCGCCACCGAAAGGGTCTACCGCCGCATCCTCGAAATGGAGCAGATGGAGGACTTTGACCAGGTGGTGGTGCTGATCGCCGAGCAGCTGCGCGACTTGGGCATCCAGTTCGACGCTGTGGGTGTCAACGTCATCGACGAAGAGGCGGGCACCCTCTGCGGCTACGACCTGCTCGCCGACACCGAGGGCAAACCCCTGCGCACCGTCGATCCCATCGATTCCCACCCGGTGGTCGCCGAACTAGTGGCCTACTGGCGGCGGGGCGAGGTGTGGGAACGGGCCGGGGATCCGCTCTTCGAGGAGAGCATGCGGGCCTCCTTCGCCAAGACCTCGAAAGTCTCGCCCCATTACGCGCCAGCCGTGGTCATCGACGTGCCTTTTGTGCAGGGCACCCTGGCCGTTGGCCTGCAGTCGGCGGTGGGCAGCAATAACCCCCTCATCCAGATCCTCCAGGAATTCTGCACCCTGCTCTCCCTGGGTTTCCGGCGTTCCCGCGATCTTGAAGCCCGCCGGCATTTGGAGGAGCAGCTGCTGCAGGCCCAGAAGATGGAGGCCGTCGGCCAGCTGACTGCCGGCATCGCCCACAACTTCAACAACATGCTCCAGGCAATTATGGGCAACCTCAGCCTGGCGCTCAACGACGTGGCCCCGGCCCAGCGCCCCTTCCTCCAGGAAGCCCTGACCTCTTCGGAGCGGGCGGCCGCCATGATCCGGCAGTTGGTGCTCTTCGCCCGCAAGGGGGGGCCGACAATGCGCCGGCCGGTGGATCTGTTGCACGCCGTCGAGCAGGTGGCCAGTATCTGCCGCCGCACCTTCGATCACCGCATATATCTATGGACCCAGCTTCCCGCCGAACCCGTCGCGGTGCAGGGCGACGCCGGCCAACTGGAGCAGGCCCTGCTCAACCTATGCCTCAACGCCCGCGACGCCATGGACAATATGGACCGCCCCGCTCGCCTGGAGGTGGTGGTGGACCAGGTCGCCGCCGGCAACGTCAATGCCCCTCCCTACCTGCACTCCCTGCCCCAGGCCTACGCCCGGATCAGGGTGATGGACAACGGGTCCGGCATGGACGAGGCGGTGCAGGCGCGTATCTTCGAGCCCTTCTTTACTACCAAAAGTGTGGACAACGGCACCGGCCTGGGCCTGTCCACGGTATACGCCATTCTCCGCGACCACCAGGGCTGGATCGAATGCGAGAGCCAGCCGGGGAGCGGCACCACTTTCGCGCTCTATCTGCCGATCCTCCCCGAAGGGCTGCCTCTCCCCCTGGCCAAACCGGCCGTCCTCGCCCAGGAGCGCGGCACCGAGACGCTGCTGCTGGTCGACGACGAGGACCTGGTGCGCACCACCGTGGCCCGCATGCTGCGCCGCCTGGGGTACCAGGTGTTGGAGGCCACTGGCGGCGCCGAGGGGTTGGAGATTTTTGCCCGGTGTAGGGAGCGCATCGCCCTGGTGCTGCTCGACCTGTCGATGCCCGAAATGCCGGGCCAGGAGGTCTACGACCGCCTGCTCACCCTGGCGCCCACCCTCAAGATACTGGTCCTGACTGGGTACGAGACCGAGACCGCTACCTTCACCAGCGGCATACAGATGCTCAGGAAGCCCATCTCCTCGGCCGACTTGGCCCGCAAGGTGCGCCAGACCCTGGACAGCTGAAACCCTTCTACCCCTTACCTGTTCTACCGGAGGAATCCCTCATGTTCACCGCGCCGCAGTTAGAAGAGTACCGCCGCGAAGGGTATGTGCTCTTCTCCGAATTTCTCTCCCCGGCCGAGATCGCTGCCTTGCGCGCCGACCTGGACAGCATCGCCACCGGCAACAGCCTGGCCAGCCACGACAAAACCCGGCTGGAGATGGAACCCGATCAGCCGCCCGCAGGTCGGCTGATCCGCCGCCTCTACGAGCCCTGCACCCACTACCCCAGCTTCCGCGCCCTCTCCGATTCTGCCAAGCTGCTGGACTGCGTGGAACAACTGCTGGGCCCCGACCTGATCTTCCACTACAGCAAGATCAACATGAAGCCGCCCCATATCGGCTCGGTGGTCGATTGGCACCAGGATTGGTCCTACTACCCGCTGACCAACCGCGACTCGGTCTCCATTCTCTTTTATCTCGACGACGCCAGTGTCGAAAACGGCTGTCTCCAGGTGATCCCCCGTCAGCATTTGCAGCCCCTGATCGACCACACCACCGGCGGATTCTTCCGCGGCAAGATCACCGAAAAAGTGGACGAATCCCACGCCCTGCCCCTGGAGGGAAAGGCGGGGAGCGTCATCTTCATGCACTGCATGACCCCCCACGCCTCGCTGACCAACACCTCCGACAAGCCGCGCCGCACCCTTATCCTCAGCTACCGCGCCGCCGACGCGTACCCCATCTACTGCGGGGTGATGAGCACCTCGGCCGATCCCCACCTGCGGCTGGTGCGCGGCCAGTACGCCACCGCCGCTCGTGTCACCGAAAGACGTATTCCCATCCCGCGCTACGAAACCAAGGTCGCCTCACTCTACGAATTGCAGGAGCAGGCCCGCGCCGCGGAGAAAAAATGATGCTGGAAGTACGCGCCACCCTGCCCTGCCCCTCGCCGCCGGCCTGGGCGGTGCTGGAGCGCCACCTCTTTTCGCTGCTCGACCAATCGGTGTCCCCCTACCTGGAAAAGTACACCCATCCCGACGGCTCGCTAATCTGGAACCACCCCGCCGCCCACAGCGAGGACGACTTCTACGAGGCCTACTGCAACTGGCCCCTGCTGCACCTGATGGGCGGGGGCAGGCACCTGCTGGAGATCGCCTCGCAGGGTTGGGAGGGTGTCACCCGGCAGTTGACCGAACACGGCCTGGTACACCAAGAGTACTCGCGCCGGGACGACCAGTTCCACCAGGGGGAGAGCGACATCTTCTTCTACCTGCTCTGCCTGGCCGATCCGCAGCGGGCCGGACGAGTGGAGCGGGCGCGGCGTTTTGCCGGCCTCTATCTGGGCGAGGACCCCGAGGCGCCCAACTGGGATGCGGAGCGCAAGCTAATCCGCAGCCCATACAACGGCAGCGGCGGCCCAGGCGGCCCCTTCTTCAAGGGCGAGCCCTCGTACGGCTGGTCGCCGGGCATGGCCCGCTACGGCCTGCCCCACTACGACGTGCCCGGTATCAAAAACATCGAGGACCTCAAGGACCCGGCCCTGGCCCGGCGCATGGGTGAGTACATGCAGCGGCGCATGAGCCAGGGCGACGTGCCGCCCAACCTGGCGGTGTGCAGCCTGGTGACCAATGCCTTTATGCTGACCGGCGACGAGAAATACCGGCGCTGGGTGCTGGATTACGTCGAGATCTGGGCCGAACGGGCCCGCCAGAACCAGGGCCTGCTTCCCGACAACGTGGGGCTTTCGGGCCAGGTAGGGGAGTACTGCGAGGGGCACTGGTACGGTGGCCTGTACGGCTGGACCTGGCCGCACGGTTTCTACAATCTCCAGATGGCCGCGCTGGTGGCCGCCTCCTGCGCCCTGCTGCTCACCGGCGACGAGGGCTACCTAGAACTGCCCCGCCGGCAACAGGATCGCATCCTTGAACTGGGCGAGGTGCGCGATCTGGGCGCGTGCGACATGAGCCTCTTCGAGCACTGGATCGGCCAGAACCTGGCCCTGGGCGCCGACCGCCGCACCTTGGTGGTGCCCTACCGCTACGGGGATGCCGGCTGGTTCGACTACCAACCCATGTCCCCCGTCTACCCGACGGCCCTGTGGAACCTGTCCATGGCCCCGGGCGATTGGGAGCGTCTGGAGACCATCCGCCGGCAGAGCAACTACGACTGGAACCTGACCTTCCCCTTCCACACCAAGGAGGACGCCGGCCATGAGCCGCCCTGGGTGCGCTACCTGGCCGGGGAAAACCCTGGGTATCCGGAGGCCATACTGCAGGCCGCCTGCGCCCAGGTACAGCGCCGACTGGAGCTGATCCGCAACGACGCCGAGGCGAGCACTCACCGCGACGTCCACCGCTGGCAGCAGGTCAATCCCGTCACCACCGAAGCCCTGGTCCAACTCACCATGGGCGGGCCGCAGCACCTCTACAACGGCGGGTTGCTCATGTGCCGGCTGCGCTACTTCGACGCGCTGACACGCCGGCCCGGCCTACCCGCCGATGTGGCCGCCCTGGTGGAAAAGCTAGAGCCAGACCGCACCGTGCTGCGCCTGGTGAACCTCAGCCCCACTGCCGAGCGCCGCCTGGTGGTGCAGGCCGGGGCCTTTGGCGAACACCGTTTCACCGGCGCCCGCTGCGACACCCTGGAGAGTGTCTATCCCGGGCAGATCAGCGACTACGCCGAGCCGGAGCCCCTGCGCGCCGGGGTCCGCGAGACCCGCATCGACGCGGAGCGCTTCCAGGTGATACTGCCGCCGGCCACCCAGATCACCCTCCAGTTGGGTACTGCGCGCTGGGCCAACCGGCCCTCCTGCAGCGGACCCTGGCCGGCGGGCTGAGGGCCTGGCCTCCTTGACGCTACCCCAACCCGGCGAAGCGAGCGCCCCAGCCCAGGCCCCAACCCAACTTCAGTACTGGCGCTTCTACTGGCCCCTGGTCCTCACCGGCATCGTCATGCTGCTGGCGCAACAGTTCCAGAACAGCGCCCTGGCCCGTTATCCCAACGCGGCGCGCGAATTGGCCGTCTTCGCCTTTGCCTCCAGCGTCTTCCAGCTCTTCAACGCCGCCCTCATCTTCATGCCGCAGATGTCCAACAGCTTCGTGCGCTCCCCGCAGGGCTGGCGGATCTGCCTGCGCTTCACCCTCTGGCTCTGCCTGATCCTCAGCCTGCCCCTGGCCCTGATCCGCCGCACCACCGGTCGTATGGGCGCGGGAGCCATCTTCCGCAACGTGGCCACTTACCTCTTGGCTGCCCTCTTCTTCTACACCGGGCTGCTGGACCACATCACCGCCACCCTGACCCTGATCGCCGGCTTTGTCGCCGAAACCCTGGTGATGATCGGTGGGCCCTGCCTCGGGCGGGTAGCCCAGCGGGGCATGGCCAGGATGACGCGCGCCGAGGTGGTGACTCCGGACAATTGAAGGAGCTTGGGCTGCCGCTGCGATTCGCCCAAAAAAAAGCCCCTGCGAGTAATAGTCTCGCAAGGGCTTCCAAATGGTGGGCGATACTAGATTCGAACTAGTGACCCCCTGCTTGTCGAGCAGGTGCTCTAACCAGCTGAGCTAATCGCCCTCTCTTTACAGCCATCCGGGCATTGATTTTATTCTGACGCGCCGGCCTCAAAAGCGGCAGATAATGTAGGGCAAAAGCGCCTGCCGGTCAAGCACTCCACTCCTCCGAGGTATGCCATGTCCAAGACCTACCGCGCCGGCCTGATCGGCTGTGGGCGTATGGGCGCCACCATCGACGATGAAGTCAGGGACCGGCCCCACAGCGACCTGTTTCTGCCCTATTCCCACGCCGCCGCCCTGGCGGCCTGTGGGCGTATCGAGTTCGCGGCGGTCTGCGATCCGGTGACCGAAAAGGCCAAAGCCGCCCAAGCGCGCTACGGGGTAGCCAGCGCCTACACCGACTACCGGGAGATGATCCTCAAAGAGCAGCTCGACATCGTCAGCATCGCCACCCGCCCCGGACCCCATGCCGAAACCACCCTCTTCGCCGCTGAACACGGAGTGGCCGGCATCTATTGCGAGAAGCCGCTCTGCAATTCCATGCGCGAGGCCGACGCCATGCTGGCCGCCTGCCAAGAGCACGGGGTCAAGTTCAATTATGGCACCCAGCGCCGCTACACCCCCCTGTACCGCCACCTGCGCCAGCTCTGCGACGAAGGCCGGATCGGCCAGGTGCAGGCGGTGGTGGCCAACTGCGGGGTCAGCGTGGCCCAGTGGGGCCACACCCACGCCGCCGACATGATGCTCTTCCTGGCCGGCGACGGGGAGGCCGAATTCGTCCAGGGCAACGCCGTCTTCTCCGAGAGCGACTGGGAAGGCCAGCGCCTCAAGATCGACCCGAGCATCACCAGCGGGTACGTGCGCTTTAGGAACGGCGTACACGCCTATCTGGTGGCCGCCGGCGGCTACGAGTTCGAGGTCAGCGGCACCAAGGGCAAACTGCGCACCCTGAGCAACGGCATCGATTATACTTGGAGGACTGCCGACGAATACGGGGAATTTCACCAGGTGGAGGGGCCGCAAATTCCCATCACCAGCGGCACCCTCAAGGGGATCGAGGATCTGGTGGCCGCCCTCGACAGTGGGGGCGAGACCCAGGGCAGCCTTGAACTGGCCTGCCGCAGCCAGGAACTGATCTTCGGAATCATCGCCTCCCACCGGCAAGGAGGCCGGCGGGTGGAACTGCCCTTGGCAGAGCGCGATCTGAGCATCGCGCCGGATTCGTACTGAGAGGTGAGCGCGATGCGGGGGGATTCCGTTAGAAGTTAGAAGTAACTCATGAGGCGCTCCCACAGCCCCACCCGATCCACGCTCTTTTCGGCCACCAGTTCCACCTCGGCCAGCAGACTGTCGCCCAGGGAGATCTTGAGCGTGCCCAGACCCTGGCCCTGGCGCACGGGGGCCGGATGTTTGGAGGGAAGGTCGAGTTCACTTCTGAGGTGGCGCTTCTGCTCGGTGCGCAGCACCACGGCCAGGGGATTGCTCAACACGGCGTTGACCACCGGCTCGGCACCCCAGTCGAGGGTGACCAGCCCCATGGACTGGCCGGCTTCGGCCAGAGGCACCTTGGCGTAGTGCTCAAAACCCCATTCCTGCAGCCGCACGGTTTCCTGTTCCCTGACCCTGGGGTTGCGCGCCCCCAGCACCACCGAGATCAGGCGCATGCCCCGCCGCTGGGCCGTGCCCACCAGGCAAAAACCGGCCCGGCTTGTAAAACCGGTCTTGAGCCCATCCATGCCTTCGAGGCGATCGAGCAATTTGTTGGTGCTGTGCAGGGTCTGGGTGCCGTCGCGGAAAGGGGTCTCGCGCAAGGAGGACCACTGGAGAGCCTCGGGATACTGGCGCAGCAAGGCGAGGGCGATCTGGGCCAGCTCGTAGGCCGTGGTGATATTGCCCTGGCCTTCGGGGGTAGTGTCCAGCCCGTAGGAATTGGTGGCGCGGGTGTGCTTCAGCCCCAGTTCCCTGGCCTTGGCGTTCATGCGGGCGACAAATTTAGCCTCGGTGCCGGCCAAGTGCTCGGCGATCGCCACGCAGGCATCGTTGGCCGAGACGACCATAGCCGCTTTCATCATTTCGCGCAGGGGCATGGCCTCGCCTTGCCGGAGGAAAACCTGGGAGCCGTTGATGCGGCTGGCCTCGGCGGAGACACGAATGGTATCTTCGAGGGAGACCTCGCCAGCAGCCAGGGCGTCCATCACCACCAGCTCCAGCAGCAGCTTCTGAGTGCTGGCCGGCGGACGCTGCAGATCGGCATTATACGAAAAGAGCACCTTGCCGGTCTGGGCTTCGACCAGAATGGCCGCCGCGCAGGTATTCTTGTTGCCACCCTTGGCTTTCCGGATCTTGGTGGCGGCCAACTGCTGGGCCTGGGCGCTACCGGCCCAGGCGAGCAGGGACACTGAAAGTATCAGCTGTATCAAACTCATAGTTGTCTGTTTTATATATCGGCAGGAAAAGGAGATTCGGGCACAGCGGGGAACTTGAGGGGTGCCCTAAGATAAAAGGTCGGGTCCCGGTAGTCAATCGCGGAAAAGAGGGGGGAAACTAATGAAAAGGGTATTGATCGGCGGCCTGGTACACGAAACCCACACCTTCCTGGCCGGACGTACCGGCCTGGAGTCCTTTGCCGAGATGATCTGGGTGCGCGGCACCGGCCTGCTGGACCGGTGCCAGGGGGATGTCTCGCCCATGGGCGGCGCCCTGGAGGTGGCCCAGCGCCAGGGCTGGAAGGTATACCCGTCGGTGTACGGGGCCGCTATGCCTTCGGGCACTGTGACCGACCAGGTGCTCGAGGCTTGGTGGGCGGCCTTCGCCGAGGATCTGGACCAGGCCCTGCAGCAAGGCCTGGACGGGATCTTGTTGATCCTACACGGGGCCATGGCCTTCGCCTCCTTCCCCGACGGGGAGGGGGAATTGCTCCGCCGCATCCGCGCCCGGCTGGGGGACCGCCCCCTGCCCATCGCCGCCGACCTGGACTTACACGCCAATTTCAGCCTGCAGATGGCCCGCTGCGCCAATATCTTCACCGGATACCGGGAGAACCCCCACACCGATGCCCGCCAGGCCGGGGAACGGGCCGCCCAGCTGCTGGGTCAGGTGATGAAAGGGAGTGGGCTGCCGCAGGTAGTGGCCCTCAAGCCGCCGGTGCTCTACAGCCCCAAGGGTACCTCCACCACCGCCGAACCCATGCTTTCGCTGGAGCGCATGGCCCGCCGGCTCGAAGCCGACTACCCCGAACTGCTAGAGATCTGCGTGCTGCCCGGCTTTGCCTATGCCGACGTGCCCTGCGCTGGAGTCTCCTTCTGCGCCACCACCACCGGCGATCCGCTCCGGGCCGAGCGCCTGCTGCAACCGCTAGCCCAGCACGCCCTCGAACAGGCCAACGCCGGCAACCCCCTGGACCCACCCATCGCCGAAGTGATGCCCCAGGTCCTGGCCCTGTCCCAGGGGCCCATCGGCTTGATCGAGCCCTCAGACAATATCGGCGGCGGCACCCCCGGCGACGGCACCGGCATCCTCCAGGCGCTGATCCAGTACGGGGTCAAGAAGAGTGCGGTGGTCATCAACGACCCCCAGGCCGCAGCCGCCTGCCACAGCGCCAGTGTCGGCGACCGGCTGCAATTGCGCCTCGGCGGCAAGGTGGATCATCTGCACGGGCCCACCCTCGAACTGCCGGTGGAATTACTGCGGCGCACCGACGGGAAGTTCTCCCTGGAGAACGAGAAGTCCCACCTCGCCTCATTGGTGGGCCGGCATGTGGACATGGGTCTGTCGGCCCTGGTCCACCACCAGGGCATCTTTATCCTCTTAACCACCCGCAAAACCCCGCCCATGGACCTGGGCCAGCTGCGCAGCCAGGGACTGATCCCCGAGGACCTCTACCTGATCGGCATCAAGGCCGCCATCTCCCACAAGGCCGCCTACGATCCCATCCTCAGGGCTAGTTTTTATGTGGACACTCCAGGGCTGGGCGCCAGCGACCTGTCTCGTTTCCCCTATCGCCACCTCCCCCGGCCCATGGCTCCGCTGGACCCTTGACCTCGTTCGGCCAGCGCCCATATCTTTCGAGCGAAGGGCTGCCCATGTCATCAACCGCCGCATTAGAAAAACCACCTGTGGGAAAAGCGGTCTCGCTGATCGACAGCGATGCGCACAACTATCCCGACTCCATCGCCGACCTGATGCCCTATCTGCCGGCGCGCTGGCAGGTCTACATCCGCCAGTCGGGGTTTACCAACCCCTCGATATCGCAGTACCCCAAGGTGTTTTCCCAGGCGGCCCGGCGCGACGCCTGGCCCCCCGGCGGCAAACGCCCGGGCAGCGACCCGGCTTTTGCCCGCCAGCAATTGTTGGACGCCTGGGACATCGACTATGCCATCCTCAATCCGCTCTACGGGCTGTGCGCGGTCCACAACCTAGACCTGGGCAACGCCCTGATGCGGGCGGTCAACGACTGGACCGCCGCCTGCTGGCTCGATGCGGACCCGCGCTGGCGCGCTTCGATCGTGGTCAATCCACACGACCCGGAAGCCGCCGCCCTGGAGATCGCTCGCCTGGCCGGCGACCGCCGCTTTGTGCAGGTGCTCTTGCTGGTCCGCTCGCACGCCCCGTACGGCCGACGCCAGTTCCACCCCATCTTCCGGGCCGCCTGCGAGGCCGGCTTGCCGGTGGGCATCCACTTCGGCGGCAGCGGCCATCCTATCACCTCCTGCGGCTGGCCCTCCTACTATATCGAAGACCATACCGGCATGACCCAGGCCTTCGAGGCCCAGGTGATCAGCCTGGTGTGCGAGGGGGTCTTTGAAGCCTTCCCCGAGTTGCGGGTGGCCCTGGTCGAAGGCGGCTTCGCCTGGATCCCGGCGCTGATGTGGCGGCTCGACAAGAACTACCGCGGGCTGCGCAGCGAGGTGCCCTGGCTGAAGAAACTGCCCAGCGAATACATCCTCGAGCACTTCCGGGCCACCACCCAACCGATGGAAGAACCACCCGAACCCAGGCAGTTGCTCTCTATCATCGAAATGATCGGCCGCGAGAACTTTCTGATGTTCGCCACTGATTATCCGCACTGGGATTTCGACGCCCCGGACCGGGCGTTGCCTTCTTTTATACCCGACCCGCTGCGCCGGCGCATTTGCGCCGACAACGCCCAGGCCTTCTATGGCTTCGCACACGCATGATATTGGCGCGGCGGCCGACTTTGCCCCCGGCAGGCTCTGCCGGGTCGAGGTCGGAGGCCGGGGACTGGTGATCCTGCGCCGTGGTGAAGAGTTTTACGCCCTGCGCGACGTGTGCCCGCACCAGGGCGCGCCCCTCTCGGCGGGCCAGTTGGGCGGCACCCCCCTGCCCTGTAGGCCGGGCGAGCAGATCGCCTACGGCCGGGTTGGTGAGGTGCTGACCTGCCCCTGGCACGGCTGGGAATTCGACGTGTGTACCGGCCAGGCCCTGGCCAACCCCCAAGCGCGGGTGCGCACCTATCCGGTGCGCCGCGCCGGCGAGCGTCTGCTGATCGAGTTGAGTTAAATCTTTGCTAGGGAGAAAACCGATGACCCTCGAAAGCATCCAAGAGCTGACTTATTGCGGCAACCCCATCGACACCACCCCCGCCGGCTTTGGCGAGCTGCGTCGCTCCGACGATGCAGCCGGGGACGTCGACGAACTGCGCCGGCGCATGGGGGAGGACGGGTATATCTTTTTGCCCGGATTGCTCGACCGCGACGAAGTGGCCGCTGCTCGCCAAGAGGTGATGGATCGCCTGCTCGAAGCCGGCATCCTCGACCAGCGCTATCCCGCCTACGAGGGGATAGTCAAACCCGACCACACCGCCTCCTTTATGCCCCAGTTGGCCAAGGGCAACCTGCCGCTGATGAAGCTGCTCTACGAGGGAACAATGATGGCCTTCTACGAGTCCTTTCTGGGCGGCCCAGTACTCCACTACGACTACACCTGGTTCCGCGCCAAGACCCCCGGCACCCGCACCGCCAGCCAGCCCCATTACGACGTGGTCTACATGGGCCGGGGCACCCGGAAACTCTATACCTCGTGGACCCCGCTGATGGACGTGCCCTATAACATGGGAGGACTGATCGTACTGGAGAATTCCCACCTCCTGGACCAGGTGGTTAACACCTATGGGCAGACCGATGTGGATGCGTACTGCGAGGAGGGCAACGCCAGGGCTCTGGTGGAAACGGCCAGAAACGCGGGCCGGGAGCTGAGCGCCGAAGAGCGCCAGCAGATCCGCTGGAATTCGACCGGGTGTTTCAACCCCGACGCCATCGAGGCTCGCAAAGAGCTGGGCGGCCGCTGGCTGAGCGCCGAATACCAGATGGGCGATCTGCTGATCTTCAGCATGTACACCCTGCACGCCAGCACCGACAACCACACCGACCGCATTCGTATCTCCTCGGACTCGCGCTACCAGCTGGCTTCGGAGCCGGTGGACGACCGCTGGATCGGCGAGAACCCGCCCATCCACGGCATCCGCGCCAAACGCGGGATGGTCTGCTAGTTGGCCAGGGGATCTTCGTGGATGTAGGAGAGGGCTCGGTACTTCCCGCCCAGGGAATAGAGCGCCTGCTGCCAGACCCGTTCCGGCTCGGTGGAGAAGACCAGGTCCGCTGACCCCGGGGCGAGGCTCCAGAAACCCATCGCCACCTCGTTCTCAAGCTGCCCGGCGCTCCAGTTGGCAAAGCCCTGATAGAAGCGCAACACCGGCTGCTGCGGGTCCATAAAGGCGGCGTGGGCGCGCAGGGCCTCTAGGTCGACGCTGGTGTAGAGGTCCTCAAAGATGGGCGGCGCCTCCCCCAAATGCTCGACCCGGTGCAGGACCACCAACTGATCCTGGCCCACCGGCCCCCCCTGATAGAAGAGCCCGCCCTCGGGCGTCTGCAAGTGCTCCAGCCCTTCGGCGTGGCGCTGCAACTCGGCGGCGCGGCGCTGGCCCAGCGGCTGATTGATCACCACCCCAGCCGCACCGGTATCCGGACTGCACCTGAGAATCAGCACCACGCTGCGGGTGAAGTTGCGGTCGTCTTCTAGATTGAGTGAGGCAATGAGGAAGGTGCCGGGTACCAGGGGCGCGGGCATGGGAACTAACCGTTTGAGGTGAAGGAGAGGTGGCTCATAGTTTATAAATTCATCCCCGCCTGTCAATCTCGCGCGTACAGCAAATAGGGCTCGCACTGCCGGCGGAAGGCGCGTAACCCCCCCTCCCAGCCGGCCTCCAGCTCGGCGACACCCTGCCCCTGATCGAGGGCCAGACGCAGCTGGTCCGTGCCGGCCAGCAGATCGAAATTGTGAATACCCCCCTGGGGCACGCGCCAGGCAAACTGGTCGGGCCACAGTTTCCTGACCATGGCCACCGCCTCCAGGCCGGCGCGCACCGGCCTAAAGATCTGCCGGTCGAGGACGTGCAGCTGCACCCCCTGGCAGACCTGGCCGGCGTATTTGGCAGCCGTCGGCTGAAAAAAGACCGGGCGAAAACAAGCTCCGGGTAGTTCGAGGGCGTTGAGCGCATCGGCCAATTGATGGCCCACAATATAAGGAGCGCCCACCTGCTCGAAAGGTTTGGGCGTGCCCCGCCCCTCCGACACATTGGTTCCCTCAAAAAAGCACATGCCCGGGTACACCTCGGCGGTTTCCACCGCCGGCATATTGGGCGAAGGCGGCACCCAGGGCAACCCGGTCTCTGCCCATCCCCCCTCCACCTGCCAGCCGCGCAGCTCTACCACCTCCAGCTCCACACCGATCCCGTACTCCCCCTTAAAAAAGCGGGCCAGCTCACCCACACTCATCCCGTAGCGCACCGGGATGGGGTACTTGCCCACAAAGGAGGCAAAGGCCGGATCGAGGATATTGCCCTCCAGCACCATGCCTCCCAGGGGATTGGGCCGGTCGAGGACCACCAAGGGCATGCCCTGCCCCGCACAGGCCTCCATGGCCAGGCTCATGGTGTAGAGATAAGTGTAGAAACGCACGCCCACGTCCTGAATGTCGAAGAGCATCACCTCGATGCCTTCGAGCATCTGCGCGGTGGGCTGGCGGGTCTGGCCGTACAGGCTGTGTACCGGCAAGCCGGTGCGGCTGTCGCGACCTCCCCCCACCTTTTCGCCGTCAGCCGCGTCGCCGCGGATGCCGTGTTCGGGGCCAAAGAGGGCCACCAGCTCGGCACCGGCCTGCTGGTACAGCCGGTCGGCGGTGGCGCGCAGCCGGCTATCGGTGCCGGAGTGGTTGGTGATCAGGCCCAGGCGGTGGCCCTCAATCAGGGGAAAGGCCTCTTCGAGGAGGCGATCGGTGCCCAGGAGGGTCATCGGGACGCCGCTGGCGCCAGGCGCCTAAAGATGAAAGCCAGGCCTCCCAGGAGGCTGGCCAGGATGCCGGCCAGGTACCCCAGCAGGGACATGGCGAAGCAGAGGTTGGCCTCGGCGCCCAGCGAGCTGAAGAGCTTTACCACGATATTCTCGCGCACCCCCAGGCCCCCCACCGAGATCGGCAGGGCGGCGATGATGGCGGCGATGGGCTGGAAACACACATAATAACCCAGGGGCACGTCCATACCCACGGCCAGGCCGGCCGCCCAGTACACCAGCACCCGGCACAACTGCACCGCCAGCGAGAGGAACCAGATCCCCACCAGCAGGCCATACCGGTGGCGATAGGCCCCCATGCTCTGGCGCAGGCTGCCGGCGATATCTGCCAGGC
Organism: Gemmatimonas phototrophica; assembly: GCA_945861755.1. Taxonomy (GTDB): domain Bacteria; phylum Latescibacterota; class UBA2968; order UBA8231; family UBA8231; genus SICG01. Next base: position 17,223 of record CAMAVQ010000027.1, read on the forward strand.
TCGCGGGCAGAAAGCGGCGGGCCAGGCCTTCGAAGTAGCGCCCGGCCCGCCGGCTCACCCCAGCCCCCAACACCACCAGCAGGCCCAGCCAGATGGGCACCAGCATCGAGGCCAGATCGTGTACTTCGGGAAGCACCAGGTAGGCGACCAGGGCGATGGTGCAGGTGGAGAAGAGGCCGATGAAGCGGTCCATAACCGTGGCCGCCACCCCGCCGCTGGCCTGGCCGCTGATCCGGCGGATGTCGTAGATCCGCATCGCGTCCCCGCCGATATTGCCCAAGAGCACATTGTTGAAGAAGACCCCCACATGGTAGACCACCAGGGACTGCCTGAAGGTGATGGGAATCTCCTGCACCCGCAGGAGCAGATGCCACTGGGCCGTGCCCAGCACATTGCTCAGCGCAAAAAGCAGCACCGCCCCGCCAAAGGGTTCCCACCGCGTGGCAGCGAAGATATGGCCCAGCACCGGCCAGTCCATCTTGTAGGCCAGGTACCAGATCAACCCCAGGCTGAAGGCGAGCTTGGCGGCCAGTTCGAGCAGGCGTCTCATGCGGCCTCGGGCAACAGGCAGCGGGCGCTGCGCACCCCGCGCACAAAGTACTGGTAGACCAGGCTGCCTGCGTAAACCCCCTCCCCTTGGAAGCCCGCTCCAGGGCGGCGCAGGGCCTGGGACTGGCGCCGGCGACGCCACAGCTGCAGCGGATGGCAGAGCAGCCAGGCCAGCGCTGCCAGCGGCGCCGGGATCTGGGCAAACTGCCCCTTGGCCAAAAAGAGCAGACAGCTAGACAGGTCGAGGGCCAAGCGGGCCGGCAACACCCACAGCAGCCGGGAGCCTTCGAGGTTCTTGCAGAGCAGGACCAGGTTGTTGCGGTAGTTGAGGTACGCCTTGCGGAAGGAAGAGGGCGGCAGGGACCAGCCGGAGTGGTGGTGGATGACCGAGGTGGGCACAGCTAGAATGCGGTACCCGGCCAGGCGCAGCCGCCAGCACAGGTCGATCTCCTCGAAGTGCATGTAGTACTCTTCGTCCAGCGGCCCCACCCGGCGCAGGGCCTCCAGGCGCAGAAAGAGGGCCGCCCCGCAGGCCCAGAACAGGGGTGCCGGCCGGTCGTACTGGCCTTCGTCGCGCTCGCGGTGGTCAAAGAGCCGGCCGCGGCAGAAGGTGTAGCCCAGTCGGTCGATGTACCCGCCCGCCCCTCCGGCGTAGTCAAAGACCCCCGGATCGGCGACCGAGAGCAGCTTGGGCTGGCAGGCGGCCAGTTGCGGATCGCCTTCGGCGGCTTCGATCAGCGGGCGCAGCCAGCCGGCCTCCACCAGGGTGTCGTCGTTGAGCAACACGGCGTAGCGGGTGCGGGCCTGGGCCAGGCCGCGGTTGCAGGCCACGGTAAAGCCCAGGTTGCGCTCGTTGCGCAGCACCTGAATTTGCGGATAAACGCGCCGCGCCTCCTGGATGGCGGGCCCATCCGGCCCGTCGTCCACCACGGTGACCTGGATGGGCCAGTCGCTGTGGGTGTAAAGCGCCTCAAGGCAGGCGCCGAGCGTGGAGGCCCGGTAATGGGGGATGACGATGGCGACCGGTTCGCTCACTGTCGGACCAGAGGCTCAGGGCTGGGCCGGCGCGCTGCCACCCGCGTTCCGGCTCAGGGCCCGGCGCAGGACATCCTCGGCCTTTTTCAGCTCCTCCACCTCCCCGTACTGGGTGCGGTACTGCTCCAGCATCTCGAGGGCCACCTGCGGCTGGTTCTTGGCCTGGAGGGTGGCGGCCAGTTCGTAGTAGGCGTCCCACTGTCCCGGGTTCCGGCCCATGGCCTGGCGGTAGAGCCCTTCGGCCCGGTCGAATTCGGTATAGGTATTGAGGAGGAGACCGGCCACGGCCAGGGTGTTCTCGTAGGAGAGTTTGGGGTCCTGGTCGTAATCGGCCATGATTGCCTTGCCGGCCCGCTCGAGGTAGTCGGCGCCCAGGGCCTTCTGGTCGGCCTGGCGCAAAAGTTCGCTGGCGGCGTAGTAGTCGCGCCAGGAAAAGGGGAAGTGCGCCTGGCCCCATTGGAACAGGTGCTCCATTTCTGAACCCCGCCCGGCGCGCAGGTAGGACTGGGCCAATTCCAGCACGCAGGCCAGGTAGTTGCCCATCAGCCGGTCGGCGTCCTCGTCTTTGAACACCTCGGGGTCGTTCACCCCGCGGAATTTGTAGACTTCGAAGAGGTTGCGCTCCAGTTGGGCGGTATCGGTACTGACGTCCTTCTGGGGCACCAAGCGCAGGCCCATGCCGGTCATTTGCAGATAGGGATCGAGATTGAGGCGGTTCTCGCCCGAAACGGTGATGGCGAAATGGATGGGTCGCTGCCACTGGTTCCAGTAGAGGATGCCGATGACCATGATATCCTGCACCCGCAGCAGGCCGCCGTCGGTTTTGGCCGGGACTTCCACCTCCAGCCCCAACTTCTTGAACTCCACCGGAACGCGGGTCTCCTGCCAGACGCGTTTGTACAGATCGACCAGTTGGGTGTCGGTGAGCACCGAGTCGATGTAGGTGTCGTCGAGCTGGATGGCGATCTTGGGCTCGCGGTCCCGCAGCTGTTTGATGTACCAGTTGGTGTTGAGCAAGCTCAGGTTGACCACACTCACATCCTTGCGGATGCCCTCCACCTCCTGCAGATACCACAGCGGGAAAGTGTCGTTGTCGCCGTTGGTGAAGATGATGCCGTTGGGATCGGCGGATTGCAGAATGTTGTAGCCGTAGTCAAAGGCGATGAAGTCGTCGGTGCGGTCCACCCGGTGGTAGAGTTGGGCCGTGATGCCCACCGGCAAGATCAAGCCCAGGCAGGCCACCGTGGTTGCCAGGTGGTTGCCCAGCTTGAAACGCTGGCGCAGGTATTCCACCAGCCCGGTCCAGCCCAGCCCCATCCACAGCACAAAGGCGTAGTACATGCCGCCGAAGACGTAATGCCGCTCGCGCGGCTGCGGGTCTGGCATGTTCAGGTACAGGGACAGGCAGAAGCCCATCACCACAAACAGGGCCAGCAGGGCCAGGAAGCGGCGGCGGTCGCGCTGGGCCTGCCACACCATGCCACCCAGTCCCAGCAGATAGGGGATGAGGGAGACGGCCACCGGGTCGACGGCGTTTTCGGTGGCTTTGCGGAAGAGGATCATCTTGGTCAGGAAAGGGAAAGGGAACTGCTGGAAAAAGTACTTCATCTGGAGATACCAGAACTGGTAGGCGCGCGAGGCGCGCGCCGTGAACATCGCCAGCAGCATGCTGTCGGTGCCGTACTGCTCGCGGTTGAGGAACTTGACGAAGGAGGCCCAGTTTTCCGGGTCGTTCTCGTCGATGGTGGGATTCAACCCCGAGCGGATATAGAGCGCCCCGTAGGTCGAGTAGCCCAGGGCGAAGAGCAACACCGTGCCCAGCAGCAACCAGCAGGCGCGCTGATCCGCCCGGTACAAATAGTAGAGCAGCCCCAGCAGGCCCAGCACGATGGGGATGTTGCCGCCCTTGGACCCCAGTACCGCCATACAGAGCACACTCCAACCGGCCAGCACCATCAGCAGCACAATGAGCCGGCGCAGCTTTTCGTCGGCGAACCAGGCCAGGATCAGCAGGGTGGGAATGGTCAGCAGGCAGAGGGTGTGTAAGCCGCCGCCCAAACCGAAGGCGTAGGCAATCAGGTAGAGCCACTTGTCATTGCTGGTCCCGTGCTGGGTGCCCTCCCAATAGAGGATGAGCCACACGCCCAGGGTGGTGAAGAAGATCGAGTAGCCGTAGACCTCGGCCTCCACGGCGTTGAACCAGAAGGTATAAGAACAGCCCAGGCACAGAGCGGCCACAACTGCGCCCAGGATCACGCTCAGGTCGCGCTGGTCGCCGAAGGCCCGGTGCGCGTGACCGCCCATCACCCGCCGCGCCAGGGCCACAGTGCTCAAGTACACGCACCACACCGCCAGGGCCGAGGAAAGGGCCGACATGAAGGTCACCATCGCGGCGGGAGCGCCAAAGGGCAGCAAGGTGAAAACCCGGCCCAGCAGCACGTACAGGGGCGAGCCAGGCGGATGCGGCACTCCCATGGTGTAGGAGCAGGCGATAAATTCGCCGCAATCCCAGAAGGACACGGTGGTGGCCATGGTCTTGGCGTACAACAAGAGGGCGGCCAGAAACACACCGACACCGGCCCAGCGGTATAACTGCTCAGTCCGCGGCATAGAAAACCTTTTCGTCGTGGTGGAGGTAAAACTGAATAAATCTAAGCAATTAGAGCTAGCCGTGAAAGGAGAAGGCCCGCTGCTAGGACAGCAGTTCCAGGGTGCCCCAGGCCCCCGGATCGGCGCTCTGATCCCGGTCGGCAGTCCACGACTGCAGCCCCAACTCGGTGTCGTGTAACACGTAGTTGAAGCCGAGCCGGTTGAATTCCTGGGGCTGGTAGCCATTCAGACCTGCGGCCGGCAGGCAGAGTTCCAACTGATACCCCCGCTTGAGCCGGCGCATACCCACCTGAATGGATTCCTCGGGACAGGGAGGCGCCTGCTCGCGCGCCCGGTCGATGGGGATCTGCCTGGCAATAGGGGTCAGGCCGTCCTTGCCCCGCCCGCCGGGCAGCACGTAGAAGTGGTGGCAGTAGCGGGTGGCCCGGCGGCTGTCTTTTAGGTCGCGGGTGTCCACCCACACCTCCAGGCAATCGCCCAGCCAGAAATTTTTGGGGTCCAGCTTGTACCCGGTCTTGCCCTTGACCTGCAAGCCCAGGAACAGACCCGAATCGTTCCAGGCCACCTGCACCTGGGCAAATTCCCTGCGACCCTCTAGGCCCATCAGGCTGGGCAGCCGGCAGGCCTCGTCCCATTCGCCCAGTACCCCGTCCACCGCGATGGGGCGGTTGGGGCAGGCAAAGGAACAGGAGAAGAAGGCGCGCTGCGGAATATTGAGATTCAGCATTTTTATTCTATGTGGTTGCGGTAATTCACCAGTCGCCCCTACGCCAATAGTTCCCTGAGGATCTTTCCCGTATGTGACTTCTTCACGCGGGCCACCTTCTCGGGTGGGCCGCTGGCGATCACCTCGCCGCCCTGGTCACCGCCCTCGGGCCCCAGGTCGATGAGGTGGTCGGCGGTCTTGATTACGTCGAGGTTGTGTTCGACCACGATCAGGGTGTTGCCCGCTTCGACCAGCCGCTGCATCACCTGCAATAACTTCTCGATGTCGGCGAAGTGCAGGCCGGTGGTGGGTTCGTCCATCAGATAGATAGTGCGGCCGGTGCTGGGCCGCGAGAGTTCCTCGGCCAGCTTGATCCGCTGGGCCTCCCCCCCCGACAAGGTGGTGGAGGACTGCCCGAGGGAGAGATACCCCAGTCCCACCTCAACCATGATCTGTAGACATTCCCTGATCTTGGGCACCCCGCTGAAAAGCTGCAGGGCCTGATCGACGGTCATCTCCAGCACCTCGGCGACGGAATACCCCTTGAAGCGCACCTCCAGTACCTCGCCGGTGTAACGCTTGCCCTGGCAGGCGGCGCAGCGCACCCACACATCGGGGAGGAAATGCATCTCGATGCATTTCCAGCCCAGGCCCTCGCAGGACTCGCAGCGGCCGCCGCTGCGGTTGAAGCTGAAGCGGCCGGCGTTGAAGCCGCGCAACTTGGCCTCGGGCAGCTGGGCGTAGAGCTGGCGGATCAGGTCAAAGACCCCGATCATCGTGGCCGGGGTGCTGCGCGGCGAGTGGCCAATGGGGGCCTGATCGATGTAGATGACCTTGTCCAGATGCTCCAGGCCCAGCAGCTGGCGAAAATCGCCGGCCGGGCGACTGGCCCCGTTCAGGCGGACGGCCAGGGTGTTGTAGAGGATATCGTCGACCAGGGTGCTCTTGCCGGAGCCCGAGACCCCGGTGATGCAGATCAGCGTGCCCAGGGGAAAGTCGATATTGATATCTTTGAGGTTGTGCTGGCGGGCCCCCCGCAGCTGGAGAAAATGCCCATTGCCCGGTCGCCGCCGGGTGGGCACCGGGATCCGCAGCTTGCCCTTGAGATAGGCGGCGGTCTTGGAGCGGGGGGCGCGGCCCAGACGGTCGGGCGGGCCGCAGGCCACCAATTCCCCACCCTCGGTGCCGGCCCCCGGGCCCAGGTCGAGCAGGTAATCGGCATCCTGGATGGTCTCCAGATCGTGCTCCACCACCACCAGGGTGTTGCCCAGGGCCTTGAGCTCCCCCAGCGCGTCCAGCAAACGCCGGGTGTCGCGCGGGTGCAGGCCGATGGTGGGCTCGTCGAGCAGATAGAGCACCCCGGTCAGGCCCGAGCCGATCTGGCTGGCCAGGCGGATGCGCTGGGACTCTCCCCCCGAGAGGGTGGAGGCGCGGCGGTCCAGCGCGATGTACCCCAAGCCCACCCGCTCGAGAAACCGCAGCCGGCTGCGCACCCCCTGCAAGAGTTCCCCGGCCACCCCGGCCTGGCGCGCGTCGAGGGCAAAGTCCTCGAAGAAGCGCAGGTTGTCGTCCACCGCGCTGCCGGTCAACCCCGCCATGGTCTGGCCGCGCAGGCGCACCGCCCGGCTCTCGGGCTTGAGGCGGGTGCCGGCGCAGCTGGAGCAGGGCACCGGGCGCAGCAGCGACTTGTGGCGGCCGTGGGCGCGCACGTATTCGTCCACCGCCGGCAACACCCCCCGATAGAGGAAACTCAGTCCGCCACCGCCGGCGATGCGGCGCTCGGGGGCCCCGTAGAGCAGGGCCTGCCGCCCTTCGGCGGACAACTCGCCAAAAGGGGTGTCCAGATCAAAGCCCAGGGCCTGGCCGGCCGCTTCGAGGAAGGCGACGAACTGCTCGTCCTCCAGCGACCCCCACACCTCCACTGCCCCCTGGCGCAGGCTGAGGCTGCGGTCGGGCACCAGAGCCTCGCGGTCCAGGCCCTCGCTCAGGCCCAGGCCCTCGCAATCGGGGCACATGCCCTGCTGGTGGTTGAAGGAAAAACTCTGCGGCACCAAGGGCTCAAAGCTGCGGCCGCAGTCGGGGCAGGAGAAGCGGCGGCTGTAGCGTTCCTGCTCCCCGTCGTCGGACGAGGCGATGACCAATTCTCCCCCGGACAGAGCCAGGGCCCGCTCCACCGACTCGTTTAAGCGGCTGCGCTCGCGCAGGCGCACGCTGAGGCGGTCCACCACCACCTCGACGCGGTGGCGCAGTCGCCGGTCCAGCTGGGGTTCGGCGCCCAGTTCGCAGACCTGGCCGTCCACCCGCACCCGATTGAAACCCTCCTGGCGGGCCCGGCGCAGCAGGGACTCGTACCCCTCGTGGCGGGCCGGCTCCAGCGGGGCCAGCACCAGAATACGGCGGCCCTCGGGCAGACGCAGGATGCGGTCCACCATCTGCTGGGCGGTCTGGGCCCCGGCCGGCACCTGGCAGCGCGGGCAGTACTGCACCCCCAGCACCGCAAAGAGGGCGCGCAGGTGGTCGTAGATCTCGGTCACCGTGCCCACCGTAGAGCGGGGGTTCTTGCTGGGGCTCTTCTGCTCAATGGCGATGGCCGGCGACAGGCCGGTGATGCGCTCCACCTTGGGCTTCTGCATCTGATCCAAAAACTGCCTGGCATAGGCCGAGAGGGACTCGACGTACCGGCGCTGGCCCTCGGCGTAGAGGGTGTCGAAGGCCAGGGTGCTCTTGCCAGATCCGCTCACCCCCGAGATCACTGTCAGGCAGTCGCGGGGGATAGACACACTCACCCCCTTGAGGTTGTGCATCCGGGCCCCCACCACCTCGATCTCGGTGATCAGGCCCGCACCGGCCCGCTTCTTCTTGGTCCCCGGGTGGGCTGCCGGCACCACCGGCTGGTGCCCAAAGACTTCGCGCAGGGCCTGGCCGGTGTGGGAATCCTTCACCCGGGCCACCTCCTCGGGGGTGCCGCTGGCCACCAGCAGGCCGCCCTCCACCCCGCCCTCGGGCCCCAGGTCGATGAGGTAGTCGGCGGTCTTGGTCACTTCCATATTGTGTTCGATGACCACCACGGTGTTGCCCTGATCGGCCAAGGTGTGCAGTACTTGTAAAAGCCGTTCGGTGTCGGCAAAATGAAGGCCGGTGGTCGGCTCGTCGAGCAGGTACAGGGTGCGGCCGGTGCTGCGCCGGCACAGTTCCTTGGCCAACTTGACCCGCTGGGCCTCGCCCCCCGAGAGGGTGGGGGCCGGCTGTCCCAGCTTGAGATAACCCAGACCCACCTCGTCGAGGGTCTGGAGGATGCGGTGGATGGGTGGGATGCTGGCGAAAAACTGCAGGGCCTTCTCGACCTCCATCTCGAGTACCTGGGCGATGGTGCGGTCCTTGAAACGAATGGCCAGGGTCTCGCGGTTGAAACGCCGGCCCTCGCAGGCCTCGCAGCGCACCCAGACATCGGCCAGGAACTCCATCTCGACCAGGTCCGCCCCGTTGCCCTGGCACGACTCGCAGCGGCCCCCGGGCACGTTGAAACTGAAATGCCCCTGCTTGAAGCCCCTCACCTTGGAATCTGGCAATTGGGCAAAGAGCTGGCGGATGGGGGTGAAAACATCGGTGTAGGTGGCCGGGTTGGAGCGCGGGGTGCGGCCGATAGGTTTCTGGTCGATACGAATGACCTTGTCGAGGTGCTCGGTGCCGCGCAGGGCCCGGTGGGCGCCGGGGGCCTCCAGGGCGTGGTGCAGCTGCTGGTCGAGGGCCTTGAAGAGGATGTCGTTGATCAGCGAACTCTTGCCCGACCCCGAAACCCCGGTGACACAGGTGAAGACCCCCAGGGGGATGGCCACATCGATATCCTGGAGATTGTGGTGGGTGGCCCCGACGATCTCCAGCCATTTCTCGCCGGGCTGGCGGCGCTGCGCGGGGATCTGGATGGCCCGCTTGCCGCACAGGAACTGTCCGGTCAGCGACTCGGCGCAGGCAGCTACCTCCTGGGGGGTGCCCACCACCACCACCTTGCCGCCCCGTTCCCCGGCCCCCGGCCCAAAATCCACCACCAGGTCGGCCTGGCGGATGGTCTCCTCGTCGTGCTCGACCACCACCACAGTGTTGCCGATGTCGCGCAGCCGCTTGAGGGTGTCGAGCAGGCGCTGGTTGTCGCGGTAGTGCAGGCCGATGGAGGGTTCGTCGAGCACGTAGAGCACCCCCACTAGCCCTGAGCCGATCTGGCTGGCCAAACGGATGCGCTGGGCCTCGCCCCCCGACAAGGTGTGGGCGCCCCGGTCCAGCGACAGGTACCCCAGGCCGATGTCAGCCAGCAGATCCAGCCGCCCGCGGATCTCCTTGAGCGCCTCCTCTCCGATCAACTCCTGAGTGGGATCGAGCTGCAACTGGCGAAAGAAGACGCGGGCCTCCTCGACGGGCTGGCGGGTGAGGGTGGGCATGTTGATGCCCCCCAGGCTCACGGCCAGGGCCTCGGGGCGCAGCCGGCCGCCCTCGCAGGTGGGACAGGACCGGGCGCTCATGTACCCGTCCAGACTCTGGCGCACCCGGTCAGAGCGGTGGAAGCGTTCCTCCAGTTGGCGCAACACCCCCTCGTAGCGGTCGCGGTGGGACCAGCTGTGGCCGCCCTGGTTGGTATAGGTAAACTCGATGCGCTCCTCCCCCAGGCCCTGCAGGAAACCCTCCTTCTGGAGGGCACTCAGCTTTTTCCAAGGGGTGTCCAGGGAAAAGCCCAGGTGTTTGGCTGCCCCTGCGTACACGTGCAGACGCCACTTGTTGCTGGTCACCTCGCCCAGGGGTTCCACCGCCCCCTCCAAAATAGACTTGGCCGGGTCGGGGACCAGCAGCTCATCGCTCATCACCAGCTTGGTCCCCAGGCCGTGGCAGGAGGGGCACATGCCCTGGGGGTTGTTGAAGGAAAACATCTGCGGGGTGGGTTCCTGGTAGGAGATACCACAAGAGGGACAATCGAAATTGACACTCAAGAGCCAGTCGGGCTGATCCTCGCGGGCCACCACCAGGCTGCCCTTGCCCTGGCGCAGGGCGTGGTCCACCGCCTCGGCCAGCCGGCTGGGGGCCGACTCGCCCACCACCAGGCGGTCGATGACCAAGTCGATGTTGTGGCGGCTGTAGCGGTCCAGGACCGGCGCCTCATCCAGATTGGAGATGCGGCCATCCACCCGCACTCGCAGATAGCCGTCCTGCTGCAATTCGGCGAAAAATTCATGGTACTCGCCCTTGCGCTCCTGCACCAGCGGGGCCAGGATGTGCAGATGCTCGCCGGGGGGCAGCCCACCGATACGAGCGGCGATCTGCTCGCGGGTCTGGGCGCCGATGGGCCGCCCGCACCCCACGCAATGCGGGGTGCCCACCCGGGCAAAAAGCACCCGCAGATAGTCGTAGATCTCGGTGATGGTGCCCACCGTGGAGCGGGGGTTCTGGCCGGCGGTCTTCTGGGCGATGGAGATGGTGGGCGACAGCCCGCTGATCAGGTCGGCGTCTGGCTTTTCCATCTGCCCGAGGAACTGCCTGGCGTAGGCCGAAAGTGAGGCCACATACCGCCGCTGGCCCTCGGCGTACAGGGTATCGAAGGCCATGGAGGACTTGCCCGAGCCGCTCACCCCGGTGAAACAGATGAGCTGGTTCTTGGGCAGTTGCAGGTCCACGCCGGTCAGATTGTGGACCCGGGCGCCCTTGACGAGGATGTCGCGGGATTCCATGTTGCTCCTAAAAAAGGGGAGGGCAAAGAGTTCAATCTAGGACAGGGGTGTTTCTGAGGCAAGGGGGGCGCTGGATTCACCGCACCAGGAGCATCTGCCGGGTCTGGACGCGGTCCCCGGCCTCCAGGCGATAGTGGTACACCCCGCCAGCCATTTCCTGCCCTTGCTCATCCCGGCCATTCCAGACCACCTGCTGCACCCCTGCCGGCTGCGGGCCATGCACCAGGGTGCGGACGGCCTGTCCCAGCGCATTGTAAATCTTCAATCGCACCTGCACTGCCTCGGGCAACTGGTAGCGGAGGGTGGTCTCCGGGTTGAAGGGGTTGGGGTAGTTGGGCAAGAGTTGGAAGGCTGCAGGAGAGGCCAGGTCTGCCAGGACCGCTGTGGGCTCACCTGCACCAATAGTGGCCGGCCCCACCGGCGAGACAGCGACCTGCATGGCCCTGCCCTGTCTATCGATCTCAAAAGCCAGTCCCCCGCGTTCGAGGTGGGTGAAGCGCACCCCGTCAAAGGGATCGGTCTCATCTCCCAGATTGCCGCCGTGCATCGCGCAGTACGCCACGTCGTGTGCCCAAACATCGAGGGCGTCTCGACCGTCGGCGCACACCAAATCCACTAGTTTGTTCTGCTCCTGGCTGTTGTCCCCCGCCTGGGGCCGGATGTGCCAGATTAGCAAGCCGGCAGCCGGCTGATCGCGGTTGTAATACTGGGAGTGGGAGTCCCGCTGCTCCAGCAGCAGGTATTCCCCCTCGGGCAGCAGCACCTTGTAGGCGAGCCCTTCGCGCTGCACATCAGCCACAGTGAGTTCCGCTCCATCTGCCCTCACTTCCACCAGGCGTTCGTTGTCAGCGCCGATCCAGCCCAGCTGCTCCCGGCTCCAGGCGCACAGGGGGTTCGGACCGTCGTCGCCCTTCCAGCCGTGCGCGCCCCAACCCATCAGGCTCCAGGCCCCGACGCCGGCCCCGTCTTCAGCTGGGTCCTGGTCGGGGGTGAGCAAAAAAGAGGTGTCGTAGAGATCCGGCAGACCCAACCCATGCCCGAACTCGTGGGCCATGGACCCCACGGTCTGCGAGAAGCTCCCTTCCTGCAGGAGGGTGCCGTAGTACCCCATGCCCTCGATGCGCAGGGGCTTGCCGCTGGCAGAGGTATCTGTGGCACTGCGGTAAGTCCTGAAACCGAGGCTGGCTTTGCCCGTGGCCCTGCCCAGGATGAAGTTCTCCGGGACGGAGCGCAGGTTGACGAACACGTAATCCACCCGGCCGTCGTCGTCCCCGGAATTGGCGATGCCGTCCGGCCCGTCGTTGTCGAAGCTGCCCAGATCGATATCCGCATCCACCTTTCTGAGGATCTCCTTCACGAACACTCCGTAATCACCCGGTTGCCCTGGCTCTTGGGAGAGATAGGCCGCTGCCGGCTCATCCGAGCGGTAGCGCCTGGGCAGCACCGTGCCGTGAATCTGAAGTTGGCCAAAGGACATGGTGTGGTAGAAGTGGGTGAAGCTGCCGGGACGGTCCGGGTCGAAGAGTTCGGCGGCAAAACCCGGGACCGCAGTCGGAGTTTCATCCGCGAATTGAGCAAAGACGACCAGCACATTGACATGGCCATGCGCGGGGATCTGGGGCTGCTTGCCGGCGATCTTGGCGGCTGCCCGGGGAAGGTCTGTGCCGGCGCAGCGGAAAGGTTGTGCCTGGAGGGTGGTGCTGAGGAGCATGCAAAAAATACCTGCGAAAAAGCCGATCGTCCGCATTGGATACACTCCTGGAATGCGTCGGTTCGGAACTTTTTCGCGGGCCCGCGAAGCGCGAGGGATGCTGTTTTACAACGCGCTGATTCCTCCTATTGCAAGGGCAGTGCCATCCTCGGCAGCAGGCACAGAAAAAGCGCCTGGGACGTGATCCAGGCGCTTGAGGTTAAAGGACTTGAGAATTATTCAGGCCTGTCTGGGGGCAGCGGGCGTTATGGCTTTACCACCGACGGGCTGTGCTGCCCTGGAACAGCAAAGACAGCGGACACGTACTAGATGTGCAGGGTGCACTCAGTGCGAGGAGTGTACCAGGTGTGATGTGAAAGATGCGCCAGATGAGAAGGGTGTACCGCCAGGTGACAAGGCCGTGCTGCATTCACCCTGAGCGCAGGTTGCCGAGTATAGAGAGGATGGCCTCCATATCGTGTCGCTGCCGCAGGCCGCGCAGGTGGGCTGCCAGCTTCCTGGGTACTTCTCCTAGCGGCTCCACTTCCCTCAGATATTCCTCCATCTCGGTCACGCTGTAGAGTTCCGCCGCGCGCCGCAAGCGCAAGAGCAGATCTGCCGGCAGCAGCACCTCGCCCCAATCCGCGCCGGCGGTCCCCACTGCGAGTGCGGCGTACTCGTACTCTACCCCCAACAACCGCGCCAAAGCGGCGCAGATCTCCGCAAAGCGGAAGGGCTTGGGGATGAAGGCGTCGAACCCAGCGGCCAGGTACTTCTGCCGCTCGTGCTCCAGCACCGAAGCCGAGATGGCCACCACCTTCAGGTTTTTCCACGGCTCCCACTGCCGTATCTGCCGCAGCGCTTCCAGCCCATCCACCACCGGCATGCGAATATCCAGGAAGACGATATCTGGCAGGCGAACTCTTATTCGCTCCAGGGCTTGCTGCCCGTCCTCAGCGAGTGCCACCTCCACCCCGATATCCTCCAGCATCGAGCGCAGGATGTCGCGGTTCTCGACCACATCGTCGGCCACCAGTGCCCGCACCCGAAAACCAGCAGCCAGACGCTGGACATGGCCAAAGGGTTCGATGGCTTCGGCACGCACCGCGCTCTGGGCTGGCGGCAGGGGCACGGTGAAAAAGAACCGCGACCCCTCGCCTACCTTCGACTCCACCTGTAACTGCCCCCCCAGCAACTCCACCTGCCTCCGGGCAATAGCCAGGCCCAGGCCCGTGCCTCCCGCCTGTACCCCGGCCTGCCCTTGCTGGAAGGGCTGGAATAGGGTCTGGATCTCCGCCGGGGCGATCCCCATGCCGGTGTCGAGCACCTCAAAGCAGTAGCCCTCCTCAGGCTGAGCGGTGACTTTCAGCACTACCTCCCCTTCCTGGGTGAACTTCACCGCGTTGCTCAGGAGGTTCATCAGCACCTGGTTGAGCTTGGCCTCGTCCCCATACACCGGCAGTGAAGAGAAATCGACCCCCTCCAATCTCCACTGCAAGCCCTTTTCCTGGCAACGCATCTCGAACATCACCCCCAGGGTCTCCATCAGACTCTTCAAATCGAAGTCAATGGGACGGGCCTCCATGCGGCCAGCCTCGATCTTGGACAGGTCCAGCACCTCGTTGATCAGCTTGAGCAGGTGGTCGCCGCTCTGCTGGATGGTCGCCACCGCCCGATGCACCGCAGCGGGCAAATCTACTCGCCGCTGCAGCAGTTGGGCATAACCGAGGATGGCGTTCATCGGAGTGCGGATCTCGTGGGACATATTGGCCAAAAAGAGGGACTTGGCCCGGTTGGCCGACTCCGCCTGCTGCCGAGCCGCGTCAGCCACCTTCCTGGATTCTTCCAGTTCTCCGGTCTGCTGCTGCAGGACCTGGTTGAGGCCAAACAATTCCTTGTTAGCCGATGACATGGCGGTATTGGCCTGCCGGAGTCGGCGGTCCCGCCGCACCACCCGCCCGGTCTGCCAGAGGAAGAGCAGGATGCCCACGAGGGTCACACTGATCCAAGCAATCCGCTCATAGGGAAGATGAATGGTCACCTTCACCGTGGCCGGCACCTCCGAGTAGTTCAGGTCGCGGTCTACTGCCTTCACCTCAAAGGCATAGTCCCCTATGGGCAGGTCCGCGTACTCCACCCTGCCCTCATTCACCTGATGCCACTGATCGTCATGGCCCAGCAGGCGATACACATACACCATCCGCTCGGGCCGGGTCCGCAGACTCGCTCCTAAGAAAACAAAGGAGAGGTAGTCCTGGGTGGAGGGCAGTTCGATCTGGGCGGCCGGGCCATAGCTGCGATCGGCGAGCACCTCGACCAGGCGCACTGCCGGGGGAAACTTCCCGGGCCGGTACCGGGTGGCCCCACCTTCGGAGGCAATCCAGATATCGCCGTTGCGGACCTGACTGAGGTGCTGCATCAGTTCGCTGGGCAGACCGTCGGGCTTTTGCAGGTGCTGGAACACGGTCCCGTCGTACCGGCTTATCCCCCCACCCCAGGTGCCAAACCACAGGTGTCCCCGCCGGTCTTCCATGATGGAGATCACGTTATTGACATTATCTGCCAAACCTACTTGGGTGGAAAAATTGGCCAATCTCTTCCCCTCGTGCCGGAAAACGCTCCCTCCCGCGTTGCCAAACCACAAATTGCTGTCCCGGTCCTGCAAACTCGACCGCACCCAATGGTCCACCTGCCCAGCGGGCGTGGGGAAGGTAGTCCAGGTCTTCCCGTCGTACCGACTCACCCCACCACCTCCGGTCCCAAACCACAGATTCCCTTCCCGGTCCGGCAAAATCGAAGTGGTAATATTGTTCCCCAGACCATCCTCGACCGTAAAGGTCTTGAAGCGCTGTCCATCGTATCGGCTCACCCCACCGAGTGTCCCAAACCACAGATTTCCTTGCCGGTCTTCTGCCATCGACAGGACCGTGGCGCCTGCCAGGCCGTCTTTGGGGGCAAAGGTAGTCCACGTCTTCCCGTCAAACCGGCTCACCCCACCACTCATAGTCCCGAACCATACCTGGCCCTGAAGGTCCACCAGCCCAGCCCAGACATAGTTGTCTGCCAGACCCTCCTTGGTGGTGAAGGTAGTCCATGCCTTCCCGTCGTACCGGCTCACCCCGTGGGTAGTCCCAAACCACAGGTTCCCCTGGAGATCCTCCAGACAAACCTTCACCAAATTGTGTACCAACCCCTCTCTGGTCGTAAAAGTGGTGAGATGCGGCGCCGTGTACCGGCTCAATCCGCCGCCGTATGCCGCAAACCACAGGTCTCCTTCCCGGTCGGTCAGCGCCGAGATGATCTGATCGCTCGCCAGGCCGTCTGCGGTCGTAAAAGTGGTCCATATCTTCCCGTCATATCGACTCAAGCCACCGCCGTGGGTGCCGACCCACAAGTTCCCTTCCCCATCCACGGTCATCGATACCGCAGAATTGTCTCCCAGGCCATCTGCAGTGGTGAAGGTGGTCCATTGCTGCCCGTCGTACCGACTCACCCCCCCTCCCGCTTCTGTTGTCCCGAACCACAGTTGCCCCTGCTGGTCCTGCGCAATGGCCCATATATCGCTCCCGGCCAGACCATCAGCGGTGGTGAAGGTGGTCCAGGCTTTCCCGTCGTAGCGACTCACCCCGCCCCTGGTTCCGAACCACATCTTGCCTTCCTGGTCTGCGGCAATGGCGTTCACATAGTTGGCTACCAGGCCCTCCGCGGTGGTGAAGGTGGTGAATTGCCTGCCCTCATACCGACTGGCCCCAGCGGCGGTCCCAAACCAGAGGTTGCCTTCCCGGTCTGCGGTAATAGCCTGGATGTCATTCCCTGCCAGACCATCCGCAGTGGTGAAGGTGGCAAATGATTGACCATCATACCGACTTACCCCCTTTCGAGTACCAAACCACAGACGCCCTTCTCGGTCTTCGCCAAGGGCGATTACCTCATCATCGGCCAGGCCATCCTCTTTGGTGAAATAGAGGAACTCAGCCCCGTCATACCTACAGACGCCCTTTCCCGTGGTCCCGAACCACAGATTCCCTTTCCGGTCCTGCAGCATCGCACCGCCACGGGGGTAGACGCTGGCAAGGAGACCATCCGCGGCCCCCAGGGTCTGCCAGGCGCCCTGCTGGGTACCACTGCCGGCTTTGATCCTCTTGCCCTTGCCTGCCGGCAAGGGCAATCCTGCCGGCGCACTCATCACCAGCGGCACCTCTACGGCACTTCCTCCCTTCACCTCTACCCGTGCCTTTTCCTCCGTGCCGTTTCCCCGACCGACGGCAACCTCGTATGCCCCGGCGGGCAGTTCCATCACACATAGACCTTTGCGGTCGGTGCTGGCCTGCCATTGCTTCGCTGCCTGTCCCAGGGGCTGGATCTGGACTCTCACATACCCTGCCTCCTCGCCGGTGCCTTGCCAGTGTA